>PAHR01000025.1 GCA_002705265.1 Pelagibacteraceae bacterium | reverse complement strand
GGATGTGGAAGCGCAGTAATGCGTGCAGCTGACCAGTACTAATAGCTCAATTGGCTTGATTTATGCACTGAAAAAAATTTTTAAAAAATTAATTTTATTTTATACATGTAAAAAATCTATAGGAAAAATTTAATATTTTTTCTAAATTAAAATCATTAATTAAATTTTATAATGAAAAAATTTTGCCTAGGTATTGTTGGAAGTGGATATATCGCAAGATTTCACATGGATGCTTTTTCAGCAATTGGACATAAGCCTCAAATTCTAATATCAAGCGATGACAGCTTAACAGCACATGAATTTGCTGAAGAATATTCAATCAAGAAAGTAGTTAGGTGTAGTGATTTTTTTAATGACAAAAAATCTACTGATCTTGATGGCCTGATAATTGCTTGTAATACAGAGCATACATCAAAATATATTAAGTGGAGTCAACAAAACAAAATTTGGACTTTAGCTGAAAAGCCAATTTCTTATGATTTAGAAACAATTCGCTCATTTCTAGAGTTTAAACTTTGTATTGCTGGGTTTAATCGAAGATATTATCCTAATATTAAGCATCTCAGATCCCAGATGCACTTAAACACATCCAAGAAATTATTTATAGATATGAATCTACCAGAACGTACGAATGAAACTAAACTATTTGGTGCTTCTTTTAATAAAGTATTTTCAAACTGTGTTCACGGCATAGACTTACTTCATTATATTTGTGGAGAATTAAATATCGATAATATTCAGAAAATATTGGGAAATGGGTCTCGTATCGTCAATGCTTCAAATCAACGTTTTGAAGTTCGAGTTAATTTTTTGATTAATTCACCGACAAATTTTTCTATTAAAGTTTATGGTCTTAATGAGTTCTATGATTTAACACCATTTGAACTTTTGACCATTTACAACAAGCTCGAAATCAAATATCCTACCAAAGAGCATCCTGTTGCCCGTTACTTACCAAAAGTGAATAAAGTTATTTCAGCTATTTCAGATGAAAAACCTGATATTAAACCTGGTTTTCTAGAGCAGGCAAAAGCTTTTATTCAATGTGTTAAGGAGGGAAGAAAAAATCAGGATCTTCCAGATCTTAGCGACGCTCTACATGCACAATCTTTTATTCAAACAGTATTCAAAGATCTTATATGAATATTCTAATATTTGGAATGGGATCATTAGGATTCCGTCACTTACAATCCTTAAAAAAAGTTTATCCATTAGAGAATTTTTTTTATTTGGATAAAAAAAATTCTGGTATTTTAATTAAAGACTTCGAGAGTTCTGGAAGGTGTTCTTCCAATTTTTTTAAAGATATAAAAGGTTTTCAATTTATTAAAGAGCTTCCAAGAGTTTTTTATGATTTAGTTATTATTTCAACAACTGCAGACGTACGAGGAGAGCTTCTATCAAATATTTCTAAGGAGCTAGATTTTGGCAATATAGTTATTGAAAAACCTATCACAAACACTACTTCTGATTTAGCTAATTTTGATCTATTTAACAGTGATAAAATGTTTGTAAATCATCATCGTATATATCAGGATTTACACCGATACATTTCAGATATAAATATCGAAGCGCAAAAGATCCGTTATGAGTCTGGAAATCTTGGTATCCTTTGTAATTTTGCTCATCATGTAGATTTTACCAGGATGCTTATAGGAAATGAACCAAAGGTTACAGATGTACATTGTGATTTCACAAAAGTATTCGAATCCAAACGCTCTGGATATTTTGAAGTTGATGGGGTTTTGTCGGTCGAATTTTCAAACGGATGTATTCTTGAGCTTATCAATAGAAAAGAAAGTGCTATTGGTGAAGATAGAGTAGTTGAAATTTATTCAGATTTTGGCTCTTACAGACTTAATGAGACCAAGGGTGAAATTGTTGGCCCGGATAATAAAAAAAAAAAAGTCTCAATTTATAATCAGAGCGAACTAACAAGTCGATATTTTAGTGATATTCAAAATGGCATTTGTCAATTGCCGACTCTTTCTCAGTGTCTTAAGGATTTTAGACTTATCTTACCAATAGTAGAAAGTTCAGTTTGGCGTCTTTTAAAGGATAAGGAATTAAATTTGGAAAATAATTATGGTTATTTTTCCTGATAAAGAAAAACTAAATAATTTTATTTAATATGTATAAAATTTTAAATAAAAAAAATTAATAAATCTTACAAATATTTAATAAGGGATAATATTTTAATGTTTGTTATAAAGTTAGAAAAACTAGATTTTCTAAAATTATTTTTACTCGACTTAATATTATAACTTTTTACAATATGTTTATTATCTATAAAAATTTTAAGTAAATCTATTAAAAAATTATTTTTAAATTTATTTTTTTTAATTATTTCTTGAAGTTTAGCTGAATTATATATTTTAAATCCACTTATAGGATCTTTTATATTATATTTTATTGAAAATAATAAAGATAATAACTTCTCACTAAATCTATTAAATCTTGATCTAGATCCTATTAAAAGATCAATCTTATTTTTTTTTGTAAAATTATAGAATTTATTAATATTAGAACATAAATGCTCCCCATCTGCATCCATTGTTAAAATATATTTAGAATTTTTAACAGCAATACCAAGACCTTTTAGCAAACTATATTCGTAACCTTTATTTTTATTATTTCTAATAATACTTACTTTATTTGATACTGCTATTTGTTTGCTAATTTTAATTTTCGATCCATCATCAATGATTAGAATATTTTTTTTTTTTAACTTCTTAATTATATTAAAAAGTTTTTTCTCATTATAAGAAGGTATAACAATTGTTAAGTTATACATTCTTTTATTAATAATGTATTTTTATAAAGATTTTTTTTTAATTTCTTGCCTATATATTTTTTTATATCAAATGGTGAAATTGATCTTTTGGGACATGGTCTTAAAAAATTAAGATCTTCTATTTTAAGCTTAGTTCCTTTTTTTAAATATTTATTTGTCCAAACCCCTCTTCTCTGAACTATTACTGATTTTTTTTCATTTATTTCTAATTTTTTATATCCATTTCCCATACATTTCTCCAACTCTCTTGCGGCAATAACCATTTTTTTCCAAGTTAACGGATTTAAAGAAAACTTATGGTCTGGTCCCTCGCGGTTATTATTGTCAGTAAAATGTTTTTCAATTACTCTGGCCCCCAATGAAATTGCACCTAAGACAGATGTATGGCCTTGGGTGTGATCACTTAATCCTAAAATTAATTTACCTTTGAAAATTATATTAAATTGATTAAGAGCATTGAGATTAATAAAATTTAAATTGTCAGGATCATTGGTATAATTCGTGTTGCAGTGCATAAGTATAATTTTTTTATTATATTTTCTTATCGTTTGTACTGCATCTATAGTTTCTTTTAATGTAGATGCACCACAAGCTAACAAAACTGGTTTTTTCTTTTTTGCAATTTTAACTAATATTTCTTTCCAAGTAATATCACCAGACCCAATTTTAAATGCTGGTATATATTTATCTACATAATCAACATAATTAAGATCATATGGTGCTGTTAAAAAATCAATTTTGTTTTTTAAACATTCTTTTTTTAATTCTTTAGTCCAATTAATATTAAGGCTAGCGTCTTTATAAACCTCGTGAACACTTTTTTTCCATTTCTTTTGATGACTAATTTTGCCAATCTTCTTAAACCCTTCATCTAATACTATTGTTTCAGCTTTAAAATGCTGAAATTTTGCTGCATCAGCCCCTGCTTTGGCACATAATCGAATTAGTTTTTTAGCTCGAGCCAAACTACCATCATGATTTGCAGCAATATCAGCTACGAAATAAGTCTTGCTATTTTTAGATATCTTATTTTTACCTATTTTTATAAGCATATTTTAAAAAATTTTTACTTTCATGAGAAATTTCTTTTTTAATTGATGGTAATTTAATATTAAACTTTTTTTCAAATTTTGAAACATTCATGAACATATTTTTTGATTTTTTAACAGAATTATTTATTTCATTTACACCCAAACTTTCGAAATTATTGTTAAATATATGGGTTTTTTTTGCGAAATAAATTGCTAAATCATTTTTATAAATCCCATCTTTGGCACCTATATTATAAATCCCTGCGGTCTTCTTTTTAATAGAAATAATAAAAATTAATCTTCTTATTATTTTTGATAAAGTTGAGATTCCAATTGGATTAAAAAAAACATCATTAAATAAATAGAATTTTTTTTTTTGTAAAAAAGAGTCATAAACCCAATTCAAAAAACCTTTTTTAGTTGCCGAATAACCAAAAAAATTTATTCGTAATATTAAAGAACCATTTTTACTAGCAAGTTTATCTGCTTTATACTTATCTTTTGAATACTGATTATTTAAAAATATTTTATTCTTTTCGGTATTTCCAGATTTATTTTTAGCATCATATAATTGGTCAGAAGAAAAATGAATAACTTTATAAAAAAGTTTTCTTTTCTTTTTAATATGAAATATATTTTTTATTATTTCATAATTAAGTTTTTTTGATAATTTTTTATTAATTTCACAAATATTTAAATTAGTTAATCCGCAACAATTTATCAATATATCTGGATCAGATTTTAAGATAATTTTTTCTAAATAAGCAATATTGGTTAAATCAACCTTTTTAAAATTTATACCATTGTGAAATATTTTAAAATTTTTAATCTTTTTTAGATCCTTTGTTAATATCTGACCTAGGAACCCAGATGAACCAAGTATTAAAATTTTCATTTTCATATATTTTAGCTAAATAATTTATGTAATGCATTTAATAATATATGCCTTTGTATAAAATTGAAAATAATTTATAAACTTTACTTATAATGAATTTAATAATTGGTTCTGCTCAAATAGGTATGAGATATGGACTTAATAAAAAAAAAATACCAAAAAAACATATAAATAAAGTTTATCAATTATGTAAAAATAATAATATTGAATATATTGATACTGCTAACAGCTATGGAGTTAGTGAAAAAGTAATTGGTAAAAGCAAATTAAATAATTTAAAAATAATCACTAAAATTATAATACCAGGTAATATTTCTAATAAAAATTTAAGAATTTTTATTCAAAGTCACTTAAAAAAAACAATTAAAAAATTAAATGTAAAAAGAGTATATGCAATTTTACTTCATGACTTATCAATATTTAAAAGAAGTAATAAAGCCATAATATTGGATGCATTTGATGAACTTAAAAAAAAAAAATTGATAAAATATTTTGGTGCATCTGTATATTCGCCTAATGATGTTAATAAATTATTAAGATTTTGGAAACCAGATATAATTCAATTTCCATTAAATATTTTAGACCAAAGATTTTTAAAAGATAATTTTATAAAAAACTTGAAAAAAAAACAAATAATTCTTTTATCAAGATCTTCTTTTTTACAAGGATTTTTATTACAAAATGTTAAAAATTATCCAATGATTAAGTTACAAAAATTTAAATTTATTTTACAAAAAATTGATAAATGGTGTGAAGATAATAAAATTTCTAGAATTGATGCCTGCATTCATTTTGTGAAAAATATTAGTCATATAGATTATATGATTGTTGGTTTTGACGATTATTATCAATTAGGAAAAATTATTAAAAGTTTCAAATTGAAGAATATTAAAATACCTCAAACTTTTAAAGTTAATAATCTTCAATTAATTGACCCAAGAAAATGGAAGTAAATGAAAAATATAAGTGTAATAATTCAAGCCAGATTTAGTTCTACTAGATATCCTGGAAAGGTCTTAGAAAAAATTGGTAACCAAACTGCCCTAGAAGTTTTGATAAAAAGAATAAGAAAGAGTAACAAAATTTCAAATATAATTGTTGCTAGCACAAAAAGTGAAAATGATAAAAAAATTTATAAAATTTGTAATAAATTAAAAGTTAATTTTTATGCTGGAGATGAAAATAATGTATTAAAAAGATATTATCAGACAGCTAAAAAATTTAAATGTCAAAACATTATAAGATTAACATCAGATTGTCCTTTTTTAGATTATAAAATTATTGATAAAATAATTGATACTTATTTTTCAAAAAATTTAGATTACTGCAGCAATACACTCAGACCAACTTTTGCTGATGGACAAGATGTGGAAATTTTTTCATATCTTGCTTTAAAAAATGCAAATAAATTGGCAAAAAATAGATTTGACAAAGAACACGTCACGCCCTTTATAAAAAGAAGTCCCAAAATTAAGAAATATAATTTTTTAGATAGTGAAGATTTAAATCAAATTAGAATTACATTAGATGAACCAGAAGATTTAATTGTTTTTAATAATATATATAACTACTTTAAAAATATATATTTTTCATATGATCAAATTAAACTTTTATATAAAAAAAAAAACATCTTTTTTTTAATAATTTAATGATTAAGCGAAATGAAGGTGCAATAATGTCTAATGGTCAAAAAATGTGGAAAAGAGCAAAAAAGATTATTCCAGGTGGAACTATGCTTTTTTCAAAAAATCCAGATTTGCAGCTACCTAATAGATGGCCCTCATATTTTGTGAAGGCTAAAGGATATAATATTTGGGATTTAGATAAAAAAAAATATTCAGATTTATTCTCTATGGGTATAGGTACAAATATTTTAGGCTATTCTCATCCATTAATAGAAAAAAAAGTTATAAGCACAGTATCTAGTGGGAATATGTCATCATTAAACTCAGTGGAAGAAATTCTTCTAGCTGAAAAACTAATTTCAATGCACCCGTGGGCAGATCAAGCAAGATTTACTCGATCTGGTGGTGAAGCTAATGCTGTAGCGATAAGAATTGCAAGGGCATATACTGGAAAAGATAAAATAGCTGTTTGTGGATATCATGGATGGCATGATTGGTATTTGTCAGCTAACTTAAATAACAGAAGCAATCTAGATAAACATTTATTAAAAAAATTAAGTGTAAAAGGGGTACCGAAAAGCTTAAGTAAAACTACATTTATGTTTGACTACAACGATTTAAAAGGCCTGAAAAGAATTATAGAAAGAGAAAATATTGGAATTATAAAAATGGAAGTTGAAAGAGATATCAAACCTTCAAATAATTTTTTAAAAAAAGTAAGAGAGATCGCTGATAAAAAAAAGATAATTCTAATCTTTGACGAATGTACTTCGGGATTTAGAGAAAGCTTTGGAGGATTGCATTTAAAGTATAAAGTTAATCCAGATATAGCAATATTTGGAAAAGCTTTAGGAAATGGATATGCCATCAACGCCATTATTGGCAAAAAAGAAATCATGACAGCTTTAAAAACTACATTTGTAAGTAGCACATTTTGGACAGAAAGAATTGGCCCAACAGCTGCTCTTGAAACACTTAAAATTATGAAGGAAAAAAAATCTTGGGAGACAATAACAGAAATCGGAAAAAAGATTAAGAAAAATTGGAGAAAGATAGCAAATGAAAACTCAATAGATATTGATATTTTAGGCATAGACTCATTACCTAAAATATATTTTAAATCAAAAAATAATTTAAAATATAAAACTTATTTATCTCAAGAAATGTTGAAAAAAAATATTTTAGCATCAAATGCAGTATATGCCTGTGTTCAACATGATAAAAAAATACTTAATAAGTATTTCGACTTATTGTATCAAATTTTTAGAGATATAAACAAATGTGAAAATGAACAAATGTCAATAGACAGTCTTTTAGAGACGCCGCCTTGTATTTCAAATATTAGAGATGTATGAATTAATAAATTTTACTGAAATTTTTGAAAAAAATGTTACAAAAATTTTTTAATTCATGTTTATAAAACAAAAAAATTTTGCAAAAATTGAGGAAAAAAACCATGAAAGTCATGATAGATTTAAATTATCTGACAAAAGATTTAGAAAACCTGATAAATTAGACAAAATTATAGTTAGAGAAATCATTAATATATTAGATAGGAAAAAAAATATTAAAAATTTTGGTGGAGAGTGGGAATATATTAATCAAAAAAAAAGAAGTGATTTCATCAAGGCTCTCGAAAATTTAGATATTCAAAAACTCGAATTTAAATTTGCAAATTTATTTAAGACAGATGCTAGCTATGGTTTAGTTACACCTCCATGGAATAACATAACTAACGTAGTTTCTTACAAATCTCAAATTTTAAGAGACATAGATTCCGCAATTGAATTTGAAGAACTTAAAAATCTTAAGGAAATTTCTCTAGATAAAAGAATTGGTAATCCATATGGTTTAACTTATAAAAAACAAAATATATTACCCGATTCTCCTAGACATTATTACTTTGCTAAAAAAATTAACAAACTTTTATCAAAAAAAAGTGATTTAAAATTTTTAGAGATTGGAGGTGGTTATGGTGGTTTTATAAAACTTATCTTTAATAAAAAAAAATTTAAAACTATTTATTCATTAGACCTTTTTGAAGGATGTTTAATACAGTATTATTTTTTAAGGAAAAATAATTTAAAAGTAAACTTTGTTTTAAATCCAAAAGATTTCAAGAACGGTCAAATTAATTTGATACCATATTTTAAGAATAATATTTTGATGAATTCAATTCCAAAATGTAATGTTGTTTTTAATTCTAGATCTTTTTCTGAAATGGATCCCAAAATATTAAAAAATTATTTAAACTTAATTAATAAAAAGTATACGCCAAATTTACTCTATCATGAAAATTCAAACTATCTTTTATTTCCCAAAAGCAAAAGACATGTGGAGGTTTTGGGCAAAGATTTTAATTTATTAAAAAAGTATTATTTTCTTAAATATATAAATATTTCACCCTTTTCAGGTGGATCTGGAAGATATAGAGAGTTTGTTTATTATAGAAAAAATAAAGCTGAAAGTATATGACGAGCATTAACAATCTCAAAAAATGGGCAGAAGATTTATTTCCACTAAATAGAAGTCTGGCAGGAAAATTTAATCGACTTACTCTTAAATATATTAAAAAAAATATTAACAAAAATTTTATAATTAAAAAAGTTAAATCAGGAAAAAAATTTTTTTCTTGGACTATACCTAAAGAGTATTTAGTGACTGAAGCTGTATTAAAAGATGAGGACAATAAGATAATTTGTGATATCAAAAATAATAATTTGCATGTAGTGGGTTATTCAAGTTCGATTAACAAGTGGTTAAGCTATAATGAATTAAAAAAAAATATTTTTGTATCT
>PAHR01000024.1 GCA_002705265.1 Pelagibacteraceae bacterium | reverse complement strand
TTTATAAATCTATTTTTGAGCATCATACCTTCAGGAGTAAGACCCAAAAAATTTTTACCTCTCCTCACTAAAGTTACACCTATTTCATTTTCAAGTGACTTTAACTTCATAGATAAAGCAGGTTGTGAAATATTAAGTTTTTCTGAAGCTCTTTTAAAATGTTTTTCTGAATCCAAAACAAGAAGAATCTCTAAATTTTTTATGTCCATTTTAAATTAAAATAATGATATCTATTAATATATGCAATAAGTATTTGTAATTAAAATAGAAAATATGATAAGTTTTTCTTATTAAAGATGAAAAAAAAAGAAATAAAACATTTAGATACTAAAGGATATGAATGTCCAATACCTGTTTTAAAAACAAAAAAATATATTAAAAATTTAGAAAAAAATTCAATAATTCATATCGAAAGTGATGATAAGTTATCAGAATATGATTTTAAAAATTTTTGCAATGAAAATAACTATAATTTGTTATCAGTAAATAAAATAAATAATATTATCCATATAAAAATTAAAATCTAAATACTTTAACTCTATCTCCTTTTTTTATCTTGTTAATATTTTTTGGTATTTCTAATAGAGCATCTGCTTTACTAATAGAAACTAATTTGGCAGAACCTTTTGAGTTATAAAGAGTAGCAACTTTTTTCGAATTGATTTTAACTCTATAAAAATTATTAAAATCATTTTTTTTATTAATTTCAAAACCTGAGGTTACAAGCTCTGGAAATATTTTTTTGCCAGAAGCAAATAAATTTAAAAACTCAGACACTATGAATAATAAATTTACAGTAACTGCCAATGGATTACCAGGCAGTGAGAAGATATAAGTATTATTAAACTTTGCAAAAATAGAAGGTCTACCAGGCTTTATTTTAATATATTGAAAAATAATGTTAAAATTTTTGACAAAAAAACTTGAAATAAAATCCTTATCACTTGTAGAAGAACCTCCAGAACTAATAATTAAATCATATTTATTAACATTTTTTTTATAAAATTTTGAAACAGAATTTTCATTATCCTTTAATAGCCCTAGATCCTTGATATGAACAGGCCAGTTTTTTAAAAAATTGATAATTTGATGTTTATTAGAATCAAATATTTTAGATTTTGTTATTTTTTTTTTATTTGAATCTATAAGTTCATCTCCTATGGAAAAAATACCAACTTTTAATTTTCTATAAGAAAGTATTTTTTTAATTCCAACTGAAGCTAGTAATGCTATCTTAAATTCATCTAGATAATCATCTTTATTTAAAATTAATGCATTTTTTTTTAAATCTTCTCCTATTTTTTTGATATCTTTTTTAGAAGCATCTTTTTTACTAAAAGTTAATATTTCATTAGATGTATTTGCGTTTTCTAAAGAAATAAAATATTTAAAACTTGAATCAATAAATGATCCTGTATTAACCTTATAAGCAAAATCTTTATTTGGTTTAAACAATTTACTTCCACAAACAATTTCTTTTTTATGAATTTTCCATCTAGTCTTTTTAAGGTTTGGAATAACATAACCGTCTAATCCTGGGCTAGGTAATTCAGGTAAGTTAATGGGAGAAATAATTTTATTTAAAGATTTATGATTTCTTACATTTTTAATATTGATATTTGATTTTAATTTGGGATTAATTTTAATTTTTCTTATAATTTGAACAGCTTGATCTTTTGAAATTAATTTTCTCATGTATTTAAAAGAATAAATTTGGCTATTTCCTCAATATCATCATGTCTATAAAATGGTATTGTATAGTTTTTATCTATATCTGTAATTACAGCTAATACTTTTGTTGTATTTAAAAATAAGTCTTCTTTATTATTTTTTTTAAGTTGGACTTCAATTTTTTTTAAATCTTTATTTTTTTTAAACCCTTCAAAAATCAAAATATCACAATCTTGATTTAAACTTTTAAAATAATTTATATCTTTATCTAATCCTTTTTGTTCTACCATATGGGCCAAGCGTAAGTCAGAAGCAATTGTTGTTTTATAAGCTCCGGATTTCCTAATTTTATAACTATCAGTTCCCTCATGATCTATATCAAAAGTATGATGAGCATGTTTAACTACACCAACTTTCATTCCTTTCTTTGAATAGTAGTTTGTCAAATTAGAAACAAGTGTGGTTTTTCCACTATTCTTCCATCCAATTACAGCTATTGTTTTCATTAAAACACCATACTACAATTGAAATAATAATGTCAGATTTTATTATTAAGCCCAGTGTAAATAATACAAAATTATTTAAGTATAAAAAATCTTTAGATGAAAATAACAATATAATTAATTTACCTATAATTATTGAAAAACCTTTAACTCTTTATCTCAACAATCAAGAAATTGTTACAATGATGACTATTGGAGACTATCCTGAATATTTAGCTATAGGTTATCTTTTTAATCAAGGAATGCTTAAAAGTATGAGTGATGTAAAAAAAATTGAATATCATAAAGATTTACAAACACTAGTAGTAAGAACTAAGTTAAAGACAAATTTTGAGCAAAAATTAAAAAAAAAGGTTAATACTTCCGGCTGTGCTCAAGGTACTGTGTTTGGTGATTTAATATCTGAAATTAATGGTATTTCTCTGAATACAAAAATAACCATTAAGCATAATCAAATAATAAACTTATCAAAAATTATTAATAATGAGCCAAGCTTATACCTTAAAGTTGGTGCAATTCATGGTTGTGTTCTTTGTGACACAAATCAACCCCTATATTACTTTGAGGATGTAGGAAGACATAATGCAGTTGATAAAATCGCTGGCCTTATATTAGATAAAAATATTAATCCAACAAATATGATTTTTTATACAACTGGAAGGTTAACAAGCGAAATGGTCATCAAATGTATTAAAATGCAAATACCTATATTAATTTCAAGATCAGGTTTTACATCATGGGCTGTAGAAATAGCAAAAAAAAAGAAACTTACTATGATTGGGCGTGCTAGGGGGAAAAGATTTAATATTCTTTCTGGTGATTTTAGATTTAAATATGAGTAGTGAATATATTGCTGTAATATTAACTGGCGGCAAATCATCTAGAATGAATTTTGTAAACAAAAGTTTTTTAGAGATAAATAATAAAAGCTTTATACAAACAATCATTGAAACTTTAAAGATGAGGTTTGATAAAATAGTTATAAATATAAATAAAGATAAAACAAAATATCAAAAATTTAATCTTCCAATTGTAACTGATGTAATTAAAGGATTTAAAGGTCCTTTAGCTGGTCTACATGCCGCTATGAAAGAACACAAATTTCAAAAATATAAAGAAAGCTGGTTTGTTTTAGTACCAACAGATTCTCCTTTTATTCCCTTAGAATATTTTGATAATTTTATAAAAAATAATAACTTAAAAAGCTCTGTTATTATTTCTGAAATTAACGGTAAAATAGAACCTGTATTTTCTTTTTGGTCAATAAAAACATTTCAATATATCGAAAAAAAACTAATTGAATCTGATGGTTTAAAAATAATGAATGTTGCTTCAGAAATAGGTTTTGAGATTTTAAAATTTCAAAGTAAAGATAAAAAAGAATTTATGAATATAAATACGAAAGAAGATTTAAAATTAATAGAAAAATTATCTTGAATAATTTATTAAAATTGTGCTTTCGTTTAAATATTTTTCCCTTTTTTTATAATTTCTAGATATTAATAAATCTTCAAGATCCTTAAAATTAATAAATGAGAAAGCGGGCAATCCTTTTTCAAAAACCAAAGGTTCTAAAGTTATTTCAATCTCAGAAATAACATCAATGTATAAAAAAAAATCATGGACTCTTGTTCCACCTAAGATAAGAACATTTGAGTTTTTTCCAATAATATTTTCTAAATCTGATATTTGGTTTATATCTGGATTAAAATATATTTGATTTTTAATTTCAGGATTTATTATTTGTGGCTCTTGTACCTTTCTTGTAAAGACTATCCTTTTTCTATCAATATTTGGGTTTAGCTCGTGTGTCACCCTTCCCATAATTGTCCAATCAATTTTTTCAAGATTATTTTTAAGCAATTCCTTGTCTTCTTTAGAAGTCCATAATTGTGGGTTATCACCTTGTTTTTTAGCTATAAAGCCATCTTTAGAGCAAGCAAACATTAATTTATAATTAATCATTGCTTAATTTTATATATCTATATTAATAGATAATATAATAAATATTTTAAAATTATGAGTTTTTATCTTCCTATAGCTGAAATTTCTATAAATATTTATTTACTTTTATCTCTTGGTTTATCTATTGGTTTTTTATCTGGTTTGTTTGGTATTGGTGGTGGCTTCATAGCATCACCTTTGCTTATTCTTGCAGGTGTTCCTGCTAGTATAGCTGTTGGTACAACTACCATACAGGTATTTGCTTCTTCATCAACAGGTGCATTAAGTCATTTACAAAAAAAAAATGTCGATTTTCAAATGGGAAGTATTTTAATTATTGGTGGTTTTATTGGAACTCTCTGCGGGGTATTTGCGTTAAAACAAATAAATGACACTGGTTTAATTGAAAATTACTTATATATTTTTTATGCAATTTTATTGTCACTAACTGCGTTATTCATTTTGTATGAAGCAGCTAGAGAAAATTTTAAAAAAAAAAGAGGTAAATTTAAACTACATGAACATTCTTGGATACATGGACTACCGCTAAAAATTAAATTCAGAAAATCAAAACTTTATATAAGTATTTTTGCACCACTTATAATTGGTTTTTTTATAGGAATGTTAACGGGCTTTACAGGTATTGGAGGTGGGTTCATATTAGTTCCTTGTATGATTTATATACTTGGAATGACAACAGTTTCTGTAATTGGAACAAGTTTATTAAATATTACAGTTGTCTCTTTAATATCTGTTATTTTACAAGTTCTTGTAAATCAAAATATAGATTTCATTTTAGCTATAATTCTTATTATCAGTAGTTCTTTTGGAGCTGCTCTTTCTTCAAGAATTTTAGATAAAATTAAACAAGATGTATTAAAAGTAGCTTTTGGTTTTTTAATCCTAATCATAGCAAGTTTTCTTATTTATGAATTATTGAGAACTCCTGTGTATATATACAAATTAGGAATATTATGAAAAAGTATATTTTTGTTATATTTTTATTTTTTGTTAATACCAGTTTGTTTTCATCAAGTTTCTCATTAGATAAATACGATATAGAAATTAAAAGTAATTTTCTAGGTGAGGAAATAGTTCTATTTGGTCAAAAATTTCCTACACACGATTTAATTGTAATTATGGAAGGGGAAAAAAAAGATATAAGCATAATTGAAAAAGTTAAAAAAAATATATTATGGACTAACAAATACATTGAATACAATGATATACCAAGTTTTTTTGCAATTTTTACTCTTCCAACAAAAAGTATAAATGAATTGTTTCTTATTAAAGAATTAAAGGAAAAACATTTTTTAATTTCTAATTCTAGTTCAAAACTTTTTAAAATTAGGAAAGGATTAGAGCAAAAATCACTATATTTTGAAAAACCCTTAATTGAAGTTGGAAGTAACTTATTTTTTAGTAAATTTAAAGTTCCAGATAACATTAATAGCGGCATAATTAATATTTATTTTTATAAAATAATTGATAATGAAGTAAATGCGGTTATAAAGAAATCTTTAACAATTAAGAAAAAAGGTTTTATTCAAAAAATTGAATATATGCTATATAATAGCCCATATATTTATATTTCTGCACTCATAATGTTTGCAATTTTATTCAGCTTATTATCAAATTATTTATTAAGAAAAAAATGACAAAAAAAAAATTAAAAAGAAATTACTTTGTGGTTCTTGATGGAACTGAAGAAATGTGGAAGGCAGTAGAATTTGCTATGGTAAGGGCTAAATCAATTAAAGGTAATATTACTACAATAAGTTTTGCTGAATCTATCTCTGATCAAATGCTTCTTACCAGTACGACTGAAAATATTATCAATAAAGATCAAATCAACTTGGAAAAAGAAAAACACAAAAAAGTTCATAGTTATTTATTGAAAAAATGTAAGATTAAAGCAGATATGAAGGTTTTTTTATCAAGTAATTTAGATGAGTTTATAAATTATTTAAATAATTTTTCATCTAATTCTTCAATTATTTTAGCAAGTAGCGAAGAAATTGGAAAGCCAGGTCCATTAATAGATAAGCTAATCTATGAAAAATCTAATTTATTGAAATGTCCACTTATGATAATTTCAGGATCTTTATCTAAAAAAGAATTAGATAAAATTGTCTAATAAAAAAAATTTGGATTCAAAAATATGTGTAGTTTGCAAAAAACCATTTAATTGGAGAAAAAAATGGGAAAAGGACTGGAATAATGTTAAGTATTGTTCTAATAGATGCTCAAAAAACAAAAAAATTTTAAGGTAGCTGAAATTCTTTTAAAAGTTGGCTGCGTTAACATTAATTTTAAAAAACCATTTACTCTAACGTCAGGTAAACTAAGTCCAGTTTATGTTGACTGTAGGAAACTAATATCGTTTCCTAAAGAAAGAGAGATAATAATCAATGCGATGACCAAACAAATACAAGAAAAGTATAAAAAAGAAATTTATATTGCGGGGGGTGAAACAGCTGGCATTCCTTACTCCTCTTACATTTCTCAAAAATTAAAAAAGCCAATGATTTATATAAGAAAAAAGCCTAAGGGGTTTGGTAAAGGTAAATTAATAGAAGGAGAGTTCATAAAGAATAGAAACTCCATTTTAATAGAAGACATGGCTACTGATGCAGGTAGTAAGCTTCATTTCATTAAAGCTCTAAGACTCAATAAATTGATAGTAAAAGATATTTATGTTGCTTTTTATTATGGTATTTATAAGAAAGCTGACTTGAATTTAAAAAAAATGAAAGTCAATCTTAATTATCTTGCTACATGGCACGATATATTAGAAGTAAGTCCAAAATATTTAAGTCAAAAAGATCAAGTAAAATTAGAACGGTACATACAAAGTATCTCTTAATGACAAAAATTATTTCAATTGTATCTGGTGGATTTGACCCAATTCACCCCGGCCATATTATGATGATGGAGGAATGCAAGTCTTTTTCAGATCACCTTATAGTTGGTTTAAATAGCAACGATTGGCTAAAGAGAAAAAAAGGTAATTTTTTCATGGATATAAAACATAGAATTTATGTAACTTCAAATTTAAGAGTAGTTGATGAGTGCATGGAGTTTAATGACGGTGATGACTCCGCATCAGATTTATTAAAAAAAGTTTATGATAAGTATAAGGACCATAAAATTATTTTTGCAAATGGTGGAGATCGATCCGATCCTTCTAAAGTAAGAGAATTAGAGATCGCTGCAAAACTTAAGATTGAGCTCAAATTTGGAGTGGGAGGAAATCATAAAGAATCTTCTAGCTCTGATTTATTAGGTAGGTGGAAGAAATTTATTTTAGAAAATAATTAAGGGAATAATTTTCTGCTTACCCATCCATTTTCTTTTCTCTCGAAAACCAATCTATCATGAATTCTGTGAGGCATGTCTTGCCAAAATTCTATTAAATTAGGTAGAACTACAAGACCTGTCCAAAAATTAGGCCTAGGAACATTATCTTCATCTGGATATTTTATTTTAAACTCTTGAATTAATTTTTCTAATTCTTCTCTTGAATTCAATAATGAAGATTGCTTGGAAGCCCAAGCCCCTATCCTACTTAAATAACCTCTAGAATTGTAGTAATCGTCGGCAATATTATCTTCTACTTGGCTAATAGTCCCTTCAATCCGAATTTGTCTTTGCAATGATTTCCAATGGAAATTTAGAGCGACATTAGGGTTTTCTTTAAATTGAACTCCTTTATTACTATTTAAATTAGTATAAAAAACAAAACCCCTATTAGAAAAATCTTTTAACAGCACCATTCTTGAATGAGGTTTATACTTTGTATCAACAGTCGCTAGATTCATTGCATTGGGATCGTTTACTTCATTTTTCTTAGCTAAATCAAACCACTCTTTAAAAAGAGATAATGGATCTTTATTTTTATCTAACATTGTAGTAATTCTTAATGATAATATAATATACAATCAAATTAATAATATGGATTTAAAAGGTAAAAAAGGGTTAATTATGGGTGTCGCTAATGACAAGTCCATAGCTTGGGGAATAGCACAACAGTGTGCCAAATATGGTGCTGAAATAGCATTTACCTACCAAAACGAAATGCTTTTAAAAAGAATTAAGCCTTTGGCAGAAAGTATTGGTTCTGAAACATTAATTTTATGCGATGTTAATAAAGAAGGATCAACAAAAGAAGCTTTTGATAAAATTAAAGAAAAATGGGGTCGTTTAGACTTTTTTGTTCATGCAGTTGCTTTTTCAGATAAAAATGAACTAAGAGGAAAGTATGTTATGACTACGAAAGAAAACTTTTTAAATTCATTAAGTATCTCATGTTATTCTTTCACAGAGAGTTGTAAATATTGCTATGACTTAATGGACGAGGGTGGAAGTATATTAACTTTGACTTATTATGGAGCTGAACAAGTCATGCCTCATTATAATGTTATGGGTGTAGCAAAATCTGCCTTAGAAGCTTCTGTTAAATACCTATCTGTAGATATGGGAGATAAAAATATAAGAGTTAATGCAATTTCTGCGGGCCCAATTAAAACTCTTGCGGCTTCTGGTATAGGAGATTTTCGCTTCATACTTAAATGGAATGAATTAAATTCTCCTTTGAAAAGAAATGTTTCTCAAGAGGATGTTGGAAATACAGGTGTGTATCTTTTAAGTGATCTGTCTTCTGGTGTAACTGGAGAAATTCATCACGTAGATTGTGGGTATCATACAGTTGGAATGGTTGCTGTAGATGAAGCTCAAAATGTATCCGATTTATTAAGTGAGTTTTCGAATAAAAATTAACTGATGTCTCATAATTCTTTTGGAAATTTATTAAGATTTAGCACTTGGGGAGAAAGTCACGGAGAAGCAATAGGTTGTGTAGTTGACGGTTTTCCTTCCAATATCAAGATCGACATTTCTTTTATTCAAAGAAGATTGAATCTTAGGAAGCCTGGACAATCAAAATTTACCACTCAAAGAAAAGAATCAGATATTGTGAAAATATTATCTGGAGTGTTTGATGGAAAAAGCACGGGGGCCCCTATTTCTCTAATAATCTTTAATAATGATCAAAGAACCAAAGATTACAGTGACATAAAGAATAAATTTAGACCTGGACACGCTGATTTTACTTATTGGAGTAAATATAATAATTATGATTATAGAGGTGGAGGTAGATCAAGTGCTAGAGAAACTGCTATGAGAGTAGCTGCTGGATCATTAGCAGAGATACTTATTAATAATTCTAAATTCAAAAAGATTAAAATTGAGAGCGCTGTTGTACAAATTGGAAATGAAAAAATCAAAAAAAATACATGGGATACAAAAATTATTAATAAAAATCCATTCTTTGCTCCGGATAAAAAAATTATTCCCATATGGGAAAAACTTGTCTTAGAACATAGAAAAAAAGGATCATCTTTGGGTGCTATAATTGAAGTTAGAGTAAAAAATATGCCAGCTGGATTAGGAGAACCTATATATCAAAAATTAGACAGTGAATTATCTAAAGCAATAATGTCAATCAATGCTGTAAAAGGCATAGAATTTGGTGAAGGCTTCAATATTATAAATCAAAATGGACTAACTTCTTCTGATGAAATGAAAATAGATAAAAATAAAATTAGTTTTATGTCAAATAATGCAGGAGGTATTCTTGGCGGCATTTCATCAGGACAAGATATTGTATTTAGATATGTTGTAAAACCAACAAGTTCAGTCTTAAGCAAAAAAAAAACAATATCTAAAAATAGTAAAAACACATCAATATCAACCAAAGGAAGACATGATCCTTGTGTTGGAATTAGGGCTGTGCCAGTAGGTATTGCAATGACTGCTTTTGTAATAGCTGATTTATTGTTAATTAATAATTCAAAAAATATTTAAGAAATTTTATTAATTATTTTTTTATAAATATTATTAGCATCAAGTCCTGCCATTTTATATTGATCCTTCAGATCTGACTGGTCTATGAATGAGTCTGGCATAAAACAATTAATAATTTGTGGGGATTTTTTCACTGATAACAAATATTGATTAACCTGTGATGAAAATCCACCGATAACATTTTCCTCTACAGTAACAAATAAATCATGTTCCTTAGTAAGTTTCTTTATCATTTTAAAATCAATTGGTTTAGCAAATCTCATATCCACAATTGAAGGATTTATTTTCTTTTGTTTTTTTAATAAGTCAGATACCTCATTAAGTTCATTTAGTCTAGTACCTAGACTTAATATTGCTACTTTTTTACCAATCTGAATTTGATTTGATTTACCTAAAGGAATTTTTTTGAACTTTTGATTGTCGTTGTATTGTAAAACTGTGTCTCTTGGATATCTGATTGCACTAGGGTTTTTATTAATAAACAAAGAAGTGTAAATCATATCTCTTAGTTCATTTCCATTTGATGGAGCCATAACAATAAAATTAGGCAAACAAGAAAGATAAGTTAAATCAAAAGATCCTGCGTGAGTAGCTCCATCAGCACCAACATAACCAGATCTATCAATTAGAAATCTAACTGGCAATGACTGAATAGCAACGTCGTGAACAACCTGATCATAAGCTCTTTGTAAAAAAGTTGAATAGATTGCTGCATAAGGTTTTATTCCCTCCGTACTCATACCTGCAGCAAATGTTACTGCATGCTGTTCAGCTATACCTACATCAAAGAATCTTTCAGGAAAATTATTACTAAATTCACTCAATCCTGTTCCACTTGGCATTGCAGCAGTTATTGAGACAACTTTTTTATCTAACTTCCCAATTTTTAATAAAGTTTTGCTTACAATTTTTGTGAATGTTAAGTCAGTAGATTTTTTTTGTAATCCAGAATTAATGTCAAAGCTTGAAACTCCATGAAACTTATCATTCGACTTTTCAGCTGGAGCGTATCCTTTTCCTTTTTCAGTTACTAAATGAAGGAAAATAGGACCTTGAAGTTCCTTCTTTTTAAACTTCTCAAATAATTCAACTAATAAATTTATATTATGACCATCTATAGGGCCTATATAATTTAGACCAAGCTCTTCAAAAAGCGTATTTCCTGTAATATAACCCTTTAAATATTCTTCAGTTTTTTTTGCAAAAGACTCAACTTCAGGTGGTAAGTTACTTGTAAATTTTTTAATGGTATCTTTTACATTAGTATAAGTTTTTGAGCTTAATAATTTTACTAAATATTTACTCATTGCTCCTACAGGTTTAGCAATGGACATTTCATTGTCATTTAAGATCACTAATGAGTTTTTATTTAAATGACCAATGTTATTTAACCCTTCAAAAGCCATACCTGCACTTATAGCTCCATCGCCTATAATACTAATTACATCAAATTTTTTATTTAAAAGATCTCTTGCTACAGTAATTCCTAAATTAGCAGAAAGTGAAGTTGAACTGTGAGCTGCCCCAAAAGGATCATATTTACTCTCAGATCTTTTAGTGAAACCAGATAATCCATTTTTTTTTCTAAGAGTGTGAATTCTTTTTTTTCTTTCCGTAAGAATTTTATGAGGATACGATTGATGTCCTACATCCCAAATAATTTTATCTTTAGGTGTGTTAAATACGTAATGTAAGGCAACAGATAGTTCAACAACACCTAGACTTGCTCCTAGGTGACCTCCTGTTTTAGAGACAGTTTCAATAGTATAATTTCTTAGCTCACTACATAGTAAATTTAAATTACTTTTACTTAATTTTTTTAAATCTGATGGTTTATTAATTTTGTTTAAAAATTTCATTAAAAATCTCTATTTGAAACATAATTCATTAATAGACTTATTTCGGTGATTTCTTTTTCATTAAATCCAAATAATTTACAATAATTTATAAATTTCTTTTGATGTTTTGAGATTTTGTTTAAACACTTGTCTCTACCCAACTTATAAGCAATGTTAGGCTTGTTAAAATCCTTTCTCAATTTTTTACCTACTTTTTTATAATCTCCTGTTAAATCTAATAAATCATCAGTAGTTTGAAAAATTTTTCCAAACTCAATTGATATTTTATTTAGAATATTAATTTTTTTTACTGGTAAATTTTTTATAATTCCAATTGAAACAAAACAAAATCTAAATAAAGCTCCTGTTTTTAAATCCTGCATAATATCTATTTTAGATAATGATGATTTATTATCCATTTTTAAATCAAGACTCTGTCCACTTATTAATCCTCTTACACCACTAGAATCACAAAGAAGATTTATAATTTTACTTTTATTTTTTTCAGAGATATTTTTTGAATTAGAAATTTTATAAAAAGAAATAACTTGCAAGGCATCTCCACATAAAATAGCTACAGCTTCATTAAATTTTTTATGAACAGTTGGCTTGCCTCTTCTATAATCATCATTGTCCATAGCTGGTAAATCATCATGAATTAAAGAATAAGTATGAGTTAACTCAGCAGACATACTTAAATCAAATAAAGTTTTTTGATTTATTTTTAATAATTTACCAAAAAAAAATATAAGAAATGGCCTAAGTCTTTTTCCACCAGTTGAAAATGAATATTGAATAGAATTATAAATATTGTTTTCGTATTTAGCTATTTTACTTAATTCTTTTTTTGACTCAATATCGAATGTTTTTTTAAATTTTAATAATTGATTTTCTATTGAAATCATTCAAATTTTTCAATTGATAGTGATTTATTAGATTTTATTATTTTTTCTATTTTTAATTTGGCATTTTTTAATTTCGCTTCACACACCTCTTTTAAAGCTATTCCTTCTTCAAATAGCATTATACTTTCCTCAAGAGAGGTTTCTTCACTTTCCAACAATTCAGCAATTTTCTCTAATCTTTTAAGAGAATCTTCGAAATTTAATTTTTCATTTTTTTTATTCATTTTGCGTATAATCTCTTAAAGCTTCTAAATGAGAATTTAAACCTTCTTTAAGTCCTTCTTCATCATATCCGCCTTCAAGCATAGAAATAACAGGTATTTTCCCTCCAAATTTTGATAGTATCATATTAGTAACCCAATAAAAATCTTCTTTAATTAGATTTATTGAAGCTAAAGGATCTCTGTAATGAGCATCAAATCCAGCAGAAAACAATATTAGATCAAATTGACAATTTATTTTATCAATTATATTTACTTGAAACATTTTTCTAAATATATCTGAAGGAGTATTTGCCTCCAAAGGACAATTAAAGATATTACTATTACCTTTTTCTTCAATTGAACCAGTACCTGGATAAAAAGGATACTGGTGAGAAGAAGCATAAAAAACATTGGTATTATTTTCAAAAATATGTTGTGTTCCATTCCCATGATGTACATCAAAATCCACTATAAGTATTTTATTAATCTTAGGATTTTGTAACGCATGTTTAGCAATAATTGCTATATTATTGAAGACACCAAAACCCATAGCTTTTGAAATTTCTGCATGATGACCGGGTGGACGATGATTGCAAAAATATACAGAATTATTAGAAAGTTGTTTTTCTTCAACTAAATTATCAAAAGCTAATATAGAGCCACCAACTGCATAAAGATAACTTTTAAGACTTTTCGGAGATGAGATTGTATCAGGGTCATAATAATTATATCCTTCCTTGGGTATGCGATTTATAATTTCTTTTACATAACTGGAATCATGTACCAAACAAATTTCTTCAAAAGTAGCTTCTCTTGGTTTAATAAAATTATGTTCAGAGAAATTAGAAGTTAAAAGTGACTTTACAACCTTATACCTATAAATATTTTCAGGATGAGAATTGCCAGTATCATGGTTTAGATACTCATCATCTGTTACAAAATTAATTTTCATATTATGTTGAAATTTTAATTATTGTTTTTTTTAGCCATTTATAATTATTTTTTTTATATAAATGGTAGTTTTTAATTATTTTATATAAACTATCTTTGTATTTAGATAAAGGATCTTTATTTGTTTTATACCACCTCTCAAGTATTAAATCGTCAACTTCTGGATGAAATTGAAATCCATATATTTCCTTGTCAATTATTTTAAAAGCATCAACTTCAAATAATCTTGCATAAGCTAATACTTCGATTGATTTGCTTAAACTTATCCCCTGACTATGAAATTGCATAAAAAATAAATCATTTTTACTAAAATATTTTGAATTTGGTTTTACTAATTTTTTGTAGCCAATTTCAGTTGTTGCTAATTTATTGTTGGTAATTTTTGAACCAAATAATTTTGCTAATAATTGAGCTCCTAAACAAATACCTAATATAGGAACATTATATTTAATAATTTTTTTTATAAATTTAACTTCATACAACATAGATATAGATTTACAATTTGCGCTTGCATTTCCTCCTAGAAATACAATGATATTGTAATTTTTAACTTCTTTTAATTGTTTGTCTTTTAAGTTACTAGACTTAACTATGGTTATTGAATAATTTAATTCAAATAATATTTTTGAAATTAAATTTGACTCAAAACAATCATGATGAACTAATAGAGCTTTTTTCATTTTTAGTAAAGTTTGCTACTGTACCAAAAATTATAGCATATGAAAGCAATGATGAGCCGCCAGAACTAACAAAAGGCAATGGCATTCCAGTGGGCGGTATTAGATCTATAGCAGTAGAAATATTTATGAAAGCTTGAAAAACAGTCATAAAAGCCATAACAAATACTGTATTTTTTAAAAACAAATTATCTATCACACTTGATGCTTTTTTTGTAAAAAATAAATAAAGTGGATAAAAGAAAACTATCAATATACCAAAAAGAATTCCAACTTCTTCAATTATTATAGAAAATATAAAATCATTATCATTCTCAGATATTAAATATTTTAATTGGCCTTCCCCTAACCCAACTCCAAGTAAGCCACCAGAATTAATAGCATCCAGACTTGACATAACTTGTAGACTAGTTTCATTGAAAAAAGAATAAATTCTATTTCTAATATATTCATTTAAAATAATTATAATAGATACAAAAAAAATTCCAAATAAAGAAAGGTAAAGAAAAAATTTAACTTTTTTAATGTATAAAATTGCTATTAAAGAAAATGAAATAAAAAAATAAATAGAAGTACCAAAATCTGGTTGCGAAGCTATAAGTGACAAAATAAGTAAAAAAATCAAGATAGGTATATATAAAATCCTATAATCAAGATTTTTTAAACTCAGATAAAAAAACCAAGAGATAAAACAAATAAAAGGAGCTTTTATTAATTCAGAAGGTTGTATAGAGAAATTAAAAATTCTTATCCATCTTGTTGCTCCATTTTTTTCATAGCCATCAAAATAAACATAAATCAACATTAAAATTAAAATAAATAAAGATATGTTTAATAACTTTTTAAGAAAACTTTTGTCTAAAAATATAATTGTAAAAAAAGAAAATAAGGAAAAAGAAGCATATACTAGATGCTTAATAAGATTAATATCAGAACTTAAAGAAAACAAAGTAAATATTCCAATAAGAATTAAAGAAATAGGTATAACTATTAATTTAACATTAAAAGATTCTATAAGTCTCAATAAACTTGGTGTATTATTCATATTTAATAATATATTTTCTTATTAACTTATTAAAATGTGTTCCTCTGTCTTCAAAATTTGTATATTGATCAAAAGATTCACCGCCGGGAGAAAACAATATAGTAACTTTAGAATTATAAATCTTTAATAGAAAAGATAGAAAAATTATTAAATATTCTAAATTATAAAATTTAAAAATTTTAGAGTTAATGGATTTTTTAGAAATCTGGTCATGAATAATGTCAGCATATTTTCCAAAAATTAGAATAGCATTTCCTTTTAATAATGGCAAAGTATGGGTGTTTTTTTTTAAAATACCTCCTAAAATTAAGATTTTGTTACCCTTAGGAATTTTATTAAAAGAAATTATTGAATTAGTCAAATTAGTTGATTTGCTGTCATTATAAATTTTTAATTTTTTATTATTAATAATTTCTTCAAATCTAAAAGGAAGTGTTTTAAATAATTTTATATTTTTATATTTTATATTAGTTTTTAAAGATGAAGCTATCAAAAAAGCAAGAGATAGATTTTCCTTATAAAAAGGTATCTGGATTGAAGACTCAAAATTAAAATTTTTATATAAATGTAAATTGACTGGCAAAGAAATTTTATTTTTAATAATTTCATTTTTCGCATTATGATTAATATAAAGTTTAGAATTTGATTTCAACAATTTAGAAATTTTTAATTTGCACCTTATATAAGACTTATATGATTTGTGATAATTTAAATGATCGGGATACAGATTTGTAATTGTAGCAATATCAAGTTTAAGAAATTTTATTTTATGTAGCTGATAAGAGCTTAATTCAAAAATAATAAAGTCATATTTAATTAATTCTTTGATAATATTTTTTCTCTGGAGTACAGTATTTCCAAAATTTCCAAGTATTACGGATTTATAATTTAAGTTTAATAAATTATTTAAAAAAAAGCATACGGATGATTTTCCCTCAGTCCCTGTAATTCCTATTAGTTTTGTTTTTTTGCTTATAATTGAAAAAATAATATCAATATCAATAATAATTTTTTCTTTAAATTTTAATAAAATTTTATGATTTTTAATGTTTATTGAAGGAGAAACAACAATATAATCACTCTTTATTAATTCTGAATTAATATTTTTTTTTGAAGATTTTTCTTTGCCCTTAAGTATTTTCTTTTTTAAATCAACATCATCTGTTGCTTTAAAATAAATATTATTATTTCTAAAAAAATGAACTACAGATCGACCACTAACTCCAAGACCATAAACAAAAAATTTTTTTTTAAAATCTAGCACCTATCTTATTTTCAATAATGATAAGGCCAGTAAACAAAATATAAATCCTATAATCCAAAATCTAATAACTATTTTTTGTTCAGGAATACCTTTTTTTTCAAAATGATGATGTATAGGTGCCATTAAAAAATATCTTTTTTTGGTAAATTTAAAATAAATAACCTGAATAAATACTGAAAATACTTCAATAACAAATAAACCCCCAGCTATAGCTAGTACAAATTCTTGCTTTAATAAAATAGCAGTTATAGCTAAACAACCACCTAAAGATTGAGAACCAGTATCTCCCATAAAAACCTGAGCGGGATATGAATTATACCATAAAAATGCGAGTAGAGATCCTATAGCTGAAGTACAAACTATGACCAATTCTCCAGAACTTGGTACAAAATTTAATAATAGATAATTTGAGTAAATAGAGTTTCCAATAATATATGAGAAAACTGCAAAAGTTAAAAATACGAAAACCAATGGCATAGAAACTAAACCATCTAATCCATCAGTAAGATTTGTAGCATTTGTTGAACCAACTATAACTATAAAAGCAAAAAATATGTACATATAGCCAAGTTCTATTGAAAGATTTTTAAAAAAGGGAATATATAATAGAGTTAAATCAGAAATATATTTATTAATTAAAAATAATAAAAATAGAGTAATAAAAATTTGATAAATAAATTTAAATTTTCCTGAAACTCCTTTTCTAAATTTTATTTTCATATAATCATCAACAAAACCAATTAACCCAAAGGAAACTAAAGCAAGAATTACAATATAATTAAATTTTGAAAAATCGTTTGTCCACAGAATGGTATTTAAAACAACTGAAAAAATTATTAAAATACCTCCTAGTGCTGGAGTGCCTTCTTTATTTTTATGAGTAGTAGGACCATCATCTCTTATGGGTTGTCCTGTGGGGAAAAATTTTTTTTGCATGATTATCCATTTAGGCATGAGAATGAAGACAATTAAGAATGAGGCAATTAGAGAAATACCAGACCTAAAAGAAATATATCCGAATAAATTAAAA
This sequence comes from Pelagibacteraceae bacterium, assembly GCA_002705265.1. Classification (GTDB taxonomy): domain Bacteria; phylum Pseudomonadota; class Alphaproteobacteria; order HIMB59; family HIMB59; genus HIMB59. The sequence continues at coordinate 1,581 of PAHR01000024.1, read as the reverse complement.
AAAGTATTTGAATCTTTAAATGAAAAGAGTAAATCAGCTAACATAATTTTTTGATAAGTTTATCTAAATTGTTTAACCTTGAACCCATAACAAATACATAATTAATTTTTTTTAGGTATTTGTTTAAATCATTTATTGAATCTATATAGTTTAAATAAAAATTATTATTGGATTTTTTTCTCAAATCATAAAATTCCTCACCTATAAATATACAATTTTTTAAATTTAATAGCTTTTTAATTATATATTTGTGAAATTTTGTTTTTTGATTACCTAATTCTTTCATACTACCTAATATTATTAATCTATTTGTATTATTAGATATACTTAAAAAATTATCTAAATTTTTATCCATTGAATAAGGACTTGCATTGTAACTATGGTCATAAATTAAATAATTTCTTTTATTTTTATTCACTTTAATAACTTTGCCATGCCCCTTTAGTAGTGATTTTTTAAAAAAATATTTATTGTAATTAGATTTATAAAAGAACATAGATATGAAAATGAAGGAAATTACAGCAATATTATTACTTATTAAATCATTACTATCAGACTTGATATAATTTTCTTCAAAATTATAAATAAAATTTAAATAAAAGATTTTATTTTTTGATTTTGTTTTATTAAAATTAATATCTTTTGTAAAATTCATAAAAGTAATATTTTTATTTAACTTGTATTTATTCGGCACTAGTTGATATTTCTTATTCAAATTAACTAATGCTTTTTTTAAATTAGTACTTTCAAGTAGATAAAGTTTATTTAATAATAAATTTTTATAATTTCCAAAATTTCCAATATGTGAATTTTCTACATTAGTTATAAGAACATAATGAGGATTTAAAATATTAGTTAATTTTTTCATTTCATTAATTTGATTAATACCTAATTCAAAAATAGAATGTGTTGATTTTAAATTAATATTACAAATATTTGTTATTAAACCCAACTCATTGTTAAAATTTCTATATGACTTATAAGCATTTTGTTTTTCTTTGGCTAAAAAATTATAAATATTTTCTTTAAATGAAGTCTTTCCAACAGACCCTGTTACAGCAATGATATTTCCTTTATAATTATTTAAAATTTTAGCCGAAAGGATTTTTAAAAATTTCATAACATTTGGCACAAAAATAACTTTTTTATTTTGTATTTTTTTATCAATTATTGCTAAAAGACATTTTTTTTTAAGGGCTTCTTGATAATAATTACTTCCGTTATTATTTTTATTTTTAATTCCAATAAATATGTCTCCTTCTTTAATTTTTCTTGTGTCAAAAACAATTTTTGGATTTTTAGTTTTTATAATTCTAAATATTTTATTTATTAAATAATCTTGCAAGTTTTTTACTTTCTTTAATGTCACTAAACTTAGTTATATTATCTTTAAAAATTTGGATATTTTCATGTCCTTTACCTACTATGAATAGAATACCTTTCTTTTTACTCAATATATTAAATCCTTTTTTTATAGCTTTTAATCTACTAGGAATATCTAAATAATTTTTACAATATTTTTTTAGATTTTTTCTTATAGTATCAGGATTTTCTGTTCTTGGATTATCATCTGTAATAATT
>PAHR01000023.1 GCA_002705265.1 Pelagibacteraceae bacterium | reverse complement strand
TAAAAGAATCTTTAAAAATATCTTGGAAAAAATTGATTTTTTTTACTTTAATTCCAGTTGTGTATTCAATTTTTAATGTAATTTTTTCAACACTAGATCTCAATTCTAAAATGATAGAAGGATCACAAGAAATGGCTATAAAAATAGAATCAGTTAGTTTGCTGTATTTAACATCTTTGAGTCGAGATTTTTTTGCTAACTTATTGCCTATAATATTAGTCCAATTTTTTGTTATAAGTAGGTTCAATTTTAATTTTTTTTTATTAGAGTAATTTACTAAATGAAAAGCAATATCATCGAGTTTACTGAAATTCTTAAAAAAAGACATTTTACAAAATCAATATTACTATGGTTTAAAAAAAATAATAGAAACTTAATTTGGAGAAAAAAAAGATCAACTTACAACACTTATATATCAGAAATCATGCTTCAGCAGACAAGAGTAGAATCTGTAGAAAAAAAATTTCCAGAATTTATAAAAAGATATAAAAACTTTAAGTCATTTAAGTACTCATCTGAAAAAGAACTACTTAGATACTGGTCAGGATTAGGTTATTATCGAAGAGCTAGAAATCTTTGGAAAGCAGTAAAAATTATTAATGATAAATATGGATCTAAAATCCCAAATGATAAAGAAAAATTAATAAAACTCCCAGGTGTGGGAAAATATACTTGTGCTTCAATTAGGACTATAGGATTTAATCTTGTAGATGAACCAGTAGATATAAATATTTACAAAATTTTTACAGGTTTATTTGGAAAGGTATTAAGCCACAAAGAAATTGAATTTATTCTTATAAATATTTGGCCAAAAAATCAAAGTCGTAATTTTACTGAAGCGCTTATGGATATCTCAGTACAGATTAGGAATAAAAATTTTCCAATATCAAAAAATTTTAATTTGAAAAAATTTGTATATGGAAAATATCAAGAAGATTTTTATATACCAAAAGCAAAAAAAATTAAAAAAAAACAAATTTTTATTAATTTTTATGTTTTTAGATTTAAAAATCAAATAGCATTTTTAAAAAAACCAAATTTAAATTTTTTTAAAGGTTTTGATCATTTGCCAAATAGCTTTGATACTTTTTCAAAAGTAATAAATGGAAAAAATTATTCAAAAAAAATAAAAAAAATGAATTATATTATAACAAATCATGAATTTAAAATTGATGTTTATGAGGTATTATTAAAAATTAAAATTAATGAATTTAAATGGAAAAGTTTAAATAATTTAGACCGAATACCCCTACCAACTTTTTATAAAAAAATATTAAGTTCGATTTCTTAGTTTTTTTCTTAATTCGTCTATTGATTCAAGTTCTTTATTTTTATTTTTATAATGCCAGTAATCCCATCCATTAAATGAGCTAGTTTTATTTACTATTGCAGCTACTTTATGTATAGATCCTCTATTACCATCAATTTTAATACTTCCATCAGCTAGAATGATAGCTTTTGTAGTTTTTTTGTTATTGTAAAGTTTATCACCAGGTTCAAGATAACCCTCATGTATAAGATTGCCAAAAGGAATTTTTTTCTTAGGTAAATCTTTTTCAAGAGGCTCTATATTTATTTTATTGGTAGTTTTAATTTTAGATAACCTTTTTTTTGCCAAATTAACATAATTTTTATCTTCTTCAAATCCTATATACTTTCTTCTTAAATTTTTTGCGGCTGCACAAAAACTTCCAGTTCCAGCAAAAGGCTCTAAAATTAAATCATCGCTATTAGAGCATTGAGTAATGATTTTTTTCATGAGAGATAAAGGTTTTTGAGTTGGATGTGCAGTTTTATTATTTTTATCTTTTATCCTCTCTTTTCCAGAACAAATTGGAAAGTTCCAAATACTTCTTTCTTGAGTATCTTCATTTGCTGTTTTGAGAGCATGATAATTAAATTTATATTTTGATTTTTTTGATTTTGAACACCATATTAGTGTTTCGTGTGCATTGGTTAATCTTGTGGCTCTAAAATTTGGTAGAGGATTAGATTTCGACCAAATTACGTCGTTTAAAATCCAAAAATCTAAATTTTGTAAAATAGTGCCTATTCTAAAAATATTATGGTAAGAACCAATAATCCATAAGCTGCCGTTATCCTTGAGAACTCTTTTACACTCATTGAGATAGTTAAAAGTGAATGAGTCATAAGAGCTAAAACTATCAAATTTATCCCAATCTTGTTCAACACCTTTTACAATACTATGGTTTGGTCTAGTTAATTTTTTATTAAGTTGGAGGAAATAAGGAGGGTCTAAAAATATTAAGTCTATTGATTTACTATCTATTTTTTTAAATAAATTTTCACACTTTCCATTATAAATTTTGTTAAGTTTGAGCACCAAAGAATCTTATATAATTTTGGAATCAATAAAGAATCTTTAATAAATACCTGTTGATATCTTTGGTTATAAGTTATTGATAAACTTAGAAATAGGTTGATAAGTTTTTCTATGAAAATCACTAATTCCATTTAATTTTATACTTTGTAGATGTTTTTTTGTTGGATATCCTGAGTTTTTGTCCCAAAAAAATCTTTCATCGAGTTTGTGTAAATTTGTCATCAATTTATCCCTAAAACATTTTGCTACAATTGATGCAGCAGACACTTGAGGAAACTTGTCATCAGCTTTAATTATGGCTTCAATATCCATTTGCTTTAATTTTTCAGGTATAAAAGACCCATCTATTATTACCCTGTCCCCATTTTTATAAATTTTATTTACTGCCTTATTCATTGAATTTAATACAGTATTATGAATATTTAATAACTCTATTTCTCTTTTTTTTCCAAAGCAAATTTTGTAATCTATAGAACCATTAAATTTTTCTTTTCTCAATTCTTTGTATATTAGATTCCTTTTTAATTTTGATAGTTTTTTTGAATCTTTGATTTCATAAGGAAAATTTTTAAAAAAAATATTTGATGATTTAAAAGCGCAAACTATTACACTTCCTACAAGTGAACCTCTACCAACTTCATCAACTCCTATAATATTGTTATTCATTTAATCTTGGAATTAATTCAACAAAATTACAAGGTTTGTGTCTGATATCTAATTGAAAAAAAAGAATTTTATTCCAAGCGTCTTGAACAGCTGAATTTGAACCAGGTAAGCAAAAAGCATATTTTTTATTAATTAAAAAGGCACTAGATCTAGATTGAATAGTTGAAGTACCAATTTTTTTAAAGCTTAAATATCTAAATAATTCTCCAAAGCCAGGAATTTCAGTTTCTGATATTTCTTTTACAGCATCTATAGTATTATCTCTTCCGGTCAAACCAGTTCCTCCTGAAGAAATAATTACATCATTTTCTAATTTTGAAGAGAGATTATTAAAAGTATCTTGAATTAAATTTTTATCATCGCTTATAATATCGTATGAAGTTAAAGTATGACCTTTTTTTTCAATTGCTTTTTTTAAAAAATTTCCAGATTTATCTGTTTTTTCATTTCTGCTATCCGAAATAGTAATTAATGAAATGCCTATTTTTTTAAATTCTAATTCTTCATTTATCATTTTGAATTATTATACTATTAGTTTCAACTAGTTGCTTAGCATAATTTAAAGATTTATTATTAATATATTCGTACAAAATAATATTTGTAAGAACTCTCTCAACAAACAATCTAGTTTCTCTAGAAGGAATAGATTCTATTAATAAAAAACTATCTTCATTAAAAGTAGTTTTTTTAGACCATTTTGACAAGTTTCCAGGTCCAGCATTATAAGAAATTAAAGCTTTTAAAAGATCTCCATCTATATAATTTATGTTTAATAAAGATGATAAATAATCACTACCAATTTTCACATTTATATAAGGATCAAAGAGCAGCCTTGGATTTCCTTTAAAATTCTTCTTTCTATCCATCATATGTGCGGTTGAGGGCAAGATTTGCATTAATCCATATGCTTTTTTTCCACTTTTTGCAAAAGGGCTAAAAAGTGACTCTTGTCTAATTAATCCTAAAATAATATTTTTGTCTATTCCATTAAAATTATAATTTTCCATCCATTTTGGAGTTGGATACAATAAATCTAAATAAGTTCCTTCTCCATATAATATTTTTGCTGTTTTAATTTGCAAAGAACTTAAATGATTTTTTGCAGCAAAACTTAAAATAATTTTTCTAAAATTATCATTTGAAATTTTTTGAGTTCTATTAAGTTCAAATTCAGAAATTCCTATTTCGTTAATTTGAATTAGGGCATTTATTCTTTCTCCAAAGTTTGTTTCCAAGAATTGGTTATAGTTTATTAAAAGTTCATTTGAATAATCGGAATTAGAATCATCAATAGGTTTATTAATAATAATACAAGATAATAAAGAATATAAATTATATGGCTTAGAACATATTTTTTCCATTGCTTCTATAGAAGCTTTTAAAGTTTTACTATTGCTTTGATTTTTGGATGAAGCTATAAATGACCAATAAGCTCCTGCACTTTTGAGCCATAAATTATCAGAAATTTTTGATAAGATTAAAAAACTTTTAGCAGATTTTTCAAACTCTTTTTTTCTATAAAGTGATAGACCTTTAATCCATAATCCTTCTGAATATGGATGTTCTAAAAAAGATTCTTTATTTAAAATTTTTAAAGCCTTGTCGTCTAAATCAGCTAAATAATATCCATTAGAAATTTTAGACAAAAGAAAACTTTTTTCGTAAGATGAAAAAATATCTTTATTTTGATTTAAGTATTCCAGCGCTCCTGTAGGCCAGCCCCTGCCGACCCTAGATCTTATAGTATTATAAATAGATATTTTTTTTTTATAATTTTTTTTACTGAATATTTTTTTATTAGATTGAAAATCTTTTTCCTTTAGATTGTCTGTTTTTTTCAGATATTTGCCTTGAAGTATAGGTAAAGATGGTTTGTTTGGACTTTTAGCACCTTCGGGCATTCTTCTTACAGCTAGTTTATATATTCTTTTTGATTCATAATGATCGTTATACTTGGCCAGCCAAGTTTTTAATTCTAAAAATGAAGATCTATGAGCTGTTGGATGAAGTAATTTAAGTGCTTCTACGTGGCCTAATAGAATTTCATTATCTAGTTTAGCAATTTTTTTATCACCTTCTTTAAAATCCCCATTTCTGTAATCATAAAAAATATCTTGATAAAGATTACGATCTTCATTTGATAAGATATCAGCAGAAACATGCTTAAAAAAAAATAATATAATTAGGGTATATTTAAACATTATCCTCCAATTTGTTCCTTAAGTTCTTTTAAATCTTGCCAAGCTTCTTTTTTTAATTCAGGATTATTTAATAGCATTTTTGGCTCATAAAGAACCCTAGTTCTTTTTGGTGAAGTGTCATTTGGTGTATTAAAATCAAACCATTTTCCTCTTAAAGACATTGAAGATAAGTTAGATGCCAAAAGCATTTTTATAGGATAGTTTCCTAAAATTACTAAGTTTCTTGGATTTATAATTTCTATTAATCTATAAATCATCAATTGGTTAAATTGTGTAAATTCTTGATTATTTTTATATTCCTCAAGTCCTCTTGCTATGAAAGAACAAAGAGCTATTTTTTCTCTATTCAAATTTATGGAATTAAGCATTTTATCAAACAAAATACCCTCATCTCCATCTATAATTTTTTTGTCGTTTTTATTACAAAAGCCAAACAAAAATAATATCTTAGATTTAATATCTCCTTCAATAATACTAATACCATATTCTGGTGCTTTAAATGATTTTTCATAAATAAAATTTGAATATATTTCAGATAATTCCTCAATTGAATTTGCTTCATATGGGTTAATTTTTTTCGATTCGATTTTTTTAACTTTTAAATCAAAGGATTGGGGTGGGTCACGATCTTTAACTTTACCAGTAAATTCATTCATATTCATTAATTCCATTAAAGAAATTTTTTGATAATCTTCATAGTTCATGATGAATAAAATTAACAAATTTCTATCAATCTTAATAGTCCATGTTTTAGTTATATTTGTCTCAATGAATGCCTGGGCAAAAAGTGACAATCATGTACTTAGCTTAATTCATGCAGAAAATAATTATGATTATTATACATGGAAAGAATTAAATAATTCGCCATTAAAGAATATTAAAAATAATAGAAATATTTTAAAAAAAATTATTGTAAATAGCTGGGATAGAAAAGATAAAATTTTTATTAATGAGTCTTTCATTTATAATGTTATTTCAAATCTCAACAAATTAAATAAAGGAAAATGTGAAAAAATTAAATATCAAAATTCAAATTTACAATCCTTTGAAATTACATATTTTAATGTATTTAACAGTTGGATAAATTTCTGCAAAAAAAAAGATTTTAACCCAAAAAAATTTAAAGCAAACATTTCACAAATTAATCCAAGTTTTAAAAACGTTTTAGATTTGAATTTCCTATCTTACTTATATTTTAATGACAAATTCAATTTGATCAAAGATTATTATGAAAATATTAATCTAATAGATGTGGAATTTATAAGCATCAATTTACGAGAAGTTTATTTTATAAATAAAATAATTAAAGAACTTAATTTAAATAATTATAAATTACATGAATTTGAAAATCAAATTTCTGAATATTCAAATAGCAATTCTGTTTCCAAGTTTTATACAATAAATAATTATAAGGATTTAATTTACGAACAAACTTTTCAACTCGCTAATTATTATGAAGCAATTGGAATGTATGAAGAAGCTTTAGCTTTATATTCATTGTTAAGTGAATTTAACAATATCAATAAAGATTTTTATGAGTTATCCAAATTTTCTTTATCATTGAAATTATACAAAAATATTAAAAATTTTAATATATTAAAAAAGTATAATACTAAAATTAATAAATTGAATTTTTCTAAAACTGAAATATTTATTAAAAATGCACGATATTTTGGTTACGGAAAAAATGAAATTATTAAATATTTTAATGAACAATATAATAAATACAGTGATGAACAGACTCTCTCATTAGCTTTTGAAATATCTGCTTTTATCGTATCTTCTTATTCAATCCGAGAAGCAGTGGATTTTTTGGAAAGTTGTTGCTTGGACATGATAAAAAATTCCTCATCTATTGAACATTTATTTAGATATGGAGCTTTATTAGAAAGAATTAATAGGATTCCAGAAGCTGAAAAATTCATACAAAAAAGTCTAGAAATTTCTGGAAATTTACCTAATCCTATTATTCTCAATTATTTGGCTTATTTGTGGGTAGAAATGGATAAAAATTTTCAACAAGCAGAAGATATGCTTATTCAGGCAGTAGCTTCAACAGAAGGGAATAATGGAGCAATTTTAGATAGCTTAGGTTGGCTTTACTTTAAACAAAATAATATACCAATAGCTGAAAAATGGGTTGGTGAAGCTTACTTGCTTGAGCCTGGGGAACCAGAAATTATTGATCATTTATCTCAAATATATAAATCTCAGGGCAGGGATAGAGACGCAAAGTATTTAGATGCAAAAATTTTAAATTTTCATAAAGATTATTTCAAAATTGATTCGGTTATTGAGAGAAATTATGAAAACTAGATTTAAGAGTTATGCTAAAATTAATACCAGTTTAGAGGTAGTTAATTATTTAAAAAAATATAAAAAACATAAAATTAAATCTAATATTTCTATATTAAAATTATCAGATAAAATTTATGTTACTAATAGTAAGAAAACAAAGATTTTATACATAGACGGTAATACAAAAAAAAAATTAAAGATTAGAAATGATATCATAAGTAAGACTATTAATTTTTTCGATAGTAAATACTCAACAAAAACAAACTTATCTATAAAAGTTGTTAAATTTATTCCTATTGGATATGGATTTGGAGGAGGTTCTTCTAATGCTTCTACTATTCTAAAATATTTATATAGCTATCACTCTATATCAGATATTAACTTTAACCACGATGCACACATAATAGGATCTGATGTTTCTCTATTTAAAGATCTATTTCCTAAAGAAATTGATGGTATTTCAATTATAAAGAAAAAAATCAAAAGAAGATATACATGGAAAAAAATTTACTTATTGCTACCATCTAAAAAAAATTCAACAAAAAAAATTTTTTCTTTATACAAAAATAAAAAAACAGTACCAAAAAAATCTTTTATTTATGAGAATCTCAATAAATCAATGATTAAAAAAAATATATTTTTAGCCAAAAATGATTTAATTATCTGCGCTAGTCATTATAATAGAGAGATGAGTAAGATATTAATTTACTTATATCAAAATAATGGTTTATTTTCAAAATTTGGTATGACAGGTACCGGGTCAGGACTTTTCATTATTTTTAAAGATAAATTCTATAATAAATCATTTTTTAATGAATTTAAAAAACTTTTCCCTCTTGCTTCAATTGAAAAATCAGAATATTTCAGTTAAGTTCATTTATCTTAATGGGGCGTAGCCAAGTGGTAAGGCACCGGGTTTTGATCTCGGCATGCGTAGGTTCGAATCCTACCGCCCCAGCCATAATAAATATATAATCATATAAAATGAACAGTTCACTTATCTATTCCTTAAGAGAAACAGTAATCGCATATAGTAAAAAAGAAATTTTTAAAGATTTAACATTTAATCTTCATAAAGGTGAATTTATTGCTTTGGTTGGTAAAAATGGATCTGGAAAGACAACTTTAATGAATGTAATAAATGGAAACCAAGAAATTGATCAAGGTGAATTATGGAATTTAGAAAGTATTAAAACTTCATATTTTAATCAAGATTTTGATTTTATTGATGAAGCTCAAACAGTTGAAAAAGAATTAAAAGAACTTTTTAATAATGACAATGACTTTTATAAAATAGATATTTTTTGTGAAAACCTATTTATAGATAAAAATAAAAAAATTAATACTCTTTCAGGAGGTCAGCAAAGAAGGGTAGGTTTAATAAAATCTCTTATTGTAGATTCAGATATTTTATTACTAGATGAACCCACTAATCATCTTGATTTAGAATCAATAATTTGGTTGGAAAACTATTTAAAAAATTATAATGGAGCAATCCTTTGTGTAAGTCATGATAGGCAGTTTTTAAATAATTTTACAAATAAAGTTTTTTGGATAGATAGAGGTAGTTTAAAAATTAGCCCTAAGGGTTTTAAAAATTTTGATGAGTGGTCAGCTAATTTATTAGCTCAAGAAGAAAGAGAACTTAAAAATAGAAAACAATTTGTAAATATTGAAGTTGAATGGGCTAGCAGAGGTGTTAAAGCTAGAGTAAAAAGAAATTTAAAAAGAGTTGAAAGGGCTAAAGAATTAAAAAAAACATTAGAAAAAGATATATTTTCTTACAAAAAAGCAATAGCAAAAATTAAGAGAAAAGCAATTCAATCTGAACACAATGAAGCAAAGTGTATTGCTGAGTTTTACAATACCTTTTTGAGCTATAAAGCACCATCAGAAAAAATAATTTTAAAAGACTTTAATTTGAAAATATCTAAAAGCGATAGAATAGGATTAATTGGCAATAACGGAACAGGTAAATCCACTTTTTTAAAATTATTAGTTGGAGAAATGAAAGTAGATAAAGGAACATTAAAAGTTAAAAAAAATTTAGAATTTTCTTATTTTGATCAAATGAGAAATGATTTAAAAGATAATAAATCTATAAAAAAAATTTTAGTTCCAAACGGCGGTGATTATATAAAAGTCTATGGAAAAGAAAGACATGTTTGTAGCTATTTAAAAGACTTTATGTTTGATCCTTCAAAAGCAAACGATCCAGTTTCAACTCTATCTGGGGGGCAAAAAAATAAACTTTTGTTATCTAAGGTGTTATCTAACCCAAAAACAGGTTTGATTTTAGATGAGCCAACAAATGATCTAGATATAGAAACACTAGATTTACTCCAGGAAATGTTAGTTAATTACAAGGGAACTTTGCTAATAGTGTCTCATGATCGTGATTTCTTAGATCAAACAGTCAATAAAATATTATTTTTTGAAGGAGATGGAAATATAATATTTTTTAATGGAGGTTATTCTGATTTTATTAAATATCAATTAATTTTAGAAGATGAAAAAAAAGAGTTTTCAAATAATAAAATAGAAAACAAAACTATTAAAAAAAATACCTTAAATAATAATAAATTAACTTATAAATTAGAATACGAATTAGAGAAAATTCCAGAAAATATTGAAGATATAAATTTACATATTTCTGACTTACAATTAAAATTGAGTGATCCAAATCTATTTAAGCAAAATAGAGAACTATTTATTGATCTCACAAAAAAGCTTAGTAAATATGAAGAAAAATTAAACTACTCTGAAAATAGATGGTTAGAATTAATGAGTATGAAAAGTGAAAATTAGTTTTAAAGAAACGACAAAAAAATATATCAATCATTTTAAATTAAATAAGGTTTTGGAATGTATAAATGAGGAAGAATCAAAAATATATTTTATTGGCGGTTCAACTAGGTCAATAATATTAGATAAATTAAATAACTTAGATATTGATTTAGTAGTACCTGAGATAAATCAAAAAACGATTGACAGTTTAGCTAATGAATTTGAAATTAAAATTAACTATTCTTATAAAAATTTATCATTTAAAATTGATAATCTTGATATCCAAATTAGTTCTTTTAGAAAGGATCTAATTAATTATGGTAGACAGTCAAAAATTACTTCTACGCAAAGCATAGAAGATGACTCTTTAAGAAGAGATTTAACTATAAATTCAATTTATATTAACTGCAAGGGTCAGTTGACAGATTTTTATTGTGGGAGAAAAGATTTATTAAATTCAAAATTAAAATTTATACTTGATCCAATTAAAACTATTCAGCAAGATTATCTAAGGGCTATAAGATATATAAGGTTTATGTCTTTGTTTAAAAATCCTAAAACAGATCTCTCCGATATTGAAGCATTAAAGTTCTTATCAAAAAATATTAAAGATTTTGTTAAACCTAATAAAATAAAAAATGAACTATCGAAAATATATAATATGGAATTTCCAAATAATTCTCTGGATTTTATTAAAAAGAATAAAGATTTATTTTTTTTAAAAGAATATTTATAAATTTAACTGTCTATTTACTTCTGATGAAATAATTGCTACAGAGGTAGCTAAATTTAGAGATCTTATTTTTTCTATCATTGGTATTGTAATTTTATAATTAATTTGAGAATGAATATTTTCAGGCAATCCCGCTGTCTCTTTTCCAAAAACAATAATATCGCCTTGTGTAAAATTAAATTCACTATAAGAATTTTTAGTTTTTGTTGTTGAAATGATAATTCTAAATGTTTTTTTTAAACAAAAATCGAAAAAAACATCCCAAGATTCGTGATATTTTAAATCACAATAATTTATATAGTCCATTACAGCCCCTCTAAATCTTTTATCAGATATAGAAAAATTTAAAGGTTTCACTATATGTAATGGAAATCCAAGGCAAGCCGCGGTTCTTATAGCTACAGCAACATTTTGAGGCATATCTGGTTGATAGAGACAAATAGAGAATTTATGCGTCATGATGACTACTACTTATGATATATCTTCCTAATAAAATCTTCTAATCAATTAATTATGTCAGAACAAAATACACAAAGAAGAGATTTTATAAAATTAGCTTCAATGACGCTTGGCGGGGTAGGTGCCGCAAGTTTGGCCATTCCATTCATAAGTTCTATGCAACCTGGCAAAGACGCTCTTGCTTTGGCTTCAACTGAAATTGATTTATCTCCAATTCCAGAAGGTCAAAGTTTGACTGTCATTTGGAGAGGAAAGCCTGTGTTTATTAGACATAGATTAAATGAAGAAATCCAAAGTGCTAAAGAAACTAAATTAGAAGATTTAAAAGATGCCCAGGAAGATTCTAGTAGGGTTTTGCAAGATAAGTGGCTTGTTGTATTAGGTGTTTGCACACACTTAGGTTGTGTTCCTTTGGGTCAAAAATCAACTGATGCAAAGGGAGACTATGGAGGGTGGTTTTGCCCTTGTCATGGATCTCATTATGATACTTCTGGTAGAATAAGAAAAGGACCAGCTCCAACTAACTTAGATGTTCCTCCCTATACCTTTCTTTCAGAAAATAAAATAAAGATAGGATAATTATTTATGAGTTCAAAAGATCCACATGGTTATAAAAAAACGCTAAGCTCCCCTTACACTGGAGTGAAGGGATGGATTGATTCAAGACTCCCACTTATTAGAATGATGGAAGCTGAATATTTAAAATTTCCAGTACCAAAATCCTTAAATTACTTTTGGTCTTTTGGAGGAATAGCTATGTTCTGTCTAATTGGCCTTATCCTATCCGGAATTTTTCTTGGTATGCATTATAAACCTTCAGCAGCTGAAGCTTTTAATTCCGTTGAAAGAATTATGAGGGATGTAAAATTCGGATGGCTAGTGAGATATCTTCATATGAATCTAGCATCATTTTTCTTCATAGCTGTATACATTCATATTTTTAGAGCATTATATTTTGGTTCTTATAAAGCTCCAAGAGAACTAGTATTTATTTTTGGAATGTTGATGTTCTTCTTGATGATGGGAACAGCTTTTCTTGGATATACTTTGCCTTGGGGTCAGATGTCTTATTGGGGCGCCACAGTTATAACTAATCTTTTTTCAGCTATTCCTATTGTGGGAGATGCAATACTAACAACATTACTTGGAGATTTTAATGTTAGCGATGCAACAGTTAATAGGTTTTATGTTTTACACTGGCTTTTAGCTTTTGCTATTGTTGGCTTAGTGGTATTTCATGTAATAACTCTTCATATGACTGGATCAAACAATCCAACAGGGATGGAGCCACAAAATTGGGATGAAACTTTAAGCTTCCATCCTTACATGACAATAAAGGATACCAAGGCAATGGTTTTGTTTTTTATGCTAGTTGCATTCGTGTTGTTTTTCTATCCCAACATAATGGGTCATAGCGATAACTATATAAGAGCTAACTCAATGGTAACCCCAGCTCATATTGTACCAGAATGGTATTTTTTACCTTTCTATGCCATTTTAAGAGCTATACCAGATAAGTTGGGTGGTGTTTTGGCAATGTTTGGGTCTATTGCTTTAGTTGGATTATTGCCTTGGCTTGATACTTCAAAAGTAAGATCTTGCTTATATAGACCAATATGGAGAATTTGTATCCTGTTGTTTGCATTAGATTTTTTCGTTTTAATGTATATGGGTGCTAAACCGGCTGAAGGTATATATGTTATAATTTCAAGAGTAGGAACTGCTTACTGGTTTTTATTTTTCTTAGTACTTGCTCCTCTAGTAGGATATTTAGAGACCCCAAGACAACCCCTTACAATTTCAAATTTTTTAAGAGATAAAAAAGCATTAAATTAGTATGAAAAAAATTACATACATAATATTTTTTATCTTTTTTAATTTGAGTATCTCTCACTCAGCTGGTTCAAAAATTGATATTCCTAAATATGATTGGTCATGGAAGGGTTTTTTTGGAACTTATGATAGATCGGCAGCTCAAAGAGGATTTAAAGTTTATAAAGAGGTATGCTCTGGCTGCCACTCAATGAATTTACTTTCATATAGAAATTTAGAAGAATTAGGTTTCAATGAGGACCAAATTAAAGTTATAGCTTCAGATTATTTAATTGAAGATGGACCGAATGACGAAGGAGATATGTTTGAAAGAGAAGCTCTTCCTTCTGATAGATTTGCAAACCCATATCCAAATAATAATGCTGCAAGAGCTGCAAATAATGGAGCGTACCCTCCGGATTTATCACTAATAGTCAAAGCTAGACCAAAGGGCGCAGATTATATCCATTCCCTTCTACTAGGTTATAATGAAGCTCCAGGCGATTTTAATGTACCTGAAGGTATGTGGTATAACAAATATATGGAAGGTCATTTAATAGCAATGCCTTCTCCTCTTAGTGATGGAGCTATTGATTATGATGATGGAACAGAGCCAACATTAAATCAATTATCTTCTGATGTTACTACTTTCTTAGCGTGGGCAGCTGAACCAAGCTTAGAGAATAGAAAAAAATTAGGTATAAAGGTATTACTTTTTTTATTAGTTTTGTTTATTCTTACCTACATATCCAAAGAAAGAATTTGGAGGGATATTAAACATTAAACAAAAAGTGCATTACGTCACCATCCTTTACAACATAATCCTTTCCTTCAAGTCTTAATCTTCCTTTTTCTTTAGCGCCTTGTTCACCTTTATAATTAATAAAATCTTCAAAAGAAATTGTTTCAGCTCTTATAAATCCTTTTTCCATATCAGTGTGAATTACTCCTGCAGCTAATGGCGCTGTATCATTTTTTGTTATTGTCCAAGCCCTAACTTCTTTTTCACCAGCTGTAAAAAAATTAATATAGTTAAGTATCTCATATCCTTTTTTTATTACTCTTTTTAAACCAGTTTCTTTTAAACCAAGGCTTTCAAGAAATTCTTGTTTTTCTTTATCATCTTGAATTTGAGATATTTCAGATTCAATTTTAGCGCTTACAATCATAACTTCTGATTTTTTAGAAGAAGCAAATTCCTTGACATTATCAGTATATTTATTGCCATTTTGAGCGGAACTTTCATCAACATTGCAAACATAAACAACTGGTTTTATGGAGATTAATTTATATTCTTCAAGACTTTGTAGTTCTTCTTTAGAAAGTTCATTTTGTAAATTTTTTTCTAGAGATAGTAAATCAATAGCTTTTTTTAAAATTTCTACTTTTTTTTTCTCATTTTCATTTTTTTGAAATTTTTTAATTTTTTCATAATTTCTCTCTAGAATTTCTAAATCAGATAGTAAAAGTTCAGTCTCTATGATTGAAATATCTTCTATTGGATCAATACGATTTTCTACATGTTGAATGTCATTATCTTCAAAGCATCTTACTATATGAAATAGAGCATTAACCGATCTTATATTAGATAAAAAAGCATTTCCAAGACCTTCTCCTTGAGAAGCTCCCTTAACTAAACCAGCAATATCAACTATCTCAAATACTGCAGGAATTACTTTTTGAGGTTTTGAAATTTTTGTAATTTGTTCTAGTCTTAAGTCTGGAACTTTTACTAATGAACTATTAGGATCTATTGTTGCAAATGGATAATTAGCAGCTAGTGCCTGTTCATTTTCACAAAGAGCATTGAATAAAGTTGATTTCCCAACATTAGGTAAACCTATAATTCCACATTTCATAACTAAATTCCTAGATTTGATAAGTGCTTATCATTAAAAATTTGAGAGAAATTTAAATATATTATATCAAAAAGACTATACAAAGTTTTCAATTCTCTTTGTTTAAAGTTTCCCAATACATGTTTTATAACTTTCTCTTTATCTCCGGGGTGATCAATGCCTATTCTTAGTTTCCAATAATTAGATCCAATATTTTGAGAGATGCTTTTTAAGCCATTATGACCAGCATTTCCACCACCTTCTTTTAGTTTTATTTCTCCTAATTTTAAATCTAGTTCATCATAAAGTACCACAAGTTTATCTAATTTAAATTTTTCTTGAGTTTTTAGACTTAATACCCCCTTACCTGATTCATTCATATAATTATTAGAAATTGCAATTTGAAAATTTTGTCCATCTATAGAAAATTTATTTGATAATTGATAATTTTTATTTTTTTTTACTTTAAGTTTTAATTTATTAATTAAATAATGTCCGAGCATTAACCCAACACTATGTCTATTGAGCTTATGTTTTAAAGTAGGATTACCGATGCAGTATAATGTGAACATTAAGACAGTTTTATTTAGTTTCTTCTGTCTTTTCTTCTTTCTTATCTTCTGATTTGTTATCTTCTGAGTCCGACCCTTCAGCTTCTTTAGTTCCTTCTTCTACCTCTACTTCAGGTTTGGCTTCTACTTCTTCAACTTTTGGAGGTTGAATTGTAGATAACATAAAATCTCTACCTAAAATTGTTGGTTTCATTCCTGCACCTAATTCAACTGAACTAAGTCTTATATCGTCTCCGATTTCTTTTCCCTCTAAACTAATTTCAAATTTTTCAGGAATATTATTTGCCAAACAGCTTAATTCTAATTCTCTTCTTACTACGTTAAGTACCCCGCCTTGTTTAAGGCCAGGGGAAATATCCTGGTTAGTAAATTCAATAGGAATAGTAACTATTACTCGAGTTTTATCATCAACTCTTTGAAAATCTATATGTATAGGATAGTTTTTAACTTTATGACGTTGAATACTTTTTACTACAACAGCCTCTTTTTTTCCATCTATATCTAATTCAAAAACTTTTGAATAAAAACCACCTTCTTCAAATTTTTTTTTAAGAGTTATGTTATGGACAGAGATCATAGAAGGTTTATTTTTTCCACCATATATAATTGAGGGCACCATACCTTCTTTTAAAATATTAGATGTATTGCCTTTAGTTCTGTTTTTTGCGGGTATATTTCCACTAATTTTCATAGGTGCAGTTTATATATTAAATTATGGATTTAATCAAACAATGAAGATATTGATGTTTCATTGTTAATTCGCATAATTGCCTCTCCAAATAGCGATGACACTGATAAAAATCTCATATTTTTAGGAACCTGAAATATTGGTTTTATGGAGTTTGTACAGACCATTTCCTCTAAAACAGACCCTTGAATGTTTTCAAGTGCTTTTCCAGAGTAAACCCCGTGCGAACAATAGCCATAAACACTATGAGCTCCTTTTTCCTTTAATGCTAGAGCTGCATTACAAATTGTTCCACCTGAGTCAACTAAATCGTCAATTATAATGCATTTTTTATCTTTAACATTTCCGATTACATTCATTGCCGCAGAAACACCAGGAGCATCTCGCCTTTTATCTATAATAGCTAATTCAGCATCAAGTTTTTTTGCAAATGATCTAGCTCTCATAACTCCACCTACATCTGGTGAAACAAAAACCAAATTTTCAGATCTTTTTTGATCTATAATATCTTTTGTAAATAATGGTTGTGCATAAAGATTATCAAGAGGTATATCAAAAAAACCTTGAATTTGACCTGCATGAAGATCCATTGTAAGAACTCGGTTTGCACCAGCAGTGGTTATTAAATTAGCTACCAACTTAGCAGAGATAGGAGTTCTAGGACCAGTTTTGCGATCTTGTCTTGCATACCCAAAATATGGAATTACAGCTGTAATTCTAGAAGCTGAACCTCTTCTCAAAGCATCGATAGTAACTAATAATTCCATTAAGTTATCATTGGCTGGAAATGATGTAGATTGAAGTATAAAAACATCTTCACCACGAACATTTTCATGAATTTCAACAAATATCTCTTTATCGGAAAATTTTGTAATTGAAGCCTCAGTAAGTCCTACTTTTAAATATTTAGCAATTTCTACTGAGAGGTCTTTATTGCTGTTTCCAGAAATTAATTTCATCTGATATAAAGTATTTATATATATTTAAATAATGAATCCAAACTATTTTATTGCAATTAAGCTTAAATTTCTTCCATAATCTATATTTTTTTGATGAATTGACTCTCTATAACTAAAATAATTACTATCTAGATATGTATTTTTTTTAGTATCTTTTATTGATTTAATTTTATAGTTGGTCATAATTTTTTTAGCAATTCCAACAAGATTTAAGTAAATTTTGTCATTATTCTTTAAAATATAATTTTCTATATATGGTATTTTGGAATTTTTATTAAAATCTCTCTGTATTTCATAAGATTTTTGTCTTATACAAGGGCCAATTATAGCATTAATATTATTATAAGAACTACCGATTAAGAGCATTTTATTCATAGTTTCTTCAATTATCCCTTTTGATATGCCCCTCCATCCTGCATGACAAACTCCAATAATTTTTTTTGGTTATCTAAGAAAATAATAGGTAAACAATCAGCAGTAGTCACACCTAGGATTACTTCAGTTGATTTTGTTACTAAAGCATCGCAAATTTTTACCTTATCTTTTGGACTGTTTATTATTATGCACCTGTTTGAATGATTTTGATTAGGCAAAATTAAATGCCTCCCATTTAAGCCAAACTTATTAAGAGCATACTTAAGGTTTTTATTTACAATTGAAGCCTTATCCTCAGAATATTTTCCACAATTTAATCCTTTATAAATTCCTCTTGAGAAACCATTATTTTTTGTAAAAAATTTATATTTAAAGTTGTCTCTATACATAATTATATATTATAAGCAGTAAAATTTTTAAAAACATTGCCCATTTCATGACCTTCTAACCCAGATAAAATATTTTTTATTAATTTAATCTCATGACTGGTATCATTTGCAAAATATTTTGGTACATATTTTTTTAAAAAACTTGATTGAGAGATAAGATCGGTTTTATAAGGTAAAAAATTATTACTTAGTCTTTTAAAATCAACAGAAAAAGAATAATCAACACTTTCAAATTCATCAAATAAACTAATTTTTTTTTTATTTTTTATAGCTCTCAAAGTACTTTTTTTTGGATACTGGACATATCCATAGTCATTTGTAGTAAAATAAAATTTTTTTATTGTATTTTTTAAATCTTTTAAAAAATAATCAATTAATGGCGAGTATTCTAAAATATCACCATCTAAAAAATTTGAGCAATTATATTCAGATTTTAAAAAATCAGATTCCGCTGATTTAATTTTTGACAGACAATAACTGTTCTCTTTTTTTCTTATAACAATTTCTAAAAATTGATTATTTTCTAATAAAAATTGTTTATGGCCAAAAGTATCAAAAAATTCATTTGAATAAATAAATACTAATTCATCGTCTTTATGTTGAAATTCTTTAATATCAGATAAAATTTGAAAATTATTTATATAATTAAACTTTTCAAGTTTTTTTTTAAAAAAATCACTTTTTTCTATTAAAGTTAAACTAAGAATTTTAATATTTTGGCTTAACAATTCTTCTAAAATATCAAATGTTAGATATCCATTTCCTGGCCCTAGTTCAACTAAATGGACTTGAGAAATATTTTTATTTTTTTCTAAGAATTGATTTAAAATTGCCTTTCCGAATATAGAAGAAATTTCTGGTGAAGTAATAAAATGGCCATTTTTGCCTATTTTGCTTTTTTCTTTTAGATTATAAAATCCTGATTTTGTATTAAAATTAGATATCTCAACAAAATCTTGTACGCTAATTTTTTGAAAAGCATTTAATACTTTATCTATAACTATTTGAACTGACATTAAAAAGTATTATTAAACCAATAATTAAAATAGGAATACTTAAAATTTGACCTAAAGTAAAATTTGAAAATATTAATCCTATTTGAATATCAGGTGATCTCAAAAATTCGATTAAAATTCTTCCTATACTATAAGTTATTAAAAATATGCCAGTTATCAATCCTATTTTTGGCTTATAATATATAAAAATTATATTAACAAACACAAAAGGAATTAACCCTTCTAACAAAGACTCATACAGTTGAGAAAGATGTCTATAAAATTCTTCTCCAGGGTATTTAACACTTATTAAGAAATTAGTTTGCCTTCCAACTAATTCTTGATTTGCAAAATTCGATAATCTTCCAAAAAAAATCCCTAAAGGTGACGTTAAACTTAATAAATCACTTATTTTATATAATGAAAAATTATATTTATGAGTAAAATAAAATATAGCAAATATACAACCAATTAAAGCTCCATGAAAAGACATTCCTCCTTCCCAAATTTTTAGTAAATCAAGGGGGTATTTTAATAAATAACTAAAATTGTAAAATAAAAAATAACCTATTCTTCCTCCTATTATTATTCCAATAAAGCCATAAAAAAATAAATTATCTATTTGTTTGATATTTAAATTAAATGAATCTTTGTTTTTTTTTGCAAACCAATAAAAATATATAAATCCTAAAATATAAGATAAACTGTACCATCTGATGTCAAAACCAATAAAAGATAAAGCTACAGGGGATAAAAAATCTGGAAACTCAAACATAAATAATAAATATATTACAGATTTTATATCTGATAAGGACAAACTTTTAATAAAATTTGTAAAACTTCTTGATAATGGCCTTAATATCTTTGATTTAATGATAGACCTTAAGTCTGATTATAAAAAATTAAAACCATTTATCTTTTGTAAAAAAAAGCAATAATAAGGGTTATTAACAAAATAACACCATATATAGTAGTTATAACCACTATTTATTGATATATATGGTGTATGAAATCAAAAAATACCGATTCTTCTCCATTAAAACTTATAGCAGAGGTTTTTAATATTAAAAATACTGATAATAATAGTGTTTTGAATAAATCTGAAATTTCTTTATTAACTGAAATTGGTGAACAAAAAGTAATCTTAGAGTTTAACTGGATAGAAGATTTAGAACTTATGGTTTCATCTTTTATAATCGATGATTATGATGGCAATATTCTTTACCAGCACTTAAATCAAATTAATGACAACTTGATAATAGGGAGTTTTAAACAAAAAAATAATAAATCTGTGGTTTATAAACATACTCTTCCGATTAATACAAAAAACGATCCAAAGTATATTAAAAAATATTTAGAAGATCTATTATCGGAATTTAATCATTTGATAACGGTTCTTCTAAAAAAATTTAATTCTAATAAACATATAGCATTAAGTGAAAATCATAAAATAGTTGGCCACGCTTAAAAAAACAATTTTATTTATTGGATTTGGTAATTTAGCTAAATCAATACTTAATAAAGATTTAAAGAGTAATTTTAAAATATCTTATATAAATTCAAGTAAAAAAATTGAATTTATTAATTCAAAAAAATCTTACAAATCAACATATGATGTGGTTTTTCTTTTGGTTAAACCAAATATATTTTACAATTATGGAAAAGAATTTTCTAAATATACTAATAAAAAAACAATAATTATTTCTTTTATGGCTGGTGTAAGAATTAATACAATTTCAAAAAAAATAAATAATTCAAGAATTGTTAGAGTAATGCCTAGTGTATTATCTTTGTATAAAAATTCTCATTCGTGTGTATTTAGTCACTATCATAATTTATCTAAATGGACAGTCAAAAATGTAACTAATTTATTTGGCACTTCTTTTATTATAAGTAATGAAAATGATATGCATAAAGCAACTGTATTATTTGGAAGTGGGCCAGCTTTTATAGCTTTTGTAACTAAAAGTTACCTGGATGCATGTAAACAATTTAACTTAAAATTTAATTTTACTAACGATCCGATTTTAGATATGTTTAAATTTGTTCTTCAACATTCTGATAAATTTGGTGGATTTGAAAAATTCATTAATTCTATTAGTAGTAAAAAAGGAGTGACTCAAGAAGGTATCTCATACTTACGAAATTCAAATATAAAAAAAATCATGTATACTTCATTAATAAAGTCATACAAAAGGTCAAAAGAATTAAGTCTTGGGAAATAGAAAAATTATATTAAATGAAAAGCAATTAAAATATATCAATTCAATTTCTCATGGCACAAAATTAAAATCGTATTTAAAAAAAATTGATCCAAAATTTACAGATTTTAATAAATTTATTATAGCTTTTGAAGAGACAATAGAAAATAAATTAAGAATAAAAAAATCTAATAATTATTCTTTTGATGACTTAGTTTTTGAATCTATTATATCAAGACTAGAATTGTTAAATAAATATAAAAAAACTTGCATTAGGATTTTTTTAGAATGTCAAAAACATAACAATTATTTTTTAACTTTATCAATTTATTTGAATAAATATTTTTCTAATTACTCACAGAATTATTTAGTTAAATATTATTTAATAACTACATATGGTATTATTTTTCAAATTTGGATTGAAGACGATGAAAGTATGGACAAGGTTATGTCTTCTTTAGGTAAGTTTATAGAAATCACAAATAAAATTAAATCTTTTATAATTAAATGATAAATTTTCATGATTTTGAAAAAGTAGATATTAGAGTAGGAACAGTAATTAATGCAGAGTTAAATAAAAAATCATCTAAACCTTCTTTTAAAATAATTATAGATTTTGGAAACGAAATAGGAGTTAAAAAAACTTCAGCACAACTTACTGAAAATTATAAATCAGAAGATCTTATTGGTCTTCAAATAGCGGCAGTTATAAATTTTCCTCCAAAGCAAATTGGTCAAATGATTTCTGAAGTACTAGTATTAGGTTTTCCAGATGAAAATAATAAAGCAATATTAGTTATGCCTTCAAAAAAAGTTAAAAATGGTGGAAAATTATTTTAAATAATTATGAAACCTAATTGTAACTTTAAGTCCACCATATTCAGATTTTTGAAATATAATTTTACCATTATTTAAATCAATAATTTTCTTTAAAATTGACAATCCTAGACCACTTCCCTGGTTTAAGTTGTTTTTACCTTTTATAAATGGTTTTATCAGATCTTCTGAACTTAATTCAGTCCCAGGACCATCATCGTCAACAACAATAATCCAATCATTATTTATAAAATATGACTGTATGTATACTTTATTGGCAAATTTATTAGCGTTCTCGATTATGTTATGAATTGATCTGGAGACCTGAACTTTCTTTATCTGTATTAACTTGTAATCATTTTTAATAATTATTACTTCAGGAAATTTTTTTAAACATTCTAAAATAAATTCACCACTACTTATTTCTACTGAAGGTTCGTTTTTTTCATTTTTAATAAAATCTATATAATGTTCAATCATAGAATTCATTTCATTGATATTTGAAGTAATTTCTTTTTTTAATTTTTCATCTTTAATATTTTGCATAAGAAGATTGATTCTTGTTAAAGGAGTTCTAAGGTCGTGACTGATTCCAGCTAGCATAGTTTTTTGAGAGCTAATTGTTTCTATAATATTATTTTTCATGTTATTAAAATCTCTAATTAAACCTCTTATCTCAGTAGAACCTGTCGGTCTTATATTGGGAGTTTGTATTCCTCTTCCAAAGCTTCTAGATATTATACCCAGTCTTTTTAGTGGTCTAATTTGATTTTTTATAAAAAAATAAGAAATTAAGGACAAAATTATACTACAAAATAAAATCCAAAGAAAAAAACCAGTTATTGTTCTAGTTTCTAGTCTGTCTTTTTTTATTAAAAATTTAAAAACTGAATTATTTTTATTTATTTTAATTATAAAAAATTCTTTGTTATATATTCCAAATTCAGAAGGGTATGGAATTTCTTTTAAAGCTTGATAGATCCTTTTTTTAACAAATATATTTTTTGTTTCTTTATACTGTTCTTGATTATCATTTTTAATTAATATTAGTTCTAATGTGTTTAGATCTGAAATAGGCACCTGATCATAATTTTCATATTTTATAACAAAAGTTTCTATATTATTAATTATATTAGTTGAAAGTTTCTTTAAAACTAAGTCCCAATGTAATTCAAAAAAAATAATTATTCCAATCAATTGGATTAGAACAATTGGTATTGAAATTAAATAAAAAGATCTTAATAATAAACTACTTGTTATTCTGGTTAAATTAAATTTCATTAATAAAAAATCTTATATCCTTTTCCATGTACTGATCTAATTGTGTCGTTTAAATTACAATTTTTTTTTTAATTTCATTCTTAATCTTGAAATTTGCATATCACTGCTTCTTGATAAGTAAGTTAAATTTAGCTCTTTGTTTAATAGCTCTCTATTTAAAAATTTATGCGAATTTTCAATTAATAGCTTAAGAATTTTAATTTCATTACTAGTCAAACTAATTTCTTTACTTTTATGCATTAATATTTCTTTTTTTAAATCAAAAGTAGTTTGATCATTAAATTTAATTAAAGACCTACTATCTCTTAGTTTAATATTTTTTTTATTTTTAAAATTAATTCCCTAGGATCAAAAGGTTTAGCCACATAATCTTCCGCACCTAATTCTAATCCAGTTACTCTATCATCAGCATTACCTAAAGCTGATAAAAAAATAACTGACGAAGCTATACGATCTTTAATTGAATTTTTATAAAATTCTAACCCGCTTGAATCTGGTAACATAATATCAAGAAGTATAAGATCAAAAATATATAAATTAATTAGTTTATTTGCTTCTTCTACTGAGCTTGCTTTACTAACTAAATATTGATTATTAATTAATAAATCTTCAATTAATTTTTGTAATTCTGTATCATCTTCTACTAATAATATATGATAATTATCTTTCATAAATTTTCTAATATATTTATAAATCCACTCATGTTTTTGTGATCTATTTTTTCAAATAATATTTTAATCTTTTCACTTATTTTTTTTATTGATTTGTCAAGTATGCTATTGCCATGATTGGTAATTTGATTATTTTTATTTATTAATTCTTTTTTTAACAATGTTTGAAAGATAATATTTATATTTTGTCTTTTAATAAATAATTTTTTAGATATTTGTATTTTCTGTTTAAATTCTTTTCTAATTTCTATTAATACTAAAAATTCATTTAAAGTAAGGTCATTTTTTTCTATTTCTATTAAAATTTCTTGTTGAATTAATTTGTTAGTTCTATGAATACCTAATATAATTTCTAGAATATTGTCTTCTTTAAAATAAAGAGTGTCTACAAATTTAAAATTCATAAAATAATTATATTGTGATATTTTTTAATTAATAATACATTATTTATCTCATGGAAATCATACCTTTTGATAAAAGAATTGGATTTATATGGCTTAATGGCGTATTTGTAGAATGGCAAAACGCCACTACTCATGTATTAAATCATGGTCTTCATTATGGAAGTTGTGTATTTGAGGGATTGAGGGTTTACGCATCAAATATATATAAATTAGAAAAACATACTGATAGACTTTTTCATTCAGCAAATCGAATGGGAATAGAAATTCCTTATTCAAAAGAAGCTTTAAATCAAGCTCAATTAGATACAATAAAAAAAATGAAAATTGATTATGGTTATATTAGACCTGTAATTTGGCGAGGTAGTGAAATGATGGCTATTTCTGCTCAAAAAAATAAAATAAATGTAGCAATCGCTACTTGGGAGTGGCCATCATATTTTTCTCCTGAAGATAGGTTAAAAGGTATTTCTCTTCAAACAGCAGATTGGAGAAGGCCACCTTCAAATTCTATCCCAACTGATGCAAAAGCAGCTGGTCTGTATATGATATGTACTTTATCTAAACACAAAGCTGAAAAAGAAGGTTTTACTGATGCATTAATGCTAGATGTAGATGGAAAAGTTTGTGAGTCTACAGGCTCAAATATTTTTTTTGTATTTAATGGTGAACTACATACGCCTATCCCTCATTGTTTTTTAGATGGAATCACAAGACAGACAGCTATATCAATAGCAAAAAATAATGGCATCAAGGTAGTAGAGAGAGATAT
This sequence comes from Pelagibacteraceae bacterium, assembly GCA_002705265.1. GTDB lineage: Bacteria > Pseudomonadota > Alphaproteobacteria > HIMB59 > HIMB59 > HIMB59. Next base: position 8,836 of record PAHR01000023.1, on the reverse strand, counting down.
ATTTCCTGAGGAAATAAAGGAAGCTCAAGAAATATTTTTAACTGGATCGGCAGTTGAAATTACTCCGGTAGGAAAAATTGATAAACAAGAATTTAAAATTGGTGAAATTACTAAATTGATTTCAGAGCTTTATTTAAAAGAAGTTGATACAAATTATAAAAAATAATTTTATTCTTCGTTAACTATATCACTCCATTTTAAAGATTTTTCTATATCTTTTTCTTTTTGTTCTATAATTTTTGATTGATTTTTTAAAATTTTAAATTTCCAAAAAGCTGCCTCAACTTTTAACCTATCTATAATAAACTCATTTGATCTTATGGAGTCTTCCCTATGAGAAGATGAAGTCATTACTAAAACAATTTTTTCACCAATATTTATACTTCCCTCTCTGTGAATTATTAAACAATTATTTAATTTCCATGTTTTTAGTGCTTCTTTTCTTATTTGTTCAAGTTGTTTAATTGCTAAATCACGGTAACACTCCAAAAAAATGGACTCAATTTTATTTGTTTCGTTATCAAATAAGTCTTGCCTAACAGTTCCTAGAAAAAAAGAAATTGCACCATTTTCATTAGATTTAATTTTTTCATAATATTCATCTATGCTAAAATTCTTTTTTAAAATTTTTATCATTATCCGCCAGTAACGGGAGGTAATATAGCTAATTCATCACCATTAGATAAATTTATTTGATGATTTTCAATTTCCTTAAAATTAATAAAAATCTTTATTGAGTTGTCTTTAAAAATTTCACTAAATAAATTATTATTAGATATTAATATTTTTTTTAATTCCTCAAAATTAGTTTTATCATCTATATTTAGAAATTCTTCTGATTTATTAAGTTTAATTCTGATCCATGAAAAATATTTAATTTTTATTTTCAAATAACTTTCAATCCTTTTTTTATATAACTGTAGCCAGAAAAAATAGTAATAATAGCAGAAAGCCATAATGTAATTAATCCAGCATTCCAAATAGTATTATTAAAATCATAACCCATACTTAAAATTAAAATCGACAAACTTATCATTTGAATTGTAGTTTTAATTTTAGCTAAATTAGTAACAGGTACTTTTTGATTATAATTAGCTAAAAATTCTCTAAGTCCTGAAATTGCTATTTCTCTTAATAAAATAATTATAGCTGGAATAACATGTATTTCAGAAATAACCCTTGTCTCAATTAATACAATTATAACAGAGGCAATCAATAGTTTGTCAGCTATTGGATCTAATAAAATTCCTAATTTTGAAGTTTGATTAAGTGTTCTTGCAAGATACCCATCAAAAAAATCAGATACAGAGGAAATAATAAATAGCAATCCTGCTATCAATACAATCTTTGGATCATCAGAAAATAAAAGGTATAAAATTAAAGGTATTAATATTATTCTTACAAAAGTAATGATATTTGGAATTGTTAATTTTTTATTCATTATTAATTTTTCTTATTATAGTCTTAGCTAGCTCTTTGTTAATACCTTCAATTTGAAGCAGTTCATTTAAATTTGTTTGCTTTAAAGACTTAATATTTCCATAAAAGTTAATAATTCTAAGTTTTTTAATCTTACCTATACCCTTAATTCCATCTAGGATACTTGAATTAATAGAATCTGACATCCGCTTTAAGCTATTTTTTTTTGAAATTTTATGTGATTTATCTCGAATCTTTTGAATAAATCCTTCAATTTTTGGATTACCTTGAAGAGATAAATTAAGTTCTTTAATTGTATGATATTTATCAAAACGATAGTCTCTATTATGTCCTTTACTTATAGCAATTAAGAATATCTTTTGGTGAAGTCCAAGTTTTTTAAGAATTTTATAGCAAATATTAAGATAAGTTTTACCTCCGTCAATAATAATTAAATCAGGATTAATTTTATCAAATTTTTCAAATCTTTTTTCAAAAACTTTTTTTATAAGATCCGCATCTCCAAATTTTTTTAAATCAAATTCTTTAAATTTATATGTTCTTGATTCTTTAATATTAAATCCATCTTTATCAAAAACAACATAAGATCCTACAGCGTAGTTATTTGAAAAAAAACTGTTATCGTACCCTTCAATTCTATCAATTGGAGTTTCAATTTTAAAAAATTTTTGAATTAAATCAAAAATTTGTTTATTTGAATCAAAAGTTTGTTGATAAATTTTTATTTCTTTTAATAATTTTTTTTTAGACAATTTTTCAATCTGATCTATTCCTGGAATACTTTTATTTATTCGAGATAATTGAATTTCTAATTGTTCTTTAAAAATACTTTTTAAGTCTTTAAAATTTTCTATTTTTCCTGAACATAAAATTTTATTTGGCTTGAATCCTTTTAAATAATACTGAATTAACAGTGAGGGAATTAATTTCACGTTATCTAAATTTTTAGAAATAAAGATAGTATTCCCTCCTAGAAAACGGCCATACCTAATAAAACTTATATAAACACTAAGAAGAGAATCTTTTCTTATATAAATAAAATCATAATTTGAATTTTGACTACCAATTTTAATTTCTTCTCTAATTATAAAATTAAGAGATTGAATGCTGTCTCTTAATTCTGAAGCGTTTTCATATCTTTGATCTTTGCTTGCTTTTAACATTTCAATTTCTAAATTTTTAGTAATATTATTTTTATCTCCTTTAAAGAAACTAATTGTATTTTTTACTTGTTTTCCGTATTCGGAGAGACTTACTTTATTAACGCAAGGTGCTGAACATTGTTTAATATCATAAAGAAGACAAGGTCTTTGTCTATTCCTGAACTCCTGATTTGTGCAACTCCTTAATTTAAAAGTTTTTTGTAAAATTTTTAAAACTTTTTCAGTTTTTAAGGATGAAGTAAAAGGTCCAAAAACTAAATCATCTTTATTATATTTATTTCTAAACTTAGTTATTCTAGGATAATCATCTGAAGATATTTTAATTAAAGGAAAACTCTTATCGTCTTTTAATCTAATATTGTATTTTGGTGAAAATTTTTTTATTAAGAGAGCCTCTAATAGCAAAGCATTTCTCTCAGTTTCAGTTAATTCAAATTCAATAGAATTTGTTTGAGATACCATTTGTTGAAGTCTTTTTGGCAAATTGTTTATTTTGCTGTAATTAGCCAATCTTCTTTTAATGTTTATGGCTTTTCCAATGTATATAGGAAGATCCATTTTATTTTTAAATAGATACACCCCAGTAGATATGGGGGCATCTTTAATTTTTATTTTAAGTATTTCTAGTCCTTCCATTAATTATGCTAAATATACTTCAATTATAATTTAAAGAAAATTATTAGTTATTTTGAATTTTGAAGTTTATTTGACATTAGCTTTAAAAGTATTAATAAAGATATTAAATATAAATAATGGACTGGGATAAGTTAAAAATATTTCATAATGTAGCACTAGATTTAAACATTTCTGAAGCTGCCAATAAAATGAATATCAGTCATTCATCAATTAGTAGACAAATTAGCTCTTTAGAAAAAGATTTAAAAGTCAGTTTATTTCATAGACACGCCAGAGGTCTTTCTTTAACTGAGCAAGGAAATATCTTATTTAAAACAGTTCATGATATTTTTGGCAAAATAGCTCTAACCGAATCTCAGCTTATGGATTCCAAAGAAAAACCTTCAGGTTCTTTAAAAATAGCTGCTACTGTTGCTTTTGGAACTACTTGGTTAGCACCAAGAATTGTAAAATTTACCAATTCTTATCCAGAATTAAATGTTTCAATTAAAATCGAAAACAAATACACCGATTTAATGATGGGTGAAGCTGACGTAGCTCTAAGACTAAAAGAACCAACTCAAATGGACTTAATACGTTTTCCACTTTTTGAATTTCAATTTAAAATATATTCTTCACCAGATTATATTGCGAAGTATGGTATTCCTAAGGATCTTGATGAATTGAATAGCCATCGTATAGTAGCGTTTGGTAAAGATGTAGAGCCTTCTATTCCTGATGTTAATTGTATATTAGATTTAGTGCCTGATATTTCAAAAGCTAAGATTATGTATATCTCAAATATGTATGGAATAATGAGAGCTATTGGAGGGGGAGCTGGAATCGGAGCATTGCCCGATTATATGAAGAGTTCAAAAAATAATTTAGTACCAATTCTTCCAGATGCAAAGACTCCAAAAGCAACAATATTTTTTACTTATCCTTACGATTTAAAAGGATCAAAAAAAATCAGTGCTCTTAGAGATTTTTTAGTAAGGGAAGTAAATAAAGAGAGATTGAATAATAGACTTAATCCTTCTTAATAAAGTTTTTATTGCAATAATTACATTTAATTTCAGAAATATTAATCATTTTAAAGTACACAGTAGGATGCCCTAAATCACCTTGACCCCCATCGCATTTAACAATTTCTGTATCTTTTGAAACTATTTCAGTATCAATATTTTTTTTCTCACTATTCATTTTGAAACCAATTCAGAAATTAGATTAGTATATTTTTTTGGATCATCTAAGTTTTCACCTTCCATTAATTTAGCATGATCAAATAAAATTTCTGAGTATTTATCTTTATCTTCTTTTTTTAAAGATTTCATTTTAATAACTAAATCGTGCTTACTGTTAATTTCTAGTATTCTTTTTTCGTCATTCACATTTTGATTATTGGCAGCCATTAATTTTTTTAAATGCATATCCATGTCATTTTCATCTGCTACCAAACATGAAGCACTAGAAGTTAGTCTTTTAGAAATTTTTACATCTTTAACCTTATCTTTTAATAATTCTTTTAGATGTATGATGAAATTTTCATCTTCTTTGTCATTTTTATTTTCTTTTGTATTTTTTTCATGGTCTTTAACATCTATTTCACCTTTAGTTATAGAAGTAAATTCATAGTCTTTAAATTTATTCTTCATTGGCATCCAAAATTCATCTACAGGATCAGTAATTAAAAGAACATTGATTTTTTCTTTTTTAAAGTACTCCATTTGAGGACTATTTAATAAATTGTCTTTATTTTCACCAGAAATATAATAAATCTTTTTTTTATCATTTGAATAATTTGAAATATAATCTTCTAAAGTGATTAAATTTTTATCTTCAGAACTATTAAAAACTGCAAATTCAAAAATTTGATCATGTGTATCGTTAAATTCGTATAGGCCCTCTTTAATAACAGCTCCAAAATTCTTCCAAAATTCTAAGAAACCTTCTTTGTTTTTTGACTTTAATTCTTTTATTTCTTTTAAAATTCTTTTAGTAAGACCTTTATTAATTTTTTGAATGATTGCATTGTTTTGCAAAACTTCTCGAGAGATATTTAGGCTTAAATCTTCAGTATCAACAACTCCAGGAATAAATCTTAACCAAGCTGGAATTAAAGATTCAAGCTTATCACTTATAAATACTTTATTCACATATAGTTTTAGTTTATTTTTCCTATCTGGGTGATAAAGATCATGAGGTTGTGATTTAGGTAGAAACAAAAGGGAAGAGTAATTCACAACTCCTTCAGCTTTAAAATGAATGACTTTTAAAGGATTATCATAGTAAGAGGAACCTTGTTTATAGAAAGCTTCATAATCCTCATTTTTAATTTTAGATTTATCTTTTAACCATATTGCCTCTGCTGAATTTATTTGTTCATTTTTATCCTTTTCTTCCTTTTTGTCTTCTGAGCTAGTTAAATAAATAGGAATAGGAACAAAATCAGAGTATTTTTTTATTATTTCTTCAATTTTCATTTTTTCTAAAAAATCAATATCATCTTTTTTAATTGATAAGGTTATCTCCGTTCCTCTTTTTTTGTAATCTCCTTCTTCTATAGAATAAGTGCCTTTACCATCTGATATCCATTGATTTCCAATTTTGGAATTATATTTTTTTGAACGAACTAATACTTGATCAGCTACCATAAAGGAAGAATAGAAACCAACTCCAAATTTTCCAATTTGACTTATATCTCCTTTCTTATCACCTATTTTTTTTATAAATTCCTCTGTACCTGATTTTGCTATAGTTCCTAAGTTAAGCTGGAGGTCTTCTTCATTCATACCTATTCCGTTGTCTGTGATAGATAAAGTTTTATTTTTTTTGTCTATATGTATATTGATCTTGAATGGATCTTTGTTTTCAATGTCTTTATTTGATAAAGACTCATATCTAAACTTTTCACAAGCATCAGAAGAATTTGAAATAAGCTCTCTAAGAAATATTTCTTTTTCTGTATATAGCGAATTAGCAACGATATCTAAAAGTTTAGATACTTCTGTTTCAAATTTTACAGTCTTTTTTTCTGCTTGTTGTTTGGTCATATTTTTCTAATATCTCCTAATAAATATGTTTACTTTAGATAACACTGAGTGTTCAACTAAAATTACATTAATTTCATCAAATAAATATGAGAATTGGCTTAAAAAGCAACCTCATTTTATTAAAAATTGGTGTTTATCTAATAATTTCAAGGGCCAGCCAGGAAAAATCTTATTAATTCCTTATCAAGACGGTAGATTAAGCCAAGTCATTATTGGAGAAGGTAAAAATGCTGATTTAGTAGGATTATCTATATTTTCAAAAGAATCTAAAGGAAATTACTTTATAGAACCCAAGTATTCTAATGCAATTAATGATGACTTATACATAGCTTGGCTGTGGGGATCATATAGCTTCAATAAAAATTCAAAAAAACATAAAGCATTAATGTATATATCAAAAAAAGAGGATTTAGAAAGATATGAAATAATAAGGAAAGCCACTAATTTTGGAAGAGATTTAATTAATTTACCTTCAAATTTATTAACTACTATAAATTTTAAAAAAAAAGTTTTTCAAAATAATTTATTTGATAATTGTTTATTAAGTTCAATTTCTGAAAGAAAACTTAAATCTTTTTATCCTTTAACTTATGAAGTTGGAAAAGCATCTTCAAATAAACCATTGGCATTGGAGATATTTAGTAAAAAAATAACAAAAAATGATAATCCAATAGTAATAATAGGAAAAGGAGTCACTTTTGATTCTGGTGGATTAAATTTAAAACCTGGAAATACTATGAGATATATGAAAAAAGATATGGGAGGAGCGGCTATCGCGATTTCATTATTTCTCATACTAAAAAAATTATTAAAAAAAACTAAATTGGCTTTAATTATACCTTTGGCTGAAAACTCTATTTCTGATAACGCTATGAGACCGGGAGATGTTTTAAAAGCTGCTAACAACAAAACAGTTGAAATAACAAATACTGATGCAGAAGGAAGACTTTTGCTGGCCGATGCTATAGTTAGATCTAAGTCTTTAAATCCAGAACTAATTATAGATTTTGCTACTCTCACAGGAGCTGCTAGAGTTGCTCTTGGAGAGGACTTGCCGGCTTATTATACAAATAATGATAAGATTGCAAAAAAAATTTCGTCAACTAATTATTCTAATTCGATTTGGAGAATGCCTTTATATGAAAAGTATTTAAATAAAATGAATTCTGAAGTTGCAGATATAGCTAACGCTTCAAGCGATGGAATGGGAGGTTCAATTACAGCAGCTTTGTTTTTAAAAGAATTTTTATCAATTAAGCAAACTAATTGGATTCACATAGATACTTATGCTTGGAATAGTAATTATTTAAATACAAAAGGTGGAAATCTTCAGGGTTTGTTTGCTATGATGGAGTTTGTGAGAAAGAATTATAATTGAAATATTTTATTTACTTATTGTTTGCTATTATTTTTATTAATTCTTGCGTCACAACAAGAAGTTTTGATTCATCTAATATATGCAGCATATTTAAATCAAATCCACAATGGAAAATAATTACTGAAAATACAAAAAAAAAATGGGGCACCCCTGTATCTCTTCAACTTGCTTTTATAAAACAAGAGTCATCATTTGAAAAAAATGCCAAACCTCCAAGGAAGAAGTTCTTAGGCGTTATACCATCCAAAAGAATTTCCACTGCTTATGGATACAGTCAAGCTTTAGATGGTACTTGGAATGACTATAAAATAAGTACTGGAAATTCTGACGCAAATAGAAAAAATTTTAAAGATGCCAGTGATTTTATTGGATGGTACGTAGATGGCACTTATAAACTTCTAAAAATACAAAAAACAGATATATATAACAATTATTTAGCTTACCATGAAGGAAGAGGTGGTTATCAAAAGAAAACTTTTAATAAAAAGAAATGGCTTTTAACTGTCGCGAAAAAAGTTGAAAAACAAGCTATTTTATATTCAAATCAAATTAAAAATTGTAAATTTTCTAATAAAAAAAATAGTGTTTTGTAAGTTTTTAGTTAAGTAAATTTTCAAATATTTTTGTTATATTTTTTTCAATTATATCTTTGGAATTTAGCTCTATAATTCCATTTTTATTTTTTCTTTGAAAGCTATAATTATTATTTTTTTTAGCCAGTAAAAAATCTTCATCATTAAATATATCAAACAATACTAGTTCTAAATTTTTTTCAGAAATTTTTAAATTTGATTTTATATATTCTTCTTCAGATAATTTTAAAATTAGATTATTAATTTCATATTTATCTTTATTTAAATTAGAAATTTCACCAGTAATTTTTATTGGCTTATTAGCATAGAGATTTACTAATTTTTTGCTAACTTGATTTACAAATTTTAAATCTTCTACATTCGTTGTTAATGATTGGATGAAGTCAATTAAAACTTTCTCTTCATTAGATAGAATTACATTTATTGTGCCATTAAAATTTCCATTGAGATTAGTTATGTTTCCAATGTTTATTGGATTATCAGTTTCAATAAATATATCTATATATCCTTTGAGTCTTTTCGATTTTATAAAATAATCATCAATTTTTTTTATATTTATTTTTTTTAAATTAAGATTCCCTTTAAAAGTTCCAT
>PAHR01000022.1 GCA_002705265.1 Pelagibacteraceae bacterium | reverse complement strand
TTCATAAAGAAAAACCAATTTTTAAAATTTTTAAATTACCTGAAATGATTTTGAAAATTTCACATTATTTAAAAAGTGCAAATAAAAAAATAATTATATTGGAAGGTGCAAGTTGGATATTTTATAGCTTTATCGTAATGATTTACTTTAAGTTTTTTTTATCAAATACAAAAATTATATATATTTCACATTCTATCGAATCAGAAATCAGAAAAAAGTATTCTAATAAATTTATTTATCTTTTAACAAAATTTTTAGAAAAGCTAGTTTTTAAATTTTCCGATATATCAACCTCTGTGTCAATTAAAGAAAAAAATAAAATAAAATCATTATACAACATTAATACTATTTTACTTCCAAATGGAATATTTCTTGAACAAATAAAAAAAGAAAAAATAATTTATAATAAATACATTATTTATACTGGTTCATATAAATACAAACCAAATAAAGATGCGATTGATTATATTAATAATATATTAATGCCAATAATAATTAAAAAAATTCCAAATTTAAAATTTGTAATCACTGGAGGTGGATTTGATAAAAAATATCCATGGATTATAAACAAAGGCATTGTAAGAAAAAAAGAATTATATAACTTAATCTATTTTTCAGAATGTTTATGCGTTCCTTTAAGATTTGGATCTGGAACAAGAATTAAAATTATTGAAGCGCTATCTTTGGGAGCTATAGTCATTTCATCAAAAAAAGGGATTGAGGGTATTAATTTAAAATCTTTAAATCCACCGTTTATAATAAATAAGGAATCTGTTTTAATAAAAAATCTTTTACAGATAATAAAACTTAATAAAAGATTTAAAAAAAAATCTATTAAATCAAAAGGTTTTTATTTAAAAAATTATTCTATGAAAAATATAATTAAAAAATTTATTAATGAAAATAAAATTTAAAAGTTTACTCAGAAATAGTTCAATTCTTTCAGCTCCTGGAATAATTTCAATTTTTATCTCATTAATATCTATTCCTATACATTTAAATTATGCAGGACCTGAAAATTATGGTAATTACATTATTTTTCATTTCATATTGATTTTTTCTATTAATTTTAATTTAGGAATTGGGAAATCAGTTGCGATAAGTATCAATAATTTTTCAAAAAAAAGAAAGGAAATCAGTTACGAAGCAATAAATTATACATTGTATATATCTTTAATAATTTTTTTACTTTTATTATTTATTTATATTTTAGAAAAAATAATTGATTTTAATCTTTTAAGTTTTTATGAATTTTCTTTACATTTATTTATTGGATCAATCATAACTATTTTTTTTATTACCTTTGAAGGTATTTTGCAGGGTAATAGAAAGTTTAAATCGATAAGTATCTTAAACTTACTTTTTTTTAGCTTCAGTATTTCTATTCCATCAATATTACTAATTTATAATAATGAATTATCTTTACAAAATTTAATTTTAATTTCTATTTTTATAAAATTTTTTTCAATCTTTATTATGTTCTTTATAATAAAAAATTATGATCTTTTTAAAAAATCTAATAGTAAAATTTTATTAGAAAATTTAAAAAATAATAGCAAATGGATAACTTTAAATAGTTTGTTAGTTCAATTTTATGATTTGTTTGATAAATATTTGATAAAATTTTTTTTAGGACCTATCGCAGTTGCTACATATTCTATTCCACAGCAATTAACAGGAAAACTAAGTATAATTTCAAAGAGCTTTAGTGCATTTTTGCTTCCAGATTTATCACAAAAAAAAATAGATAACTACAGTTTCAATTTTTCACTTGAAATATTCATGAGAATTATTCCATTGATTATTTTTCTATTATTTCCTTTATACCCGTTTATTTTAAATTTTTGGTTAGGTAATTCCTATAATGATACAATTTATGAATTAACTAAAATTTTTTCTATTAGTGTGATTTTTTCATGCACATCTCACATATTGGTAACAAAATTTGAAGCTTCAAAAACATTATATAGGAATCTTAGAATTGAATTTTTTTTAATGCCTATATTCTTAGGATTTTTATTCTTTTTAGCTAATGGAAATTATTCTTTATTGCAAATTAGTTTTTTAATTTTATTTAAAGAATTTATTTTAGTTTTAGTAAGATTAAATTTTTTAAAACAAGAAATTAAAAAAATTAAAAGCTATTATTTGTTATCATTATCATTCTTAGTAATACTATATCTTTCTTTTAATAATGAAAATTTATTTTATTTTTCTTTGATTTTTTTAATTTTAAATTTATTTTCAAAAAAATGATTTTAAATAATTTGCTCAGAACTCTTATTGGATATTTAAGCTCTTGGTACCCAAATAAGAAAATATCGTTAAAAAAAGATTTACAAATACGAAATGAAATTATCAAAAGAATAAGAAATTTAAAAATTAGACAAGAAAACTTAAAAAAAACACATATAGAATTTAATCATAAAATTTTATTTTTACTCAAGTCAAAAAATATTAAAGACTTCTTAAGAAAAAATTTTATTCAAAAAATGTTTTTTTTACAGAATCGATTATTTATTTTTAAAGAACTCTTAGATATTAAAAGATCAAAAAAATGGAGTATATATAAAAAACTTTTAAGTGAAGATCATATTGGAAATCCAATTAGATATTTTTTGTATTTTAAAAGCTCAGGAAACAGAATAAATCACATTTATCACTTAAAAATTTTAGAAGAAAAATTAAAAATTAATTTAAAAAAAAATGTTAAATCAGTTTTTGAATTTGGTGCCGGTTACGGTCTTATGGCCAGAATTTTTTCAAAGATAAATAATAATATCAATTATACTTGTTTTGACACTGGCTGCGTAAACTTATTACAATTTTATTTTTTAAAACATAATAATCTAGACGTAGGTTTTTCAAAACAATACAAAATTTATTTAATTTCAAATTTAAAAAAATTTAAACAGAAAAACGATTTATTTATAGCAAACTGGTCTATATCTGAAACCCCAATCAATTTTAGAAAAAAATTTATTAGTAAGATTTCTGAAAGTAAATATATTTTAATCTGTTTTCAGGAAAAATTTGAGAATATCAATAATTTGAAATATTTTAATAATCTCAAATCAAAATTATCTAATAAATTTGATATAAAGATTGTTAAAAATAAATTTTATAAAGGAAATATTTTTTTTAAACAAAATCATTATTTTTTTCTGGGAAAGAAATTATAAATTAATTTCAGGTAAATCTAATACATTCATGTCAATATAATTATATAAAAATTTAATGAATTTTATAAATTCTGCAAACAATGAGCTTTGGAAAATGTCATTTGGTTTTCCCTGTAAACCGAAACCTGCGAGTTGATCTAACTTCCACATAAAAACATAAAAAAAAATAAATACAAACAACATATATTTTTTTAAATGATCTTTTGAAATCAAATCAATGAGATTGGTCAGTTTTTTAGTGTTTAAATTTAAAATTATAAAAAAAGTAACTAAATAAAATGATAAAAATGACAAATTTCTTCCATGATCACTGGTTAATAAAAAAGGAATAATTACAGGAATAAAAAAGAATAGATATTTTGATTGATATTTTGATGAAAAAAATACAATTTTTTTCTCTAATAAGTAATTGAATAACATATAAAAAATTAAAACACTTAAAATAAAACTTAAAAATAAATTAACAAAATCTCTATATGAAAAATAAAAGAAGTGCCACTTATAAAAACCACCGATATAATGGTAGATACCTCCGCCCAAATAAGGATTTAGTTCTACATCAAATTTTTTAAGAATTTCACTTAAATTATCAAACTGTAATTGGTTACCAAAAAAAAATAAGATAAAAATAACTGGTATTACTAATGGTATATAATTTTTAAAAATTTTATTTATTTCTTTTTTTTCTTTAATAGATCCTAATGAAATTAAAAAATGTAAACTCAAAGAAAATACCTGGTATTCATGAACAAGTATAGTGATAAATAAAAGTGGTATTATAAAAAAACGTAAATATTGAAAATATCTTTTCCTATCATTATTTTTGTAAATAAAATGATAAAATACAAAAGCATGTATCAAAAAAACTAACTTTATTATTCCATCTTTTAGAAAAAATAGTTCAGGTGTATAAATATGAAACAAAAGTAATGATGGTGAAAATATTACAGTAAAAAAAATTAATTTAGAAACAAGATATTTTTTAAATATATAAATAAATAAAAAGATTTGAGCTAAATATATTGAGAAAAAAAACAAAGTAGAGAAAATTCTTGGATCAATAGAAAATATATTATTTAATTGCCATATAACTTCACCAAGAAGTCCCCTTCTAATAAAACCAGCTTGGTAATTTATGAATAATTCATTATAGGCATAATTACTTACTTTTATGCTTTCTGTTAAATTTAAATAAAAATATATAAAGTTTATTAAAATAAAAAATATTAAAGTTGTATATAATATACACAGATCTAATTTTTTGATATTAAAAATATTTTTTCTCAAATTTAATTTTGCTTTGGTTGATAATAATCAATAATTTCTTTTATTCCTTCTTCAATTTTATATTTTGGTTTCCAATAATTCAAAAAAAATTTATTTGGTGTATTATTCATATTATTTTGGAGATCGTCATTTTTGTTTGATGGTTTAATTTTAATCTGAATATTTTTTTTTGATAAAATTATTTTAATCAATTTTGCTATATCAATTATTTTGATTCTCTTACCAGTTGTTAAATGTAATTCCTTGCCTTTTTTTACAAAAAAACTAAATTTTTTCATAATTTTATATAAACCTTCAGAACAGTCTGTTGCATATAAAAATTCTCTACTCTCTTTACCACTTGTTAACATTTTAATTTTTTTATTCTTTAAAGCCATTAATATAAAATCAGTTATAACATGAGATTTTTCTCTGTCTTTTTCTATTCCATAAACATTCCAGAATTTAACATAAATTCCATTCAAAGATTTTGTTAAATCTTCCCCTAATCTTTTTAAAGTCCCATATGAGGAAAAATCCATATTTGACATTTGGCTGCTTGCAAAAATAAATTTTTTTTTATATTTTTTCAATAATCTAAAAGCGTTACTCATAATCAATAAGTTATTAATCAAAAAGTTGTAACTATTTTGATATTTTTTTAAATACCTAGAACCACCAACATCAAAAGCAAGAAAAAAAATGAAACTGCTTTTTTTAATATTATTTTCTAAGAGGGAGCTATTAAAATTTCTAATATCAAATTTTTTTCCTAATACTATATCGAATTTAAGAACTTCATAATTTTTATTTTGTTTAAAAAATTCAACTAAGTGTCCACCTATTTGTCCTTCTGATCCTAAAATTAAAATTTTTTTTTTCATAATTATTAATTTGTTTTATTTAGCTTTTTTCTAATTAGCATAAAAATTTTTTTTGTAAAATTGTATGGATAAAAAATTAGATAAGCAAAAAATAAGTTAAAATTCAGATCTTTAAGGTTAAATATTTTAAATAATAAATAATAATATGATCCATATGCATATAATTTACTTAAATTGTTACTCTTTAAAAAATTAATAAGATAACCTTGATTCTCTTTCCACGAATTTGTTTGCCAGACTCTATCTTCAGTAAAAGCCTCAAAATCATTATCAAATTTTAAAACATTGCAGTATTTAAATAAATTATATTTTTTTAAACCTAACGCTTCACTTGCGGCAATATAAAAATTTTCATTTATGCCCCAATCGTATTGGTTATAACTTTTAATAATATTTTTAAATACAGAGGCCTTCTCTTTAGATAATTTAAAAATTATTAAGTCAATACCATAATGAGGCCAATAACTATTTTTTATTATTCCATTGGTAACGTGTGTATTTGGATATACTAGAGCACAGAAGTTTTTGTCTTTAATATTTGCCAAAACTTTAAATAAATTATTTGGAACAATAATATCTGCAGTTGAATATATTAGATAATCAAAATTATCTTTTGATAAAAATTGATCTAAGGCTTTATCTAACATTAGTTTGTTAGAATATTTTTTATTATTTGGAAGTTCTTTTTTTTCAATATCAGTATAAAAACTTTTTATTTTTTTATCTTCAATGAAATCTTTTACATTAGGCTCTTCAAATTGAGTTAAGCTAAAAGTAATATCAAAATCTAAACTTTTTACAGAGTCAATAAAAATACTTTGAAAGGTGTCATTAGTTTTTGATTTTCCAATTGGCCTAAAAGATACTAGCCATAAAGCTTTCATAATTTTAATTATTATTTTTCAATATTACTTTTACAAAATTTTTCAATATTTGAATTACTATTAATTTGTTGCTCTATCCATGCGTATGTTTTTGTTAACCCTTCTTTAAGTGTCAAACTTGGTTTCCATCCAATTTCTTTTGTTACAAAAGAGTTATCACTTGATCTTCCTCTTACACCTTTTGGTTTATCCAATTGATAATTTTTTTCAACTTTGTAATCGGCTATCTCTTCTATAACTTCAATCATTTGGTTGATAGATACCTGTTCTTCACTTCCTATATTAAAAACATCTTGTTTATCACTATCAAACACATTTAAAGTGCCTTTGATACAGTCATCAATATACAAAAAACTTCTTGTTTGCTCTCCATCACCCCAAACATCAATTTTTTTTTCTTTATTTTTTTTTGCCATAATTATTTTTCTACACAAAGCTGCGGGTGCTTTTTCTCTTCCACCATCAAACGTACCAACTGGACCATAAATATTATGATACCTCACAACACGCGTTTCTAATCCAAAATCTTCAGTGAAATGTCTACACATTCGCTCACTAAATAATTTTTCCCAACCATAACCATCTTCTGGATCTGCGGGATAAGCATCTTCTTCTTTCAATCCTTCAATAAAAGTTTTTTTTTGTTTTAATGAATTGTAAACACAAGCACTGGAAGAAAAAAAAAACTTTTTGCATTTATTTTTAATCGCAGACCGTAATAAATTTGTATTTACCAAAACTGAAAGCATGCAATCAGCTTTATTATTTTCTATGAATCCCATTCCTCCCATATTGCATGCAAAATTGAAAATATAATCAACTTCTTGAGTCACTTTTAAAGTATTATCAAATTCTTTTAAATCTAAACTATAATTTTTGGAATTATCAAAATTTTGAAACCAATATTCCAAAGGTTTTATGTCTGCACAAATTAATTCGATATTTTTATCCTTTGAAAATTTTGAGGCTAAATGGCCACCTATAAAGCCTCCTGCGCCACAAATTAAAATTTTTAACATCTTGTTTTATTAACTTATTATCAAAAAAATAATAGTAAAAATTGTTAAAATGAATAAATTCAAGAAAATTAAATTATAGCTTATTCAAGATTAGATAAGCTATTATATAATATTAACACGTAATGAACTCATCATATTCACTTTCAATTAAAAAGATTGATAATTTGGACAAATTTTTGATTATTTGTATATCTTTAATTCCTCTGTCGTTAGCAATTAGTATTTTTTTTGCTGATTTATTAGCCTCTATCTCTGGTCTAATTTTAATTTATTTATTTTTTTCAAAAAAAAATTATTTTATATTCAAAGTTTTAAAAACTGAAATAATATTTTTTATAATATTATATTCAATAATCTTAATAAGTTTAATTTTAACTAATTACAAAGATCAGTCTTTTTTACCTTCATTTTTTTATTTTAGATACTTTCTTTTATCACTAACCATCTTTTATCTTTTAAAGAAATATGAAATTTTTTTTCAAATATTTTTTTATTCAGTTTTAATTTCTATTGGAATTATAATTGTCGATTCTTTAATTCAACATTTTTTTGATGTAAATACTTTCGGTTATATAAAAGTAGGCTCCGTAGGGCATGATAGATTAATTCATCTTACAAGCTTCTTTAATGAAGAAAAAAAACTTGGAAGTTATTTAGTAAGATTTTTGCCTCTTTTATTAAGTTTAATTTATTTTAACAAACTTAAAATTTCAATTTATCTTGAAATATTAATTTTGTTTTTATTGGGTTCTATAGTTTTTTTAGCTTCTGAAAGAACAGCTTTCTTTTTGTTATTTGTAGTTTATTTTTTTTATTTTTTAATATCCAGTTACAAAAAAATATTTATTGTCCTTTTTTTTCTTGTTTTTACAATTCTTTTTAATTTAGAATCCAGCGATAGATTAGCAGAAAAATATATAAATTTTACTTTAAAACAAATTGGTCTTTACAATTTTTTTTATAAAGATAATGAAGAAGAAAAAAATGAAAAAAAAATTGTAAGATATTACTCAGAAGAACATGAGAATCTATCCTTTACAGGAATTGAAATTTTTAAAAAAAATTTTTTATTTGGTTCGGGTATAAAAAGTTTTTACAATGAGTGTAACTATTTAAAAGAACTAAAAATTATCAAACCTACTAAAAGAAATAATCAAATGACATGCTCAACTCACCCGCATAATACATATGTTCAAATATTATCAGAAATAGGAATTTTTGGTTTTTTTATAATTTTATTTTTATTCTTTAAAATAACTATAAATAATTTCTTTATCCTTTTTAAAAAAAAAAGATCAAATATAAATAAATCATATTATTTTATAAATTTAAGTATTATTATTAACCTTATGCCTTTGATACCCTCTGGTAGTTTTTTTAATAACTGGATATGTTTAATGATGTTTTTTTCATTTGGCTTTTGGATGTATATTAAAGATAGATCAAATCAATGATATTATTTGAATCAAATTCACCTTCAAAATCAATAAAATTATTTTTAACTTTTTCATATTTAGTATGTTGGTTTTCTATATCAACATCATTTGAAGATCTTCTAATTTTTAATGATAATAAAGAAATTACTTTAATAAATATTATCAATTCTATTAGACATTTAAGTGTGTATTTGTGCTTTTTTTTTATAATACTTTTTTTCATCCTAAAAAAAAATTTATTTATTAAAAATAATAAAACTTATTATTTACTTTTAATTTATTTTATATTTCAAATTCCTGGATTAATTATTACGAATAATTCAATTGAAAATATTTCTTTTGTAGTAAGTGCACTGACTATTATTGCTACAATAATATTAATAAATGAATATTTTTCTTATAATGAAAAAAAATTATTTTTAATCTTATCTTTCTTAATATTATTAACTATATTTTTTCTAAGTTTTATCCCACAAATTAAGCAATTTTTTCTAGGTATTAGAAATATGTACGGATCTTTATTTGAAAATTCAGAAATGTTTCTTTATAAGAGTTCTCCAAGATCATCTGGTTTATCAAGAACATCTTTATTATTAATTCTACTAGTTTTTATTTTTGAAAAATTTTTTTTCAAAAATAAAAATATATTTCTAACAATTTTTAAAATTTTTTTATTAATAGCCATTTTATTATACCAAAGTAGAAGTATTATTTTTTTAACATTCCTAAGTTTTTCTTTAATTTTTATATTTGAAAATAAATTTTCTTTAAAATATTTATTTAAGTTTCTGATAACATACTTACTAATTCCAGTAATTTTTACTTATTTGCTATTTATAAATTATGAAAATAAAAGTTATGAATTAAGAATGGATAAATGGAAAGAAAAAAACCCTACTTTATTAAGTGAAAATAATATCAAACTATCCGAGATTGCTGGTGACAAACCTATTAGACAATTTAAAATTGAAAGTATAAGTTCTGGAAGGTTTGAGGACTGGTTTTTAATTTTTGATAATTTTCCTAAAGAAAAATATTTTTTTGGATTTGGCGCCCAAGGAGATAGATATTTAATTGATCAGTCAGCATCCAATGGTTTCATTTATGCTTTTGTCTCATCTGGAATTTTTGGATTAATAATTTATTCAATTTTTATTTATATAATTTTTTTAAAATCAATTAAGATGGTTTTGAATTTTAAAAATATAAATATCGATAGTATCTATATCTCTCTGATAATCATCATATTAATTTTAAGATCTTTTATTGAGACATCTGTTGCTGTTTTTAGCCTTGATCTAATCATTCTTTTAAGTTGTTTAATTATGATAAACAATGATTATAAAATAAAAAATCTAAAATGAATTATTTACATATTACTTTATTATTTTTTATTGGATTAAATTTAATTTTAATACTTAATTTTTCAAAATTTAAATTATTTCATTACAATATTGACAAGCCTGATAATTTAAGAAAATTACATTTAAAACCAACTCCACTAGCTGGAGGCTTAATCTTACTTATAAATATTCTTATCTATTGGATATTGGCCAATATTTCTAATGATATTTTAAAAGATGATATTTTCTTTCAAAATATTAAATCATTAAATATTTTTATTTTAATTGTATTATCAATTTTTTCACTTGGATTTATTGATGATAAACTTAACCTTAAAGCTAATACAAAATTTTTTTTCTTACTAATAATTGTTTTATCTCTTTTATTTTTAGACAAAAATTTAATTTTAGAAAATATTATATTTTCATTTTATAAAAAAGATCTTGCACTTAATGAATTAAGTATTTTTTTTTCAGTATTTTGTTTTATAGTTTTTATAAATGCATTTAATATGTTCGATGGCATAAATTTACAATCAAGTTCATATTCTTTATTCATTTTTTTAAATATTTTATTTTTTTACAATTCTCTTTTTATAAAAATTTTAATAATTGCTCTTTTGGCTTTTTCATATTTAAATTTAAAAAATAAAACTTTCTTAGGTGATAGTGGATCTTTATTACTGGCTTTTATAATTAGTTATTTTTTTATAAAACTATATAATTTTAACTATATTGAATTTGCTGATCAAATTTGTTTATACATGATCATTCCTGGTTTAGATCTAGTAAGATTATTTATCGTTAGAATTTATAATAAAAAAAACCCATTATCTTCAGATAGACTTCATTTACACCATTTATTGATATCTAGATTTTCTTTAACCAAAACTTTATTTACAATACATTTCTTGATTTTTATCCCAGTAATATTAGGTAATTTAAATATGAACAACATCTATGTATTTTTATTTACTACTTTTATTTATTCTGCAACTGTAATTTATATAAAAAAAATAAAAAACTAATTTTTTTCATGAGGGTATATTTCACTCATATAATATTGACAATAATTTTTTAAACCATTCTCTAATTTGATTTTTGGTTTCCAGCCTAATGTTTTCATAATATTAGAGTCTAATTGTCGTCTTTTAACTCCGTCAGGGTACTTTCTATTAAATATAATTTTCCCTTTATAATTTGTAATTTTCTTTAACATTTGAGCAATTTTTTTAATTGAGAAATGTTCTCCTCCACCAATAT
Source organism: Pelagibacteraceae bacterium (assembly GCA_002705265.1). GTDB lineage: Bacteria > Pseudomonadota > Alphaproteobacteria > HIMB59 > HIMB59 > HIMB59. Next base: position 12,026 of record PAHR01000022.1, on the reverse strand, counting down.
TTATATAATCATATTTTATTTTCTTTTTTATAAGAAAAAAAATTGCATGAGATAGATCTTCAACGTTTAAAAACTCTCTTTTGACTTTCCCAGAGCCCCAAACTTGTACACTTGGATGATTATTTATTTTTGCTAGAATAAATTTCTTAGTTAAGGCAGGTAAAACATGACTTGAATTAAGATTAAAATTATCACCCTCTCCATATAAATTTGCAGGCATTAAAGAAATAAATTCTTTTTTATTTTTTTTCTTTAAATGTTGCGAATATTTCAATGAAAGAATTTTAGCTAACGCATATCCTTCGTTAGTTTCTTCCAAAAATGAAGATAATAAAGAATTTTCTTTAATAGGTTGTTTTGCTTTTTTAGGGTAAATACACGCCGAACCTAAATTAATAAGTTTTTTTACATTATACCTGAATGAGGAATTAATTATATTCAAACCAATCATCGAATTTATATAAATATAATCAGGTTGAAAATTTTTATTATCTAAAATACCTCCGACCTTACCCGCAGCATTTATTACTATATCTGGTTTATTTTTTTTGAACCACTTTTCTACAAGTAGTTGATTTGTAAAGTCGAGATCTTTTCTTTTACACTCTATGATATTAAAATTTTTTTTCTTTTTTAATAATTTATATATTGAACTCCCAACCATTCCCTCCTGACCAGCAATTAGTACTTTTGGTTTCAATGATTTTTATCTCAAAGTTGATTTTCTTATATATTCTAAATCTGAGTCCATCATTTCTTTAATTAAGTAATGAATATTTGTTTTTGGCTTCCATTTTAAAATTTTTTTTGCTTTATTAGCATTACCTATTAAATTATCAACTTCATTAGGTCTAAAGTATCTTTTACTGATTTTTATGACAATCATATTCATTTTTAAAAGGGGAAATTTTTTTTTATCAAAATTAATTATTTTTGCATATTCGTTAATTCCTTTACCGTGCCACTTAATTTTAATTCCAATATATTTAAAACATTGTTCAACAAAAAATTTTACTGAGTACTGTTTTTCAGTTGCTATAACAAAATCGTCTGGTTTTTTATGTTGGAGAACCTTCCAACACATTTCAACATAATCTTTTGCGTGCCCCCAATCTCTTAAAGAATATAAATTTCCAAGATATAAACATTTTTCTAGTCCATAAACTATTTTGCTTAAACCAAGTGTTATTTTTCTAGTAACAAATGTTTCGCCTCTTCGTGGCGACTCATGATTAAAAAGTATCCCATTAGAGGCAAATAAATCATAAGACTCCCTAAAGTTTTTAGTTATCCAGTATGCAAATAGCTTAGAAGTTGCATATGGGCTTTTTGGATAAAACTGAGTTTTTTCAGATTGTTTTTTTTCCTGTATTTCTCCGTAGAGTTCTGAAGTTGACGCTTGATAAAATTTTGTTTTATTAACTAAGTCATTATCTATAATTGCTTGCAATAAATTTAAAGTCCCTATTGAATTTACTTGAGATGTATAATTTGGCAATTCAAAACTTACTCCTACATGACTTTGAGCTGCAAAATTATATATCTCGTCAGGTTTAACTTTGTTAATTATATTTGTTAAAGAGTTGGCATCTAATAAATCACCATAATGTAAAAAAAACTTGTCTTTGTTAATTTTATTTTCATAAATATGATCTATCCTCGAAGAGTTAAAAGAAGATGATTTCCTTTTAATCCCATGTACGATATATTTTTTTTTTTAATAAAAATTCAGCAAGATAGGAACCGTCTTGTCCAGTTATGCCTGTGATTAATGCTTTTTTTAATTTCATAAAATAATTTATACCACTATTATATCAAAAGTCTTATTATGCAATAATTATATAAAAATGAAAATTTCTATTATTACAGTAACATTGAATAGTGAAAAAACTATAAGAGATACTTTAAACTCTGTTTTTTCTCAGTCTTATAAATATATTGAACATATTATTGTGGATGGTGGATCAAGCGATAAAACTCTATCAATAATAAAAAATTATAAATTTAAAAATAAAAAAGTTTTTATAAAAAAAAAATTAGGTATTTATGAGTCTATTAATTTTGGTATTAAGAAATCAACTGGTGAATACATTTTAATACTTAATTCAGATGACTTCTTTCAATCCAACAATACTATTCAAAAAATTAAAAATCAAATTTCAATAAATAAATCTTGTGATATTTTTTTAGGAAATGTGGCTTATTTTGATGATTTAGATTACTATAAAATTACAAGATTTTATTCATCAAAAAATTTTAAAAGATGGAAAATGAAGTTGGGCTTAATGCCACCACATCCAGCTTCGATAATAAGAAAAAATATTTATAATAAGTTTGGTGCATATTCAGATAATTTTAAAATTGCAGGTGATTTTGAATTCTTTTTAAGAGTTCTTTACAAAAATAAAATTCGTTACAAAATATTAGATGAAACAATAATTAGAATGAGATCTGGTGGTATCTCAGGTAAAAACCTATTAAGTTATTGGATTTCAACTATAGAAATTTTTAAATCTTTTAGGATGAATAAGATTTATACAAATTTTATTTTTATTTTAATGAGAATACCAGTAAAAATTAATCAATTATTTTTTTTTGATAGCTCTCGAATAAATAATAGTTTTAAACTATTTAATATTTTATTTGATAACGAATATTATTACAGAAACAGTTTTAAAGTATTAAAAAAAATAAACAAAATCCCTTTTAAAGAAAATTTTATATTATCAGGAATGAATCTGGCATTTTTAGGATACTACGCAAATAGAGAACTTTTTAGTAAACAGTCCCTTTACCACTGGCCAGATGGTATCTGGATAAAAAATCATATAAATATAGAAAAAATACCAGGTAGAGAATTAATTGATAAAATAAAGTTGCCAAAAAAAATAAAAAAAATCCAAGTTTTGGGAAATATTTCAGTTAAATCATTAAACTATTTAAGTAAAAGATTTAATTTAGCTATAAATCATCAAAACTTACCATTTGGAAATATTAAAAAAATTTTAAAAGAAAAAATAATTATAACTTCAAAAACACTTACATTGATAACTTTACCTACTCCAAAACAAGAAAAGCTTGCATATTTTTTGGCAAAAAAAAATAAAGACTATAAGATAATTTGTATTGGTGCATCAATTGCAATTGCTTCTGGTGAAGAAAAAAAGGTACCCAATATATTAAAAAACTATGAGTTTTTATGGAGATTAAGAACAGACTTTTTTAGAAGATTAAAAAGAATTATTGAAACATTTGTTTATTATATTAAAGGAAAATTTATAAAAAAAATTTTTAAAAAAACAAGATTTATTATCATTGAATAAAAAAACAATATTTATTTGGACTTGCGATTATTCTGAAACTACTGGTGAAGGAAAACTCGCAAGACTTTTTATAAAAAAAATAAATTTTACAAAAACTTATAATTGTAAAATTAATCAAAAGGCAACTTCTTCATCAAGATATATGTCTTCTATAGTTGGTATTTTTTATTGCTGGCTGAAATATCTTGGTAACAAAAAAGTTTGTTATTTAAATTATTTACCATTATGGAATTTTTTTATTTTTATATTTTTACCACCAAAAACCATTATAGGCCCTATTACTGGAGGAGCCAACTTTACAAAAACAAATAAAATAAACTATTTTATAAGAGGAATAATTTTTCCTTTATTTTACAAAATCAGTGAATTTTTTATAAATCTGAGATTTAGAAAAGATATAATTTTTTCTACTGATCTCTTAAAAAAATACCTATCCCAAAAGACTATAAAAAAAAGCAAATTCAATTTTATTTTAAATAGTTTTCAAAGAAAAAAAAAAATAAAAAAAAAAATTGATTTATTGATTTATTACAGAAAACACAAAAATAAAGAAATGTTTTTTCCATATAACTTAATTAAAACTTTAGTCAAAAATAAATTTAATATTATAATAATTGGAGATAAATTAAATATTTCAAAAGTCAAAAATCTTGGAATAGTATCTGCAAAAAAAGTTTCTAAATTACAATCTATTGCAAAATATACTATTGCTTCTGGTGAAAACTTGTATAGTTTTTTTATAATAGAGTGTTTAGCAAACAATGTACAAGTGATTATAAATAACCACTATAAAAACAAGACAAAATTTTATAAAAATAAATTTGTTAAAATTAATTATGAAAAACTAAATAATTTAAAAAAATTAAAAAGAGTCTAAATTTATGAAAAATACAGAAATACAAGATTTTAAAAAAAAAGTATCTGTACTTATTCTTTGTGGTGGAAAAGGACTAAGATTAAGACCACTTACAAAAGATTTGCCAAAACCACTTATAAAAATTAAAAATAAAACTATTTTAGAAAATATCATTCGATACTTTTTAAAATTTGGAATAAATGATTTTATAATTGCCACAGGTTATAAACATAAAATTATAGATCAATTTATAAAAAAAAAATTTCATTCTGATAAAATCAAAACTTCATATACCGGTCTAAATTCAGATATTATTCAAAGAATAAAAAAAGTTTCTCAAAAATCAAAAAAATATTTATTAGTTTGCTACGGTGATACATTGATAGATATTAACTTAAATAAATATATTAAATTTTTTATTTCAAATAAAAAAAAAGTTACGGTAGCTGTTTATAGACTTGAAACTGGGTTTGGAATTTTTGACATAAAAAAAAATAATAAAATAATTGGATTTAAAGAAAAACCTTTATTAGATATTTGGTTTAATGTTGGTTATTTTATTTTTTCATCAAAAAATTTTCAACTATTTAGTAAATACAAAAAATTCAAAGATTTAATTAAATTTTTATCTAGAAAAAAATTATTGAGCGCTTATAAACATAGTGGAAATCATATAACAATAAATACTTTGGCTGAATTAGAAAAAGCAAAAAAAATAGCAGTTAATTTCATTAAATGAAAAAAGATAAATTTTGGAAAAATAAAAACGTTTTAATTACAGGGGTAGCAGGTTTTGTTGGATCAAACCTCGCAAAAAATTTATCCTATAATGGTGCAAATATAATTGGTCTGACAAAAAGTAAAAAAATAGATAGTCTGTTATTTTTTGAAAATATTGATAAAAAAATAAATCTCATTTTTGGTGATATTACAGATAAAGAATTATTAAAAACTATATTTAACAAATTTAATATTGAAATCTGTTTTCATTTAGCAGCACAAGCTGAAGTTGGTATAGCAAATAAATACCCATACACAACGTGGGAGTCAAACATAAGAGGAACTTACACATTGTTTGAAGTAATTAGGCAGAATAAAAAAATAATTAAAGCTGTTGTGGTAGCCTCATCTGACAAAGCTTATGGAAATTATCCAATTTCGCTTCTTCCATATAAAGAAAATTACAAACTAAAACCTGAATTCCCATATGACACGTCAAAAGCTTGTGCAGACATGATAGCATTCTCTTATAGTACAAAATTATTTAAAATACCCGTAATAATTACCAGATTCTCAAACATATATGGTCCCGGTCAGTTAAATTTTTCAACCTTAATTACTGACGCTATCAGATCATGTATTTTAAATAAAAAATTTAATATGCGAAGCAATGGTCTAGCTATAAGAGATTTTGTTTATATTGATGACATTATTGATCTTTACAAAATCTTATCTAAAAATTTGTACTCGAATCCCAAGAAATTTTCAGGTCAAATTTTTAATGCTGGAACAAATTTAAAACATAAAGTTAAAGATATAATCAAAAAAATATTTACTTATGGAAAAAAAATAAAAGAGTACAAGAAATTAGAAAAAACCATGCACAAAAATAAAACAACCGGAGAAATACCTGCTCAATTTATGGATTATAAAAAATTGAATCTTTACTTTGGCTGGAAGCCTAAATATTCTTTTGAAAAAACTCTTCCCAAACTTTTCAAATGGTATAAATCATTTTTGAAAAGATAATAAAATTATGCCTACTGCAATAGATATGATTGGAACTACTTTGGGTAGTGGAACTAAAACATATAACTTAAATTTTTGTAAATACTTAAAAAAACAAAATTTAAAAGAACAAATCTTTATATTTATTACTGAAGATTATTTAAGTGAAATAGGAATACAAGATAATGCTGGAATTACTTACATAATTAAATCAAAAAAATACACCAATATTTTTTTTAGAATTTTATGGATGCAATTCTACTTGCCCTTTGAATTAAAAAAATTAAAAGTAAAACAGTTATATTCTCCCATGAATATGGGGCCTTTATTCCTTAAACTTTTTAATATTAAATTTATTTTAGCCTTGCATTCTAATTTACCATGGGTTTTTTTTTCAAAAATGCCAGGAAATATAATTCGGAATAGTTTGACCAAGTTTATCATGGAATTATCAATTCGTATGTGTGATACATTAATTGTAGATTCTGAATTTGCAAAAAAAGAAATCTCTGACTTATTAAAAATTGAAAAAAAAAAAATATTTGTTATTTATTTAGGTATCGATAGTAAGTTTTTAAACAATCTAAAATCAGATCACTATATTGAAAATTTTAAGTATGAAAATTATATTATATCTGTTTTATCTTGTGTAAAATATCATAATATTTTAAATTTACTAAAAGGGTTTAAGCTTTTAAAAAAAGATAAAAAAATTCAAATTAAATTTGTTTTAGTTCTACAGATTTTAGACAAAGAATATTTTTTACAAATAAATAAATATATAAAAGAAAATTTTCAAAATAATGAAGTTATTATATTCAGTAATATAAAAAGTAAATTTTTAATAAATCTCTATAAAAATAGTATTTTTTATATTTTTTCATCTTATTGTGAGGTTTTTGGCTTAACTTCACTAGAAGCAATGTCGCAAGGTTGTCCTGTGCTAATTTCAAATAAATCTGCATTACCTGAGATTAATTTAGATGCTGCAGAATATTTTGATCCAGATGATGAGGCAAATATTAAAAACACAATGGAAAGAGTTCTATTAAATACAAATCATAGAGAGAATTTAATTCTTAAAGGTAAAAACCACTACATAAAATTTAACTGGAGTAAAACTGTTGAACAAACTATGAAAGTTTTAAATATAATAAATTAATATGAAAATATAATTATGAGCATTATTCTTGGCTTAAATTGTAATCATGCAGACTCCTCTGCTTGTATTTTTAAAGATGGAAAATTACTCTTTGCTATCGAAGAGGAAAGAATTAATAGAATAAAACATTGGGCTGGCTTACCAATTGCTTCGATTAATGAGTGTTTAGATTATACAAAAATAAATATTAATGAGATAACAGATATTTCAATTAACACAAATCCTTTATCCAATTTAGATAAAAAAGCTCTTTTTTTTTTAAAAAGTTATATTTTTGGAAAAAAAAAATATGAAATTTTTAATAGATTAAAAAAAAAAATAGATATTAAAAAAGATATTAATCAAAATTTCAAAAAAGGTAATCTGAGTAAAAATGTAAAAATTCATTATATAGATCATCACCTTTCTCATATTGCATCTGCATTTTATCCATCAGGTTTTAAAGAGTCTGTTGGTTTATCTATTGATGGGTTTGGTGATTTTGCAAGTGTATGCATAGCTAAATGCAATTATGAAAAAATCGATATTATCAAAAGATATTTTTTTCCTGATTCTTTAGGTGTATTTTATGAGAGTTTCACACAATTAATTGGTTTTAAAAATTACGGAGATGAATACAAAATGATGGGGCTCTCATCTTATGGTAAACCTAAATATTATGATTTAATTTTAGATAAAGTTTTTAGTAAAAAAAATAAAATCAAATTAAATTTGAAATATTTTAATCACGCAAATTCAAATTTTAGCTATAAATTTGAGGGTCAACCTAATCAAAATGACCTTTACAACAATGAACTTGAAAAACTTTTTAATATTAAAGATTTAAATATTAAAGATATAACTGATATCCATAAAGATATTGCGGCTTCTGCTCAAAAGGTATTTGAAAAGAAATTAATAGAAATCTGCGAAGATGTAAAAAGATTGAATATTTCAAAAAATTTAGTTTATGCTGGAGGATGTGCTTTAAATTCACTTGCTAATAAAAAAATTCATGAAACAAAATATTTTGAAAACATTTATATTCCTTACGCTCCTGGGGATGGTGGAGGAGCTATTGGGTCGGCCTTGATAACACAAAAAAAAAGAGATAAAAAAATAAGATTTACTAATTTAGAAACCCCATTTGTTGGAAATGAATATAATTCTAAATTTATTGAAAATATAGTTAATCAAAATAATGAATTAAAAAAATTCAATATACAAAATTTTGATAATAAAAAACAACTCTTTAAAAATCTTGCTAAATTAATTTATGAAAATAATGTGGTTGGTTTTTTTAATGGTAGGATGGAGTTTGGTGCTAGAGCGCTCGGCAATAGATCAATTTTAGCTAATCCATGTAGTCCTAATATGAAAGAAATAATTAATAAAAAAATTAAGAGAAGAGAAAGTTTTAGACCATTTGCTCCCGCAATCCTAAAAGAAGAAAAAGACAAATGGTTTCAAAATAATAATGAAAATCCATATATGTCTTGCGTAGAAAATATAAAAACTGATAAACAAAAATTAATTCCTGCAGTTACTCATTTTGATGGCACTGGTAGAGTTCAAACGGTGTCTAAATTATCTAATAATGATTTCTACTCTTTAATTTACGAATTTTTTCAGATATCTAATGTTCCAATTATATTGAATACTTCATTTAACGAAAATGAGCCAATAGTAATGAACCCAAATAATGCTATAGATTGTTTTTTAAGGACTTCAATGGATGTGTTAATTTTAGATAATATTATGATATCGAGATAAATATGATTGGGTTTGAAACAATTGGAAATGCCACTGTTACTGTATTTGATGACAAACCAATTCTAACTACAGATCCATGGATAAACGGCAATCCATATTTTGGAAGTTGGTCACATGCATATAGTATCCCAAAAGATCAATTGAATAATATTTTATCTTCAAATTATATTTGGTTATCTCATGGACATCCAGATCATATCGACCCAGAGTCACTTGATCTTTTTAAAAATAAAACTTTTTTAGTGGCTGATCATTATGGTGATAGAATATATAATGACTTGAGATCAAAATTTAAATGTATCAAATTAAAAAGTAACGAATGGTTTAATTTATCCAAAAATGTAAGGATAAAATCTTTTGCAGATTGGAATCAAGACTCATGCTTATTAATTGAAATTGGAAAAAAAGATATTCTATTTAATCTAAATGATGGATCTGGATTGGGTTGGTCTAAGGAAATTAAAAAGATTATATCTTTGTATAAAAATAAATTCTTACTAAAATTGATTAATTGGGGAGATGCTGACATGATTAATTTTTACAATCATCACAATGAATTTATTCTACCATTAGCTGCAAATAAAAAACCATGTGGTGAGTCATATAATTATTATATGAAAAAGTGGGGATGTAATTATTCAATTCCTTTTTCAGCTTTTCATAAATATTCAAGAAATGATTCAATTAATATGAATAAGTTTTGTACACCACTAGATGAACATTATGAAAAGTTTAATAATAAGTTTGGAGAAATGTTGCCAGCATTCATAAAATGGAATTCAAATAATGAAACTTATCAAAAGATAAATCCAAATAAAAATGAAAGTAATATGTTAGACTCTTCACAATTTGGTGATAATTGGAGTGATGATCTTGATAAAAGTGATAAAGATGAAATAAAAAAATATTTTTATCAATTTGATCAAATTAAAAAAAAATTCGGTTTTTTGTCATTTAAAGTAGGAAACTCAGAGTTGAATTTAAAATTTTCAAATAAAAAACAAGGTATTCTTTTTGAGACACCTAGAAACTCATTCATATATTCGATTAAAAATAATATTTTTGATGATTTACTGATAGGAAACTTCATGAAAGTAAGATTAATAAATGTTCCAAGTCTATATCCTGACTTTACTCCTTATGTAACAAAATATGGTGATAATGGTTTATCTAGAAGTAAAAAAGAATTGAAAAAATATTTTGAATATTACAAATTTAATTCAGCAAATTTCTGGCTTGATTTTTTAAAAATTAAATCGGAACAAATTATCAGAAATAAAATTGAAAAGTATAAATCAGTTTATTATTTTGCAAGAAAAATAAAAAGAACTTTTACTTAAAATAATCTCTTATCCACTCTTTATTTACAAAAACTTTTAATATCGAATTAAATAAATCAAAATAATTAATATCTTTTCTATTCCTTATTAAAATTTTGATTATGTTTAGAATTCTTTTTTGGTATGGTTTTGAAGTTATGTTACCTTCTCTTTCTCTATAACTACCAAGATACTCTGGTATTATAAACAAGTTAAATTTATCACCTATTCTTAACCACAAATCATAATCTTGTGCATTATCATAATTTTCATTAAATCCTTGAACATCTTGAATTAATTTTTTTTTTATTGTAACAGCAGACATAGCAAAAAAGTTATTTTTATATAATTGCTTTTTAACTGAAACTTTATCATTAAAATATTTATCAAAATCATATTCTTTTATTTCTTTATTCTTTCTCAAAAAATATTGCCTGTGTAAAATACAGTTTAAGCTTTTATTAGCTTGAATAACGGCAGAAACTTTTAAAAGCTTGTTTCCGTGCCACAAATCATCTGAGTCCAAAAAACAAATCCATTCAAAATTTGCACATTTTAAAGCTTCGTTTCTAGCAAAACCAGGCCCTCCATGATTGTTCTTAATTATTTTAATTTTTATGCCAAGACTTAAAAATTTGTTTTTATAACTTTCTAATATTTCAACGGTGTTATCATTAGAATCATCGTCAGAGAATATAACTTCAAATTTTTTATATTTTTGAATTATTAAGCTTTCTAATGTTTCTTTTAAAAATGATGATGAGTTATATGTAGGACAAATTATAGAAAACATTAATTATATTCTGCCCATATTTTATAAGTATTCAAATTATATAAAAAGTTTGTATAATTTTTATTTTTTAAATTTTGAGAAACTAATCTCATATTTAAATTATCCTCAAAAAATTCCTGTGACGAATGATCTTCATAACGAATTTTCCACTTATCAAGAGGAGCATTAAAACCTTTCTTTTTATTGTTCATTATATATTCAGGTAAGTCTTTATTATATAAATCTCTCAATATTTTTTTATTTTTAGTAAAGGAGCCTCGATTTGTTACATCTAAATTAAAGGATTTAATAATATCTAATAATCTGTGATCTAAAAACGGTACTCTTCCTTCAACAGAATTTATCATTGAAACTTTATCAAAAGGTCGTAAAATATTATCTGGAAGATATAAAGATAAATCTGCATTAATAATACTTTGAGAATTAAATCCAAAGTTACTTTTAATAAGTCCTAATAAAATTCTTTCTAGTGAATCTATTAATTTTTTATTATCATTCTTATTGATTATTTCAAATATTATACCTAAGTTTTGACCTGAGGTATTGGCAATATAAGCAAATTGTTTGTTTAAAAATTTTAATAGATAATTTTGTATTTTATACGGAAATATATTAATTAATTTATGTTCTTTTATTTTTAAAAAACTTAGAATTCCATAAAAAAAAGTATAAAAATTTATATAGTGTCTTCCATATCCACCAAAAATTTCATCGCCACCAGCTCCACTCAGTAAAACTTTAATCCCATCATCTTTTGCTTTTTTTGAAATTAAATAACTTGGTATTATGGCAGTATCAGCACAAGGTTCATCCATATTTCTTAAAATTTCATTTAAATGATGAGGAACATCATTTTCATTAACTTTAATAGTTTCATGATTGATTTTTAATTCTTCGGCAAACCTTTTTGCTAAAATACTTTCGTTGTCATATTTATTTTCAAAGTCTGCAGTATAAGCCTTGATATCTTGTATATTTTTAGTGGCTTGTTTAGCTATAATACTTGAGTCTAAACCACTGCTCATCATTAATCCTAGATTCACATCACTTCTTAAATTAATATTGATTGAGTCATCTATAATATCTTTAAATT
>PAHR01000021.1 GCA_002705265.1 Pelagibacteraceae bacterium | reverse complement strand
TCAGTTAATAATTTAAATAATAATTTTAAAAATGTTTAAATATAGAAACGTATTAATTAGTGTTTATGATAAAACTAATTTAGATAAATTAGCAAAATTTTTAATAAAAAAAAAATTTACAATATACTCAACTGGGGGAACTTCGATTTATTTGAATAAAATTAATATTCCTTTTAAAGAGATTTCAAAATATACAAAACAAAAGGAAATTTTGGATGGAAGAGTGAAAACACTTCATCCTAAAATATTTGGGGGTCTTTTGGCAAATCCCAAAGGAAAACATCAAAAAGAATTAATAAAAAATAAAATAATTAATTTTGATTTATTAATTGTAAATTTATATCCATTTGAAGAAACTTTAAAAAAAACAAAATCTCACCAGAAAATTATAGATATGATTGATATTGGAGGTCATAGTTTGATTAGAGCATCTATAAAAAATTATTCTAAAATTACTACAATTATTGACCCTAGTGACTATATAAAATTTGAAACTTCATTTAATTCAATTACAAAAAATAAAAAAAAACTTGCTATAAAAGCTTTGGAATATGCCAATAAATATGATCAAAAAATTATTGATTGGCTAAATGGTGAAGAAAAAAATAAGTATGAATTAAGGTATGGTGAAAACCCGCATCAGGCAGCGCAAGCAAGGATCTATGACAAAGCATTTAAACAAATAAGTGGAAATAAAGGCCTTAGTTATAATAATTTATTAGACTTAGACGCTGCAATTAGAATTGTATTTGGATACCAAAAAAATAAAAATAATATTGCAGCAATAGTTAAACATAATACTCCATGTGGATATGCAATCCATCAAAACCAAAAAATTGCTTTTCAAAATGCTTTAGCTGGAGACCCAATCAGTGCATTTGGAGGCATTATAGTGCTTAATAATAAACTAAGCTCATTAACAGCTAAATTAATTTCCAAAGGATTTTATGAGGTTGTCGCAGCCCCAAGTTTTGAAAATGATGCAATAACTATTTTATCAGCCAAGAAAAATCTTAGAATTGTAAAGATAAATCCAAAGATACCAAAATATGAATCAAAATCTATTTTTGCAGGTACTTTACATCAAGAAACAAATAATTTTAAAATAGTTACTAAAAAAATAACAGGAAAAGAAATTAAAAAAAATTTAAATATTAATTTTTATATTCATGTTCTAAAGTTTGTAAGATCTAATGCTATAGCAATATTCGACAATAATAAATTATTATCACAATGTGGTGGACAAACTTCTAGAGTGGATTCGTTAAAATTTGCAATAGAAAAACTCAAAAAACTTCCCAAAAATAAATTAAAGGAGCATCTCTATTTAATTTCAGATGCATTTTTTCCTTTTGAGGATTCTCTTAAATTAATTATTAAATCAAAATTAAATATAACTATATTTACTCCATTGGGTTCAATCAATGATATTAAAATTATATCTTTTGCAAAAAAAAATAAATTAAATCTATATGAAATTAATCATCGACATTTTAAACATTGATAGAAATAATCAAAAAACACCCTCCCAAAAAAAAATTTAAATTAGTTAAAAAATACAAAAACGTTAAAATTGTGAAAAAAATTTCAACAAAAATTATTGATGACTTTTTTAAAGAATTTCCTGAGGAAAAAAGAGGCAGAAAATCATTTAAATCAAAGGAATTAGAAATAATGAAATTAATAGCTTACAACGATTTACTTATTAAATGTTCTGTGGCAAATTGTGATTGCATAGGCGATACTAAAGAAGTTTTCAAGAATGAGAAACTTGAAGTTACCGCTTCTTTTTTTAAAAAAATATAAAATATGTCTAGAGAAATTCCCTTATTTGTAGATCTTGATGGAACAATTATAAGAGAAGACATAGGGAACATTGCGCTTAGAGAAAAAATAAATAAAAATATTTTTAGTATATTTGTAATAATCTTTAAGTTTTTTGTATACGGCATACCTGGAGCCAAATATTATGTATCAAAAAACTATGCTATTAATTTAGATAATTTAACTTTTAACAAAGCTTGCTTAAATTTTATTAATGAGGAGAAGTTAAAAGGAAGGAAAATATATCTCATTTCTGGATCACATATTATTCTAATTAATCAATTTAAAAATAAACTTTTTAATTTTAATGACTTTTATGGAACTCATAATAATTTTAATATGATTAGTAATAATAAAGTTAAATATATTCGGAAACAATTACACATAAAAGAATTTGACTATATTGGAAATAGTAATCAGGACTTAGCTGTTTGGAAAAATTCAAATAAAATTATTTATACAAATACTTCAGATGATTTAGTAAAAAAAATTAATTTAATAAAAAAAGAAAAAATTTTTATTAAAGAAATTTTTTAATAAAAAATAAACATAGAGTTATATTTTCATAAATCTAACAATAAACAAAATTATTCTATACTTTAGAATTGAACTTAAGGGGAAATTAATAATAAAAAGTTTAACAAATTTTTTTGATAACCTTATTTTCATGAAACTTTTTTTATCCGTAATTTTTTTATTACTTGATCCTACTATATTTTTTAAACTGAAGGATCTATAGATATACTGGCTAAAATTAAAATTTAAGTTACCTTCGTTACTTTTTTTGATAATTGATAGCAAGCTAGTAGTATACCCTGATTGATTAAGAAGATTAATTAACGTGCCAGTTGCAATTGAAGATTTCATAAATCTTTTGTTGTAAAATTTATAACCATAGGTATTTGAAATTGAAGGTGGGTGACTGAAGCTTGTTTCTTCATAAAAATTATCAAAAGACAGTCCTTTGTGTCTTGACCCATCAACATCTAATCCTAAAAAAAGTAGATCCAACCACTTTTTGTTCTTAAATATCAAATCACAAAAAAAGGTAGGAGAAAATTGATAGAATCCATGCTCCATTTGACCTGTAGATGGGACATTGGGCAAATAAAAACCATTTACTTTTATTAATGAAAAAATATTACGCAAGTACATATGTAAATTACTTATATGCTCCATTGTTCCTCCTTCAAAAACTAAATCATATTTTTTAAGCAAATGTTTATAATTAGAGCTAGAAATATCTTCATTTAAATTAAACTCTATAGTCGCCCCCTCTTCACCAGAGATATCTAAAGAGTCAATGCTCTCAGCGCCAAGAACATCCTTAAATAAGATATTTTGAAAATTTTGATTATTAGCATTTTCTAGTTTTTTTAAATCTGCAACGCTTAATAGAGACCCATATTTATTAGAAAGTTTTTTTATTAATGAGAATGGAGGCGGGTATTGTACTGAAATAGCAAGAATTTTTTTTTCTTTAATTATGTCCTTGAGTGTTAAAAAAATGCCTAACTGTGTGATTGATATGCCCATGTATAAAATTTAATATAAGTTTATTTGAGGGAAGACAAAGACAAAAATATTTAATTATTTATTCATCAAAAAGAGTTACTCGAATATTATCACCATAGAGTATTACAATTCTCTCACCATTAGCCAAGGGTTCTTCATCCCCTTGAATTATAGCCACGTCATCTTCTTGATTGTCCACATCAATAACGTATTGGAATCCGTCATGGTTGCCCATAAGTGCTTCTGTGGCATAACCTAATACGGCTCCGCTAATTGTAGCGTAAAAAACAGCCACATCTTGACATTTGTTACCAACAATCTTTTCTTCTCCACAAACCTGGGTGCCTAGTAAACCACCTATTAATGCGCCAGCCGTGGCGCCTGTTGCGCTTCCTTCACCTTTTATATCAACTGGCATTGATGAAATTATGTAACCATAATCAATTGAGGTTATCTTTTGAGCTTCTGTTTTTTTAACATTGCCAGGGCTAGTTGTATTACAGCTTAATAATATAAAAGAAATTAATATAATGATTAGAAATTTAATTTTTATCATAACTACTTATTTAATATTTTTTTAATTCTTGTAAATGCAAAAATAACAACTCCTATACTAATTGATATTAGCGCAATTAAAATAATAATTTGTAAAATGCCTTCCATTATCTAAGCAAATCCTTGAAATATTTTATTATTTTTTTTTTATTCATTTTTTAAATTTTAATAAATTCTAATTTATTTGGATCTAGCATCTCTAGCTCACCAGAAGCAATATCATGCCATAAACCGTGAAGAACTAGTTTTTCATTCTCTAGATTTTTTTTAATAAAAGGAAATGCAATTAAGTTATTGATTGAGGTTATTATGCTTTCTTTTTCTAATAACTTAATTTTTGCTAGGTCATCAACATTTTTATTTGCAATTTTTTCGTATGCGGGCCTAATTATATTTAACCATTTGTCTACAAAAATGGTTTTTTGATGACTTTTTGATTCCTTGCATAAATGGTATCCTCCGTTTATGCCCCCACAATTTGAGTGACCTAGTACTATTAAATGCGATATTTCTAGGGCACAAACACCATATTCAATTGCCGCAGAAGTACCATGGTGATCACCGCTTGGCTCATATGGTGGAATTAAATTTGCTATGTTTCTATGAATGAAAAACTCACCTGTGTCTGCGCCAAACATTGCTGTCGCATGAACCCTAGAATCACAACATGATACAACCATAACTCTTGGGCTTTGTCCAATATCAGCCATTCTAGCAAACCAGCTTTTATTTTCTTCAAAGCCAGTTGCTTTCCAACCCTGATATCTTTTAACTAAATATGAAGGTAAAATTTTAATATAATCATCCATATACTAATTTATTTTATTACCATTAGGAGTTGGTTTGCTTCAATATTGTCACCAGCTTTCACGTTAAGCTTTTCAATTTTACCTGATCTATCAGAATAAATTACTGTTTCCATTTTCATAGCCTCAATAGTACAGAGCTTAGATCCTTTTTGAACTTTAATGCCTTGGGTAACAGCTACATCAACTAACAAACCTGGTATAGGTGCGGCTACATGCTCATCTTTGCTTGTATCTGCCATTTCTTTTTCTATGTCATTAACAGAAATAGAGTTATCTTTGACATCAACGGATCTAGGCTGTCCGTTAAGTTCAAAATAAACCGTTCTGTATCCCTTTTCGTTTGGCTCGCTCTGAGTAAAATATCTTATAACTAAAGTTTTTCCTGGTTCTAAACTAATATAGATTTCTTCACCTGCTTTTAGACCAAAAAAATAATTTGGTGTTGGTATAACGCTCGTATCACCAAACCTTTTTTTATGTTTCATATAGTCATCAAAAACCTCAGGAAAAAATATATAAGATAAAGTATCTTTTTCTGAAATATCTTCTTTATATTTTTTTTCTAATTCCAAATTTTTATTTTTAATATTTAAAGATTTAATTTTAGATCCATATCTATAATTGATTGGCTTTTTACCTTTCAATATTTTTTTCTGCAAGGACTTAGGGAATCCTTTATAGGGTTGTCCTAATCTACCACTAAAAAATTCAATTACCGAAGCTGGAAAACCAACATCTTTTTTTGAATCCAGTACGTCTTTGATTGAAATATTGTTAGCAAGCATATATATCGCCATATCCCCCACAACTTTTGAAATAGGAGTAACTTTGATCACGTCTCCAAAAATAT
Source organism: Pelagibacteraceae bacterium (assembly GCA_002705265.1). Lineage (GTDB taxonomy): Bacteria > Pseudomonadota > Alphaproteobacteria > HIMB59 > HIMB59 > HIMB59. Next base: position 81,506 of record PAHR01000021.1, on the reverse strand, counting down.
TATTAACCTCCGAATACATCGAGGCTAATTCAGGCCATCTATCATCTTTAATTCCCATGGATCTTGCTTGCTCTCGTAAGTTCGTATACTGGCCACCAGGCATTTGATGTAAATATACTTCGGACATGCTTGTTCTCGTTTTACTTTCAAAAGGTTGATAGTTTTTTCTTACTCCCTCCCAATAATTTGCAGCTGTTCTCACAACAGCAGATGAAATTTTTGGGTCTCTTTTATTGCCATCTAGTGACTCAAGAATAGCCCCGAAACTTGGTTGGGAAGTAAATCCAGACCAAGAATCTATCGCAACATCAACAACATCTACTCCAGCCTTTGATGCGCTTAATAAAGTTGCCACGCCATTCCCACTAGTGTCATGTGTGTGAAAGTGAATTGGTATTTTTAAATTATTTTTTAACTCCTTAAATAGCACTTCTGCAGCCTTAGGTTTACACAAACCGGCCATATCCTTAATTGCTAGAAAATGTGCTCCCATTTTTTCTAATTTTTCTGCCATTTTGAGATAATAATCCAAAGTATATTTGGCTTCATTATTAGAAGACAAATCTCCAGAATAACAAATCGTGGCTTCACAAATTTTGCCTGATTTCAAAACTTCCTCTATCGAAACCTTCATGTTTTCTATCCAATTTAATGCATCAAAAATTCTAAAAACATCTATGCCCGACTTAGCAGATACTTGAATAAATCTTTTTAGAACATTGTCAGGGTAGTTTGTATATCCTAAGGCATTAGAACCTCTAAAAAGCATTTGAAGAAGAGATGATGGTAGTTGTTCTCTAATTTTTTCTAGACGCATCCATGGATCTTCTTTTAGAAACCTTAAAGCTACATCAAAGGTAGCACCTCCCCAGCACTCTACAGAGAATAAACCCCTTAATCTCTCCTCATATAAGTCTGTAACGCCAAGCATATCTTCTGTTCTCATTCTTGTTGCGATTAAGGATTGATGAGCGTCTCTAAATGTAGTGTCTGTTAACAATAACTTTTTTTCTTTTAGTACTGATTCTGCAACAGCTGTAGGCCCCTTATCATCCAATATTTGTTTGTAAGTTTTTTCATTAACCAATTTTGCGTTTCTTGACTTTGAAATACCATAATCTGATAACTTTGCGGGAACGGTTTCTGTTATAGGCTGTCTATTTTTAACCTCTTCATTACCATTTACAATAACTTCAGATAAGAAACTTAAAACTTTTGATGCCCTGTCTTTTCTCTTGATAAATTTAAATAAATTTTTTTCCGTATCAATAAATTTAGTATGATAACTAAAGTCATCAAAAGATTTATGATTAATAAGTTTTACAAGAAAAGGTATGTTTGTTTTAACTCCCCTTAGCCTAAACTCCCGAAGTGCTCTGTCCATTCTTTTTTTTGATTCAAAAGGAGTCTGCCCCTTGGCTGTAACTTTGACTAACAATGAGTCATAGTATGGGGTAATTATAGTACCAGTAGCAGCTGCTCCTGCATCTAGCCTTATACCAAAACCGCTTGCTGAACGATAAACAGATATTTTTCCATAATCTGGGGCAAAGTCATTTTCAGCATCTTCAGTAGTAACTCGCGATTGTATAGCATGACCTTTCATTTGAATTTGATTTTGCTCGGGTATGCCACATATACCGTCACCTATTTTTGCACCTGAAGCTAAAAGAAATTGAGCCTTTACGATATCAATTCCTGTAATTTCCTCGGTTACAGTGTGTTCAACCTGAACTCTTGGATTTACTTCAATAAAAAAAAAGTCTCTGGTCTTGACGTCCATTAAAAATTCAACTGTACCTGCGCAAGAATAGCTTACTTGCTTCCCAATCTTTACTCCGGATTCACAAATATTATTTCTTTCGCTATCAGTTAGATAAGCGGCCGGGGCTCTTTCAACAACTTTTTGATGACGTCTTTGAAGAGAACAATCCCTTTCAAACAAATGAACTAGATTTCCAAAAGTATCGCCAATTATTTGAACTTCGACATGATATGCTTTTTCAATTAATTTTTCAAAAAAAACATCATCTTTGCCAAAGGCACTTTTTGCTTCACTCCTAGCTGTAGTAATTTGGGTCTCAAGATCTGATTCTTTTCTAATAACCCTCATCCCTCTACCTCCACCTCCCCATGAAGCTTTCAACATAATAGGGTAGCCAATTTCTTTTGCGAGGCTTTTGCATTTTTTTAGATCTCTTGGTAGAGGGCCTGAAGATGGAATAGTAGCAACTTTTGCTTTAGCAGCAATTTTTTTTGCTTCTACTTTATTTCCAAGAGCCATCATAACTTTAGCATTGGGGCCAATAAACAAGATATTATTTTTTTGACATTCTTTAACAAAATCTGGGTTCTCTGACAAAAATCCGTAACCAGGATGGATTGCATCACAACCAGAATTAACAGCAATTTTTACTATATTTTTATAATCTAAGTATGCCTCAATTGGACCTTTGCCAGAGCCCACAAGATAACTTTCGTCTGTTTTGAACCTATGAAGCGCGAAACGATCTTCGTATGAATATATAGATACAGTTTTATAACCTAGCTCAGTAGCTGCCCTAGAAATACGAATTGCTATTTCGCTTCGATTGGCAATAAGAATTTTATTAATTTTTTTCATGGTTTCTGAAATTTGACCTTATTTTTATACAATATTTGTTAATTTTACTATAAGTATCCCCCATGGTAAAAGATATTGAAACTTATAGGTTATTTAAAATATTTTAGTTATTTATTCGATATATTACGCTTTTTTTGTAGTAATTGGTTTTTTTCTTTTAGGAAAGCATTTAATACAAATTTTGCAAGATACCCCAAAGCACTCTCTTGCTTTACAAAATTCTCTTCCATAATAAATAAACTGAAGATGGAGTTTGTTCCAAGATCTTATATGAAATAGTTTTTTTAAATCTTTTTCTGTTTGAGTAACATTTTTTCCATTAGTTAGTCCCCACCTTTGAGACAAACGATGAATATGTGTGTCTACAGGGAATGCGGGATAGCCAAACCCTTGTGACATTACAACACTTGCCGTTTTATGACCTACACCAGGAAGCTTTTCTAAATCTAAAAAGTTTTTTGGAACAACTCCATCAAAATCATTTACAAGAATTTTTGATAAATTTCTTATAGCTTTAGATTTCTGAGGGGCTAATCCACAAGGTCTAATTATTTTATAAATTAAATTTAATGGGATATTTTTCATTTCAAAAGGATTCTTTGCTTTAGCAAAAAGAAAAGGCGTTACTGTATTTACTCTTTGATCTGTGCACTGAGCGCTTAATAAAACAGCTATAAGTAATTCAAAAACATTATTATGGTTAAGCGGTATAGGGACATTCTTATAAATTCTATTTAATGTCTTTTGGACAATTTTGGCTCTATCAATTTTTCTCATCTTCCTTATTAAAACATGTGGCTAAGTATCTTGAAATAAAAAAATCTGTGCTTGGATTATAAATATTGATACAAATTATGTTAAGTAATGCCAAAAAATATTTATATAAAAGGAAATAAAAGCTTAAGCAATCTACAAATTATATTATTTTTAATATTTGTAGGAATCTTGATCTTATTCATAGGCACAAGGTTTTTTCTAATAGGTGCTTGGCCAGTTATGATCTTTGGTATGGTTGAATTTTCTATTCTTGCAGTATGTTTTTATATTTTCTACCATCGATCAAAAAACATTGAAAAAATTACATTATCAAATTCAATAATTACCTTAAATAGATCTATGCCAAACAGAGAGGAGAAAGTTTTTGAACATAATATTTTTTGGACAAAAATTACAAATGAAAGAGACTCATTAAGTTTTAGTTATGGTGGAAAAAAAACTTTCTTTGCAAAATTTTTTAATTATAGAAAAAGGACGAAGCTTAAGAATATAATTGAAAAATATAAACTAAGATTTTAATAAATCTTTGTAAATAAAATATCCGTTATTCTGGGAGTTTAACCATACGGCAGCATTAATGGCTCCATCTGAGAATATTCTTCTGTTTAAAGCTCTATGAGTTATTTCAATATCTTCGTTTTCTCCATGAAAGATAATCCTATGCTCTCCAGATATATTCCCTCCTCTAATGGAAGAAAAACCTATATCGGTTTTTTTTCTTTTCTTCACTTGCTGTTGTCTATCAAAAACAAAATCTTTGCTTGACCTGCCTATCTCATCAGCTATTTCTTCTCCAAGTTTGATTGCTGTTCCACTTGGCGCATCAACTTTATGTTTATGATGTGATTCGATTATTTCTATATCAAAATCTTTCAATTTTCCTGCCGCACCTCTTGCAATTTGTAAAAAAGAATTTACTCCTAAGCTCATATTTGGAGCATAAAAAACTTTTGTTGCTGTTGAGGTTTGTTTTAATAATTGAAAATGTTTTTCTTCGAGCCCGGTAGTTCCAACAACTAATCCTGCCTTATGTGCAACTGCGCTTTCTGTAAACATAAACAATGAGCTTGGTGATGTAAAATCTATGACGATATCTGCAAGGTCAAATGATGCGTCACTAGTTGTAGCTATTTCTGAATTAAGATTTAATGAGGAAAGCTGTTCTGGACTGATGGGGCTTTTATCAAATACCCCAACTATCTCTACAAATTCATTTGACTGTGCAGAGAGCACAAGATTATTTCCCATACGACCTAGAACGCCCGCTATTGCAATTTTAATTTTACTCATAATCAATTAGGTTTATATATCAATAAAAGTGATCATTAATAGTAAAAATTCAAGGATTTGTGTTAATATAAAATCATAATGATCAGAATTTATATAGTTTTAGGGCTTATATTATTAATGATAGTACTTATATATAATAAAAAATTTAGGAATGCCTTTAGTTTATCAGTAATGCCAATACTAATTTTAATGGCAGGTCTTTTTGGTTATTTAATTTATTATATGATAAAAACAGATTATTTTAATTAGTTTCCGTAGGCATTCCGCTCTTTACCCAGCCGATCATTCCTTCATTTATTTCAAAAATTTTTCCCTTGTATCCTTGGTCTATTAATTTTTTTGCAGCAACCTTAGACATGACTCCTGCTGTACAATGGATGAGTATATCTTTATTTTCTCCAAATTTGCTTTCCAATATTTCTTTAGAAATTTCTTTTACATTAATTAAGTGAGATCCTGGGATTCTTAAACTATCGTGCTCTTTTTGTTTTCTTACATCAATAATTATAAGGCCTTCATCCATTTTAATTTTTGATTCTTCGATTGACAGTGGTGTAAACATTTGATTACTGAAAATAATGCTATTCGAAGAAATTGCAAATAGAAAAATAAGTATATAAATTAATCTCATAAATATTAATTTTTAAATCTAGAGTGGCAGCTTTTACAAGATGAATAAAGATTTTGAAAATGCTTAACTGCTAGCTCTTGATTTTCATACATTATAGCTTCCGCAGCTTTTTTTGCATTTTCTTCGTTATCTTTCGAAATTTGGTTAAATTTCTCTCTATTAAAAATAATATCATTACTGGCATTGGTTTTGCCATCAAAAGATCCTTCAGGAAATAAAGATGGGTAATGCTTAAAAATATCAGATATTTCTAAAAAAATTTCCTGTGTCCTGCTATTTAATATATTTTCTCTAATATTGTTATTGGCTTCTTTCATAAGTTTATTTAAAGCTTGCATGGACAATTTTCTATCTTGTATTTCGCTAGCATTTAAAGAAAAAGAATAATTCAAAAAAATAAATATTATTAAATATTTCATTTTAATATTTATATTATTTTTTTAAGTTAATTAAATAACTTATTATAAAAGATATGGTCATTAAAATAATTCCTAGGTTTATTGCGATTAATAAATTTCCTTTTGATGTTTCCAAAGCAATTGTTGATGTTACGTTCCTTGTAACATGATCAATGGAACCGCCAACTATAGCTGCAGCACCATATTCGCTTATAGCTCTACCAAATCCTATAAGTGAGATTGTTAGGTATATAGAAATTCTATTTTTGATTAAGAGATAAGCAATATCTCTTAATCTTGCTCCATAAAGATATAGCTCATCAGAAAAAACTGGGAAATCATCAGAAATATTCCTTGCTATTAATGTTGTCATGATGGGAAAAATTATTAATGTTTGAGCAATTATCATTGCTGTAGGCGTGTATAGAATGCCCATCCAACCAAAAGGTCCTGTTCTGCTAACCATTAAGTAAACAATTAATCCCGCGCACACTGGTGGTATAGATGTTAATGCAGTTAGTATTGATAGTATAATTTTTTTGAAATAAAAATTTTTTACACCTAAAAAAATTCCCATTGGTATGCTAATTAATAACCCTAAAATAGTTGATAAAATACTTACATATAAAGAAATGCTTATAGCTTCATATATCATTTGTTAACCTTATAAGTGAAAAAAATTTGCTCGCCATTAACTTTAAATAATTCTATTAGATTTTGAATTTTTTTACTTAGAATCCATTCTATAAATTTTTTTGCATTATTATATTTAGTATTTGGGAATTTTTTTGGATTAATAGCTATAATTCCATAAGGATTAAATAACAAATTATCATTTTCATATAATAAAGCCAAATTACCTTTATTGTTATGAGAAATCCAAGACCCTCTGTCAGTAATTGTGTATGCTTGCATTTCTGCAGCCATATTTATTGTAGATGCCATGCCAGCACCTGATTTAATATAAAAGTCACTTGATAATCTAGCTTTTGATAATTTCCATAACTTTAATTCTTTTGAATGAGTTCCTGAATTATCATCACGAGAAATAAATCTTGTCTTTCCCTTAGAAAGCTTATCTATAACTTCTAATACTGTTTTAGATTTTTTGATATTTTCTGGATCAGTTTTAGGTCCAACAAATATAAAGTCATTATACATAAGGTCGTGTCTTTTGACTCCAAAGCCATCTTTAACAAATTTTAATTCTTTTATTTTATCATGGACCAACAAAACATCCCCGTCCCCTCTCATAGAATTTTTGATAGCCTGGCCAGTCCCAACAGCAACAGCCCTTATTTCTATTCCGGTATCTTCAAAAAACAAATCACCTAAATACTCTAATAATCCAGTATTGGCTGTACTTGTTGTGGACTGAACAATCAAAAATTCTTTTGCTATACTTGAATTATAAAAAATTAATAAAAAAATACATAGGTATCTAAAAATGGGTCTCATTGCTTGGTTTAGATTATTTAATTGAATAATAAAAATCTAATAAATATTTCTTAATTAATGATCAGTTTTAATAAAATATTGGCGATTTTGATACAGGTAATGTAATATATAGGGCAGATAAAGATATTCTTATAAAAATAAATCCTCATAATATTAATGAGGAAGGTGCTTTTAATATTAACAAAGCAGCAAGGCATATAATTTTGATAGTTAATTTATTTGATTTAGAAAAAAAATTCCCAGAAAAATTATCTGAAGCCATATATGACTATTACAGCTCAGGGGCTAGGGATGAAATTACTTTAAGAAGAAACATATCAATATTTAATAACTATGAGATTCTACCTAAGTTATTGAGAAATGTCTCATCTGTTAATACATCAACTTCAATTTTAGGATTAAAAATTGGTAATCCAATAATGGCAGCTCCCTTAGCTATGCAGTCAATGGCTCATGCTGATGGCGAGATTGCAACTGCAAAAGCAATGTCTAGTTTGGATTCAATAATGACTTTGCCTACATCATCAAATAAATCAATAGAAGAAGTTGCTCCTCATTCCGATAAATTGTTTTTTCAATTATATTTTGCAAAAGATAGGAAAATTACAGAGGATATTTTAAAAAGATGTTACGAAAAAAACTATAAAGCAATAGTTTTTACAGCGGACGCCCCAAGATTAGGAACAAGAGAGAAAGATGAAAGAAATTCTTTTAAAATGCCTGAAAATTTAACTCTTGCCAATTTTAAAGGAACGTCTTTTGAGAAATATGATGATTATGAGGGATCTAGTATGAGTATGCACTCTGACCATCTATTTGATCCAACTCTTACTTTTGAAATTATTCATTGGATTAAAGAAAAATCAAAGCTACCTGTATTGGTTAAGGGAATACTTAGGCCTGATGATGCTGCGAAATGTTTCGAAAATGGTGCTGATGGTATAATTATATCAAATCATGGTGGAAGACAGTTAGACACTGCCGTACCAACCTTAAAACAAATTAGGCCAATTAGAGAAGAGGTTGGCAAAGATAAACTTTTAATTGCAGATGGTGGTATTAGAAGAGGAACAGATATTTTAAAATGTCTAGCTTTAGGGGCTAATGCGGTTCAAATTGGCAGACCAATTCTATGGGGCCTTGCACACGATGGACAAGATGGCGTTGAGTTAGTATTGAACATATTATTAAGAGAGTTAGTTGAAACTATGATCTTAACTGGATGTACTAATTTAAATGATATTTCACAAGATCTAATTACAGAAATTTAAATAACAAACTAGATACACGGCTAGATATACTTGAGATAAAAAAATGTTTAATTCTAGGGGTTTTTGATAATGTGTTATAATGAAAAAACTTTTAGAGATCGTGGTTTTGGGTTTGTTGTTTTTCAATATAAGTTTGTCCGTCCAAGCTAAGAAACTTAGTTCAAAAAGTAGTGGATTTATTTCATCAAACCTTGAGGGTAAGGCATTTAAACTAACCAAAGGTTATAATATTGACAACCCTGAAAACAAAATATTATTAATCTGGAATCATGGTGGGAATGAAACAAAAGAGAAATTTTGTAACTATAGCCAAGATCTAACTTTTATTTCTATGCTCTCAGGAGCAAAAATTGGAGACAAAGAAATAGTTGTATGGGTAAATTGTTTAATTACAAATACTAGAAAACTTGATGCTACGGGCGGACGTGAAGCTGGATTGAAATTTAAAGGTTCAGCTAAAAAATGTATTAAAAAAGGATATGGACATACTTTAAAGTGTCCGTTTTGGGAAGAGTATTTAAGAAACCTTTCAACTGATGTCCGGATGCATGTAACCGAAGAAGTTGTTAAAAAATTTAACTCTAATGGGGTTCCATTTAAGCAAATTTTTTTAGCAGGACATTCTTGTGGGGCGTGGAATGCAATAAGATATGCGGCATTTAAAAAAGAATTATTTGGGGGAACCATTGCTTTCAATCCTAATTGTTGGCCTAGGGAAGAAAATAATCCTATCAGACAATATTTAGTAGATGAATTAAAAACTGCAAAGCATGCCAACTCTTTAGTTTTTGCAAGTCCTGATGATCTTGTCCATGATTGGAAAGCAACTTCAACTGACCTTAAATGGATTGCTGATATTCCAGGAGTAAAATGGTTTGAATATGAAAAGGGTGTAAAAGTAAATGGAAAGCAATGTAAATGGAATGATGGCAAAAAAGTAAAAAATGGTCATTTAATAGTATTTGCTAAATGTTCATGGCCACATCAGGAATTAGTTTTAGAATTTATTAGAGAAAGTCTTGTTAATGATAAAATACTAACTATCGAGAGTAAGATATCTAGAAAATAAAAAACTTTTAGGGATCTGGTTATAGGATTATGTCGTATAAAGAATTACACTAATGTCTAAAAAATATCTAATATATTTAGTTTCAATATGCTTCTTTTCCCTTAGCTCCTACTCTCAGGACAACTATGATAATCAAATTGAAACTTCTAAAAATGTTGTATCAGGCCAGTTAGAGGCTTTTAAGAGCAATGATGCCTTAAAGGCTTTTTCTTTCGCCGCACCAATAATTAAAGCTAAATTTGAGACTCCAGAAATATTTATGAAAATGGTAGAAACCGCATATGAGCCTGTGTCTAACCCTAAGAATTATTTTTTTTTGAAGTCTAAAATTTTTGATAGTGGCGTACTACATCAGGTACAAATCATATCTCAAAAAAACCAATCATATATTGCAACTTATTCTTTAATACTAAGTGATGGGAATTGGAAGATTTCAGGATGCACTATAGCCCCACTTAAAAAAAAATCAATTTGATTGATTAAGCTTTAAGTATATTAACCAACCTGAGCTTAATACAAACACTCCTCCAAATAACTCCATATAAGAAGGTGTGTGGTTAAATACAAGATATCCTATAATTAGGCCATATATAATTTGTGAATAGTGAGTAATGCTAATATACGAAGCTTCGATTCTTTTTAAACTAAATACGAGTATCAACATGCCAATGCCGTCTAAAGCTCCTCCTGTGATTAAAAGCAATAAGTCGTCAAAAGCAATTTTTGTCCATGACCCAAAAGATAAAATTGTAAAAATTATTGAACTGATAAAAAGACTATAAAAACTTAATGATAAAGTTGATTCATTTTTACCATATAGTCTTACAGATAAATCTAAAACAGCGACACATATTGCGCCAATCCCTAATAACAATATCCCCTCAAAATTATATCCCTGATTAATACTAAAACCCGAAACCAGAAAAACACCTAACATTGCTATAATTAAAGATAAGATCTTATAGACATTAATTTTTTCTTTTAAAAATATAATTCCCATAAATGACAATATCACCGGGGCTGAAAGTAGTATTGGATATGATATTGAAAGGGGCAATAAAATGATGCCCTTAAGTATGCTGTAAGCAACTATTGCCATTAAGATGCCCCTTAATAAGTGAAGTAAATATTTTTTAGTTTTTAGTTCTTGAAAGTTTTTCTTGAAAATTAAATATATAATAACAGGCAATGAGCCGGTAAAAGTTGATATAGCAAAAATTAATGTGTATGGGTATGTTGTTCCAACTAATTTAATTAAAGTATCTCCTATGGAAAAAATAAAATATGCAATAAAGCCAATTAAATAAATATTTGACTGTTTTTGGAAATTAAGAGAAATCACTGCTGATCCTTCTTATATGAATAAAAACCTAATACAATCCATAAATGGACGATTTGGCTAAATTTGTAAAATAGCCGGCTAATTAAAGATTCTAACGAATATTTACTAAAAATGAAAATTTCAGAAATTTGACATAAGTTATATAATTTATACTGTTTGGTTAGCGTTCATGCGGGGGCTGATTCGGTATTCAATTTCCTCCTCTACTAAATCGGGTCAGCCATCTCCATATTTAGTAGTTTTTTTTTAATAGACATACCCCATATATACTTCCCTATATTTCCATTTTTTTTAACCACTCTATGACAGGGCAAATAAAATAATATTGGATTTTTGGCGATTGCTGTCCCAACAGCTCTTTGGGCATTAGGAAGTTTAATATTATTAGCAATCATTGAATAATTAGAAGTTGTTCCATGCTTAATTCTTAATAATTGTTTCCAAACCTTTTTTTGAAAATTTGTTCCCGATAAAAATAAAACTGGGGGGGGTTTTAATCTTTCTTTGCCATTAAGATATCTAATAAGGTTTTTCTTAATTGTCTTATAAAATTTTAATCCTACTTTTGGATTAAACTCATTTTTTATTTTAACAATTCTTTTGTCTCTAGACATGGATACGCAACATATCCCGTACTTATTTTCTAAAATAAATATATTTCCTATTGGCGTTGTAATATCTTCATAAAAATATTTTATTATCAAACTAATTAAACATTTTTTTTACTTTATTAAAAAATCCTTCTGATAATTTTGAATTATCTTTTGTCAACGAACTATCGAGGTCAGTTAAAATCTTTTTCTGCTTTGCAGACAAATTTATAGGTGTTTCTGCATGAACTTTTACAATCATATCTCCTCTTTGTTCAGTTCTTAATATGCTCATTCCTTTTCCCTTAACTCTTAGTTTATGCCCGGACTGCATTCCTTGAGGAATATTAATGCTAACCATTTTTTTTTCGATAGTTGGTACTTCTATAGATCCTCCTAATGCTGCTGTTGTAAAAGGAATTGCTACTTCGCAAATAATATTATTTTTATCTCTTTCGAAAATTTTGTTGGGATTTACTTTTACAAAAACATACAAGTCACCATTTTGCCCCCCTAGTTCACCCGCCTCTCCTTCGCCGCTCATTCTTATTCTATTGCCTGTTTCTATGCCTGGAGGTATTTTAATTTTCAATTTTTTGTTTTCTTTAACTCTTCCTGTATTACTACACTTCCCACATCTTCCCTTCATTTCTTGGCCTGTGCCACTGCACCTGCCACAGGTTCTTTCCATCGAGAAAAAACCACTTTGTGTCCTAACCTTTCCATAACCATCACAAGTGGTACAGGATTTATAGGAATGATTTTCCTTACAGGCAGTCATTTTCGATATTGTTGATTCAAGGTTTTTGCCAAAAAACGCCTCTTCTAGATCCACGGCTATATCGTATCTAAGGTCATCTCCTCTTGTTTCCTTAGGTCCTCCTCCACCCATACCAAAAATATCTTCAAATATATCTGAGAATCCTCCGAATCCCTGTTGGCCAAATCCTCCTGGGCCACCCATGCCGCCTTGTTCAAATGCTGCGTGACCATACTGGTCATAAGCTTGCTTTTTTTGGGGGTCTTTTAGTATTTCATAGGCATTGCTTACTTCTTTAAACTTCTTCTCTGCCTTAGCATCGCCTTGATTTCTATCAGGGTGGTACTTCATTGCCATCTTGCGATATGCATTTTTTATCTCACCATCTGATGCTTCTTTAGATATACCAAGTGTATTATAAAAATCTTCAGCCATTTTTTTACAAAAAAATAATTTAAATTAACTTTTATTTTCTTTTTTATCTTCTTCTACTTCTTCAAAGTCAGCATCAATAACATCATCGTCTTTTTTATTAGTGTCTTCTTCTGTTTTTTGATTTGGGTCAACATCTTGGTCATTAGGCTGTTTTGCCTGCTGGTCTTTATACATTGCCTCACCCATCTTCATTGAAGACTGAGTTAAAGATTCTGTTTTTTGTTTAATCAAATCTAAATCATCTTTTTCAATAGCATCTTTAAGATCTTTTAGATCGTCTTCTATTTTAGTTTTATCAACGGCTTCTATTTTTTCACCGTATTCTTTAAGATTTTTTTCTGTTTGAAAAACTAGACCATCTGCAGCATTTTTTGCATCCACTACTTCTCTTTTTTTCTTGTCTTCTTCTGCGTTAGTCTCTGCGTCTTTAACCATTTTTTCAATTTCTTCATCAGAGAGACCTCCGGAAGCTTGAATTTTAATTTGCTGTTCTTTACCTGTTGATTTATCTTTTGCGGATACGTTGACAATTCCATTTGCATCTATATCAAAAGTTACTTCTATTTGTGGGGTGCCTCTTTGGGCTGGAGGAATACCAACTAAATCGAACTGACCAAGTAGTTTATTGTCAGTTGCCATCTCGCGTTCACCTTGAAAAACCCTAATTGTTACAGCCGCTTGATTATCTTCTGCAGTAGAAAATACTTGGCTTTTTTTAGTTGGTACAGTTGTATTTCTTTCAATTAATTTTGTAAATACACCCCCTAGTGTTTCTATGCCAAGTGAGAGTGGAGTTACATCTAGAAGCAAAACATCTTTTACATCGCCTTGTAAAACACCGGCTTGAATAGCAGCGCCCATAGCAACAACTTCGTCAGGATTTACCCCCTTGCTTGGTTCCTTGTTAAAAAACCCTTTTACTATTTCTGAGACCTTTGGCATTCTTGTCATGCCTCCAACAAGAATAACCTCATTAATATCAGAGGAGGTTAGGCCAGCGTCCTTTAATGCTTTTTTACAAGGATCAATGGTTGATTGTAATAAATCATCAACTAATTCTTCTAGTTTCGCTCTAGTCATTTTAACGTTTAAGTGTTTTGGTCCTGTTTGGTCCGCGGTTATAAAAGGAAGGTTTACATCGGTTTGAGTTGCGCTTGATAATTCTATCTTTGCTTTTTCAGCCGCTTCTTTTAACCTTTGAAGCGCAAGTTTGTCTTTTTTAAGATCAACCCCTTGTTCCTTCTTAAACTCGTCTGCTAAGTAATCAATAATTCGTAAATCAAAATCCTCGCCACCTAAGTGTGTGTCACCATTTGTGGATTTAACTTCAAAAACACCATCCCCAACTTCTAGTATTGAGACGTCAAACGTGCCTCCTCCTAAATCATATACCACAACTGTTCCTGATTGTTTTTTATCTAAACCATAAGCCAGTGATGCTGCGGTAGGCTCATTAATTATTCTAAGAACTTCTAGTCCTGCAATTTTTCCAGCGTCTTTAGTTGCCTGTCTCTGTGCATCATTAAAATAAGCTGGTACAGTTATAACAGCTTGGGTGATTGTTTCTCCTGTGTAAGTCTCTGCTGTTTCTTTCATTTTTTGAAGAACAAATGCAGACACTTGACTTGGGCTATACTTTTCACCAAGAGCTTCGACCCAAGCATCACCATTATTGCCTTTAACAATTTTAAAAGGGGAAAGACCTATATCTTTTTTTACAACCTCGTCATTAAAATTTCTTCCGATTAATCTCTTCACTGCATAAAGGGTATTCTCAGGATTTGTGACGCCCTGTCTTTTAGCTGATTGTCCTATTAGTTTTTCATTTTCAGTAAATGCTACGATAGAAGGGGTAGTTCTTCCACCTTCAGAATTTTCTATAACTTTTGGATTTTTTCCATCCATAATTGCAACACAAGAATTCGTTGTTCCTAAATCTATACCTATAACTTTTGCCATTTTTCAGTCCTTAATAATTATTTATTATATTTATTTGATATGGGTTGTGTTGGCTTCTATTCAAGAGACAAATTAAATAATTTTGTAAAATAGTGTTATTTTGAGGGTTTTTCTCTTGAAATATCTGTTTTTTGGTCAGTTTGTTTTGAGACTCCGACCATAGCTGGCCTAAGAAGTCTGTCATGGATTGTATATCCTGGGATCAGCTCTTGCACTACAATACCTGGCTCACAATCATCTCTTTCTACTTCCATCATTGCTTGGTGAAAATTATGATCAAATTTTTGATTTATTGAGTCTATTTTTTTAATTCCAAATTTTTCAAATACGCTAACAATGCTTTGGTGAATTAAGTCAATTCCCTCTAAAACCGATTTTATTGATTTTTCTTCCTTTTTATCTTGATTAATGCTGCTTTTTGCTCGCTCTATGTTATCCATAATTGAAACAACTTCCTTTGCAAAGTTAGAAATACTATATTTTAATGCGTCAGATTGGTCTTTTTCAGATCTTTTTCTAAAATTGTCTAATTCTGCAACTGCCCTGAGTCTATGATCTTTTAATTCATCTATTTCGATCTTTAAATTTTCAATAATTTTTTCACTGGAAAGAGTTTCCTTATCTTCGTTATTCGCCTGATTATTATCTTGGTTTTCTTTATCGTTTTGTATTTGTTCTGTTAAGCTATCGTTCTGATGTTTATTTTGATTGTCTTTTGATTCTTCCTCGGTCATGCACTCCTCCTATTTATTAGATATTACTTCAGACATATAATTAATTATTGGGATAATTTTCTGATAATCTATTCTTTTTGGACCTATAATTCCAACAGCTCCGGCTATTCCGTTTTTCCTTGTATAGTTAGAAAGTATCATGGACATGTTGCTTTGCTTATATAAATTTGTATTGCTTCCTATAAATATTTGTACTCCTTTAGAAGTTTTCAAGGCTCTAATAAGTTTTTTTGCAATTTTACCTGTTTCAATATCATTTAATAATTCATTTAAACTGTCTATTTCGATATCTTTGTTGTTTTTTAATAAGTCACCAACACCCCTAATAAAAAAAGAACTTTGATTTTCAGAAAATTTTTCAACTTTTAATCCTTTAGATATTAATAATTTTGTTTTCTTATTTAGAGTTAATTTCGTTTCCTTTATGAATTCATTTACTTTTTTTTGGATTTCATTAGGCAAGAATGGCTCTCGAAATCTAGACAGCAGGGAAGATACAAGATTTAGATCTTTTTCGTCAATTGTCGTCTCTAATTCAACCAGTCTATTAGTTATTGACCCCCCCTCATATTGAATAATAAAAATAATTTTTTTCAGATCAAACTTATAAAAATCTATTTTATTAATTTTCATAATCTTATCTTCGTTAATAACTAAGCTTGTTTGCTTTGAAAGAGAATTCAACACTTCAGTGATTTTTTTATTTTGATTTAAAAACCCATCATTTTTTGAATTTTCGTCAATAAATTTTTTTTCTTTTGGATTTATATTTTCCAATTCCAAAAGTGCGTTTGTATAAAATTGCAGCCCAAGATCAGACGGCTTGCTTCCCGCTGAGTGATGGTCTCTATTTATTAGGCCATAAAAGTTGATTTCTGCGAGAACATTCCTGATAGTGGCGCTTGATAGATTAATCCTCATGTTATCCTTTATAGATTTAGAGCCAATGGGACTTCCATTTTTTAAATAGTCTTCAACTAAAAATTTAAATACAGACCTTGCTCTATCGCTTATGTCTAAAATTTTTTTATTCATTGTTTTGTTATAATCTTATAAGTTATAAAAAATGTCCGGATATTCAAGAAGTGATAGGAGTTTAGATGATATTAGAGGGTTAGATATCATAACAAATATACAACCAAATAATAAAAGCTCATGTTTGGTAAAGTTAGGCAATACACACGTCTTATGTTCAGCCGTAATAGAAGACAAGGTTCCAAGCTTTTTGAGAAATTCTGGAAAAGGGTGGCTTACCGCAGAATACGGGATGCTTCCTTCTTCAACGGATCAAAGAGTTGATAGAGAGGCTGCTAGAGGTAAACAGTCTGGAAGGACTCAGGAAATTCAAAGACTTATTGGGAGAAGCCTTAGGTGTGCTGTAAATTTAAATCTTTTGGGGGAAAAAACTATTAAGGTTGATTGTGATGTTATTAGTGCTGATGGAGGAACAAGAACGGCATCAATAATTGGTGGTTATGTTAGTTTGGCAAGATCAATAAATGTTTACAAAAAAAATTATAATTTAAATTCACAAATTATTGTAAATCAAATTGCTGCTATTTCAGTAGGGGTTGTTAATGGAACGCCGTGTGTAGATTTAAATTATCCCGAAGATTCAAATGCAGAGGTGGATTGTAATGTAGTGATGTCTGGCGATGGGAATTTTATCGAGTTTCAGTCGACTGGAGAGGAAGCTAAATTTAGCAAGCAAACCATTTTGGATTTTATACAGCTGGTAGAAAAAGTGATGCCAGAGATAAATAAAATACAAAATAAAGCAATATCAATTGCTTAAAAAAAAAATTTTAATTGGCACTGGAAATGAGGGAAAATTTAAAGAGTTTAAATTTTATATTGAATATTTTAAAATTTTTAAGCATTTTAAAATTTTAGACCTATCCTCTCAAGATATTAGGGGAGAACCAAATGAAAATGGTGATACATTCGAAAGTAACGCTTCTTCTAAATCAAGTTTTTATTTTAAAAAAACTAAAATCCCTACTTTAAGTGATGATAGCGGTTTTATAATTAAAAATAGTATAGATTTTCCTGGGGTTAAGACTGCTAGATTTACTATTGAGCAGGGCGGAATAAAAAAAGCAGTAAATCATATTTATAAAAAATATGGGTTGGAATGCAATGCAATCCCAGCGACTTTTTTTTGCTCATTAAATTATTTAGATAAAGATAATGAAATATCAGCTAATGGAATGGTAGAGGGAAAGATTATAAAAAATAAAAGAGGTCATAACGGCTTCGGATTTGATCCTTTTTTTGTCCCAAAAGGGCACAAAAAAACATTTGCTGAAATGGAAAAAATTGAAAAACTAATTTTATCCCACAGATATTTTGCTTTTTTAGATTTTAAAAAAAAAATTAGTCAAATTTTATTGGATAATTTATTGTAAGGTCTTTTACTTCTAAAAACCCCAGTTGGTCAGAATAAACTATTTTGGAGAACTCTTTTGTTTTAATAATTTCGTGCGCAATTGAAATAGCCATATTTACAGATGCGCGATAAAAAAACTCTCTATGCGGATCTTTTGCTGATTTTAAATCAATATTTGAAATATTTGCTCTGTTAATTTGATTATAGAAACTAGATATAGAGTTCCTCTGCTCTAAAAAATTATCAATTAAATAAATTTTATTATAAGGGTAAATTGTATCTTGTGATGCAAGATTAGTTAGAACGTTTTTGTAAACCATTGTGTCATCAATCAGAATGACATTGTCATACTGGGCTAAATCACCAAGTGCTTTAATTGAAAAAATAATATCTTGTGGCTCTTCGGTATAAGGCGATGATTTTATGTATTTACCTATATATAATTTTTTAAGATAATTATTTATTCTAACTCCATAAAAACTTTGCTTGTATAAAACCGCAACTGATGTTGAGGCAAATAATTCTTGTTTTAATTTTGCTACGTGAAAAAAAGGTGACATTCCTAAAAAAATAATTTGGTCTTCGTTGAATTGCCTTTTTAGAGTTAGGTCATTTGTAAGACTTAATATTAAATTGTTATTGCCTAATTTTTCTTTTAACAGTATGAGCTTATCTGACTTATTGGGGCCGATTATAATAGTATTATTTATCTTTTCGTCCGTGATTTCTTCTATGTCATAATAAAATATAATTTTTTTATCTAGTTCGGTAATTAAATTGGAATTAGTAAATTCTTCAAAAAATAACTTTTGGGATGTTTTGTTTTCATCCAAGACTACAATGACATTATCTAGGTTTTTAATTTCCACTGGGGCTTGTGGAACTATTTCAATTGTGGGTTTTTCCTTTTTAATGGGCGTTTGCTGTGTGGTTGGCGCACAGGCATAAATAATAAATAGTGTGCAAATTATTAATAATTTCATTAATCTAGGTCCCAATGAAACCTGGGTTATATATAGTTGCAACTCCCATAGGAAATTTAGATGATATCACAATAAGGGGCATTAGTGTCTTAAAAAAATCTGATATTATTTTTTGTGAAAACACAAAACACAGCTCAAAGCTATTTAGACACATTAATATTAATCCTTTATATGTTGAAAAATATACTGACCATGACTTTGACCTTAAACATAATTATATAAAACAAAAAATAGAGCAAGGTAAGATTATTTCTTTAATTTCTGATGCTGGCTCTCCGTTAATATCAGACCCGGGGGCAAAATTAATAAAATATTTGTTTGAAAATAACTGTCATGTCGAAAGCATTCCCGGGCCTAGTTCCTTAACGATGGCTATACAACTATGTGGATTTTTAAATCCAAATCCATTTGTTTTTTTGGGATTTCTGCCTAAAAAGATCCAGCAAAAAAAGAAGATTTTTGAAAATATTATATCGTCAAATCTAATTTTTTTTACTACAAGCTCTCAGCTCAACAAAGAAATTGAATTATTATCAGAATTGGACTCAAGCGCGAATGTTGTCATACTAAATGAAATGACTAAAATTTATGAAAAAAAAATCCATTTTAACTTAAATAATTTTAGGGAACTTTTGCCCATGAATCTAAAAGGAGAGCTGGTGGTTTGCGTAGAATTTAATGAAGTCAAGCATAATAAAAAATTTGACGACAATACATTATTAAAAGATATTGAAAAATACGGAAAAAAAAATATATATGAAATATACTCAACAAAATATAAAATAAAAAGAAATGAGCTTTATAAAAGAATTCTTTCCCTTAAAAAAAATTAGCTGCCTGATTCTTTTACTGCCGCTGATCTTATTTAGCTGTTCAGGAACGCAAATAATAGGCACGGGAGTCACAACAGGAGTTGCCACAACACAAGATGAAAAAACTTTAGGAGAGGCGGTAAATGATACTGCCATATCTTTGGGCATTAAAGATAGAATTTTTATGTATGACGCTATACTTGTAACTAAAATTGGCGTTGATGTTCAACAAGGTAAAGTTCTTTTGACAGGCAAAGTTAAAGATCAGTCACAAAGAGTTGAGATTGTTAGGCTTGCCTGGAAACAAACAGGTGTTACTGAAGTTTTAAATGAAATTGATTTAACAGAGGGGCTTAACATAATAAATTATGCCGAGGACAAATCAATTCATGCTCAATTGCTTGGTAAGGTTTTGGTTGATAGAAATATTAAAAAACTAAAATATACTTTTGAGGTTCAAGATAAAATTATTTTTATAATGGGCGTTACATCAAATACAGAAGAGCTGGAAAGAGTGTTTGAACATGCACGATCTATCAAGGGTGTTTTAGATATCATTGACTATGTAGATATCATTAGCCCTGAGCTCTCTGATTCTTAAATAAACATATTTTTAATATTTTACTAATCGTTTGATAGAATGTGAATATGGAAGTGAAATACTTCTTGTCCTCCGCTTTCACCCTTGTGAATCTTAATTTGAAACCCGAGTTCCTCTAACTTTAGTTTTTGAATTGTTTCGTTAACGCCTTCCCAAAAGCCTAAAATTTCTTCACGCGAAGCATTTTTATTAAAATCATAAATATCAATATATTTTCCTTTTGGTATAACTAAAACATGTATCTTGGCTTTTGGTGAAATGTCATTAAAAGCTAAAATAAAATCTGTTTCTAAAATCTTTTCTGATGGTATTTCGCCTTTAATAATTTTAGCAAAAATATTTTCATTATCATAATTCATTATAGTCTTACCGGTATCTTATTCCTTTTTAAATAATTTTTAACCTTTGTAATGGAATATTTTGATGTGTGAAATACGCTTGCAGCTAAAAGTCCACTGGAGTTCGTTTCATATCCTTCAATGAAGTGTCTTAATTTTCCCACTCCCCCTGATGCAATAACTGGTATAGTTACTTCTTTATTAATTAATTTTAACATTTCTTTATCAAATCCCTTTTGTACTCCATCTGTATCCATTGAGGTTACTAGAAGTTCTCCCGCGCCAAAAGCTTGCATTTTTTTTGCCCAATTAATAAGTGTTTTGTCTGTTTTTTCTCTTCCTCCTTTAATTGTAACGATCATTTTTTTATTATGTCTTTTTCCATCTATTGCAACGACTATACATTGGGATCCATGCTTTATTGATGCTTTTTTGATAAGATTGGGATTTAAAACCGCAGCTGTATTGATTGAAATTTTGTCTGCCCCTGCATTTAACAATGTTGTAATATCATTTAATTGAGAGACTCCTCCTCCAACAGTTAGTGGTATGTCTATAACTTTAGCAATTGCCTCTACCGTTTTTAAAAAAGTCTTCCTCTTTTCATGAGATGCTGTGATATCTAGCATACATATTTCATCAGCACCAGAATCAGAATATTTTTTTGCGAACAAAACAGGATCGCCAAGAGTTTTTATGTTTTTAAATTTTACTCCCTTGACAACTTTGTTTTTTATTATGTCTAAACATGGAATAATTCTAACTTTTAACATTGTGTTTGATATTTTGAAAGATCTCTTAATTTAATATTATGCTCATAAATTGCCTTACCCACAACAATTCCATCATATCCTTTTTTATTTGCTTTAATGATATCCTCCATATTTTTCACACCTCCGCCAACTGTAATTTTTTTTGATGTAAGTTTTTTTACAGAATTGAAAATATCAAAATTTAGTCCACTCAGCATACCGTCTTTTGACACATCTGTTATAAAATACGAATGAATATTTTTATTGTTATAAATTTTTGTTATGTCTGAAAGAGACACAATGTTCTTTTCCTTCCATCCATGACTAGCAATAAAACCATCTTTTAAATCCAAAGCTATTGATATTTTGCTTTGTTCATCATCTAAGAGGTCATTAATAAAATCGGTTTTTTTTACGGCAAGCGTTCCAATTACAATTTGATTAAATCCATAATTAATTTTATCTTTAATTGTTTTTGTATCTCTAATGCCTCCGGCTACTTGTATATTTATATCAATTTTTTTTCTTATATCCTTTATTAATTCAAAGTTGTTTCCCCTAGCAAGAGTTGCATCAATGTCAACAATATGTATGTTCTCAAATCCTTCTTTTTTGTATTCCATGGCCATTTCCAATGGGCTGAATTTATAAACCGATTTATCTTCGAAGACCCCTTTAGTAAGTCTTATGCAAGCGCCCTCACTAATGTCTATTGCGGGATAAATTTTCATGATTTCAATATAAAATTATTGATTATTTTAAAGCCAATTTTGTGGCTTTTTTCAGGATGAAACTGTACTCCATATATGTTGTTTTTGGAAATAATTGATGGATAGTTAATGCTATAATTTGTTGTCGCTGTTACATCCTCTTTTTTAACTCCTTTAAAGTAATAACTATGAACAAAGTAAAAATCTTTGAGATGTAGATCTTTTTTTTTAAAAACCTTGTTTTCTTTTTTAATACTTATGGAGTTCCACCCCATATGAGGAATAGTAAGTTTTTTTTTGGAAAATTTAACAATGTCTCCTTTAATTATATTCATGCCCCTTATTTTTTTATTTTCATGTCCATATGATGCTAATATTTGCATACCAACGCAAATCCCAAGGTAAGGCAGTGATAAATCTGTAATAGACTTAAGTAGCTCATTATATAATTTCTTTTTTTTTAAACTATTTATTAGCGTTGCAAATGCTCCTTGGCCCGGTAATATAATTTTATCTACATTAATAAAATCTTTTTTTGTTCTTATTATTTTTAATTTATATGGTTTTCTTACTATTGATTTTAGTATAGCTTTTTTAATAGACCCTATATTTCCTGAGTCACTGTCAATTAATCCAATAACTTTTTTTTTCAAAGCGCCCCTTTAGAGCTAGGCACAGAAGTTTTTCTTTGATCAATCTCTGTTGCTTCTTTAAGCGCTAATGCAAATGACTTAAAACAGCTTTCAATAATATGATGGTTGTTATTCCCGTATAATGTTTCGATATGACAGTTCATTTTAGCTTCAGTTGTAAGAGATTTAAAAAACTCTGGGAATAGTTCCGTGTCTATGTCACCTACTTTTTCTAAAGAAGTTTTTACATTCCATATAAAAAAAGGCCTGTTACAAAGATCTAAAACAGTCCTTGTGCATGTTTCATCAAATGCAACGTACGCATTTGAAAATCTCTTTATGCCTTTTTTGTCCCCCAAGCTCTCTTTAATTGCCTGGCCCAAAACTAAGCCAACATCTTCTACGGTGTGATGATAGTCAATATCTAAGTCGCCATCACAATTTATGTCCAGGTCAACCAATGAGTGAGTAGAAATTTGTTCAAGCATGTGGTCAAAAAAAGGAATTTTTGTGCTAATGTTGCTTTTTCCAGAACCATCAATATTGATATTAATGTTGATATCTGTTTCTTTTGTTTTCCTGTTTAATAAATATTTTCTCATGGTTTGTAAATGGATATTTAATAACTATATTTATAAGATTAATGGAAAAAAACAAAACAATTATAAGGGCGACTACGGTTGTTTGTGTCAGGGATGAAAAATCCGTAGTAATTGCTTCTGATGGACAGGTAACACTTGGAACATCCGTAATGAAGTCAAATGCCAATAAAATTAGGACTTTTAACGATGAAAAAATTATCGTCGGCTTTGCTGGATCAACGGCTGACGCGTTTACGCTTTTCGAGAGATTAGAGAAAAAATGCGAGGAATACTCATATAATCTTAAAAGGGCTTGTGTTGAACTAGCAAAAGATTGGAGAACAGATAAATATCTAAGAAGACTTGAATCAATGATTATTGCTGCAGATAAGAATGAGACGTTTTTAATAAGTGGGACCGGAGATGTTTTAGAGCCTGAGCAAGGTGTCATTGCAATTGGTTCTGGAGGTAATTTTGCTTTAAGTGCTGCGCGAGCATTAAAGAGAAATAGCAAGCTAGGCGCAAAAGAAATTGCAACTGAGTCACTAAAAATTGCGGCTGAGCTTTGCATTTATACAAACGAAACTTTAAATATTGCAGAAATAAAAACTTAATGGACGACCAAACATTAACACCAAAAGCTATTAAAGAAGAATTAGATAGGTATGTTATAGGCCAGGACAATGCAAAAAAGGCAGTTTCAATTGCTCTTCGTAATCGTTGGCGAAGATTGAATATAAAAGATAAGGCTTTAAGAGAAGACATAATTCCAAAAAATATTTTAATGCTAGGTCCAACAGGTTGTGGGAAAACAGAAATTGCAAGAAAACTTGCAAAATTAACTCAATCTCCTTTTATTAAAGTCGAAGCAACAAAATTCACAGAAGTAGGATATGTTGGAAGAGATGTTGAACAAATAATTAGAGACCTTGTGGAAGTTGCGATTAATTTAGAAAAAAAAATTATTAAAGAAAAATATATTAGTGTTGCTTATGAAAATGCGGAGGAAATTATTTTAAACGCATTGCTTGGTGAAAACCCAACACAAGAAACTAAAGAAAAATTTAGAACTATGCTTCGTAACAATGAATTAAATGATAAAGAAGTTGAAATATCAATTGATCAAAAGAACAACCCTTTTCAGTCTATGGACATACCAGGCATGCCTGGTGCACAATTGGGAATGATGAACATTGGTGACATATTTGGTAAGGGCATGAAAAATAAGAAAAAAACAAAGATTAAAATTGGTGACGCTTACGAACCAATCATACAAGAAGAAATAGAAAAAATCGCAGAAAAACAGAATGTCGTTCAGATGGCCATGAAAAAGGTTCAGGAAAGCGGAATAGTCTTTATTGATGAGATAGATAAGATTGCAACAAATACGACTAGGAGGGGGGGCGACGTATCAAGAGACGGCGTACAAAGAGATCTTTTGCCATTAATTGAGGGGACAACTGTCTCTACAAAATATGGGTCAGTTGAAACAAATCACATACTCTTTATAGCATCAGGCGCTTTTCATCAATCCAAACCTAGCGATTTATTACCAGAGCTTCAAGGAAGACTGCCTGTTAGGGTGAGATTGAATGGTTTAACAAGAGATGATCTGGTTAAAATATTAAAGGAAACAGACAATAGTCTTATTAAACAATATAAAGCTTTATTTGATACAGAAAATATTCATTTAAGTTTTGATGATGGGGCAATCAATAAAATTGCCGAGCTTACTGAAAAAATCAACCAAGATGTCGAAAATATTGGCGCTAGAAGACTGCAAACTATGTTTGAAAAAATTCTAGAAGAAATTAGTTTTCAGGCAAATTTAAATGAAACCAAAGATGTTTTAATTGATGCTGCATGGGTTGATAAGTCTTTAGGCAGCGAAGTTAAATCAAAAGACGATCAAAAATTTATTTTATAGATTTTATTTTTATGTAAAACGCGCCTAATCCACCATGCTGGATTTTACAAGGATGATAGCTTTTAATAATTTCATTCAAGGGATTTTGATTTATCCAATCACTAAAAGAATTTCGTATTTTACCAGAAAAAAAGCTTTCTTTGTCTGACTTATTTCCAAGTCCCGTTACTATAATGTGCAATAGGTTTTTACTTTTAAAGTGTCCGTAACAATAATTATATAAATTTGTCTTTGCGCTTTCTAGCGTGTGGCCGTGTAGATCAAGTTTATAAAAATTATTTTTTTTAAAAAACTTATGAATATTTTTATCATAAAATGGCGCTATGGTTTCTTTGTTAATTTTTGTTTTTTTTGTTTCAGGAGAAATGCTATTTTTATTTAATGGGTTTTTGAGATTTAAATTAGTTTTATTTTCTTTTTCCCTCCCGTCATTAAAACTAATAGTAATTTTTCTAACGCTTTGTTTTGCGCTACTTTGTCTTTTTTTTCTTGTCCTATTGTCTTGAAGTGGAATTTTAATTTTATTCAATAACTTTAATGGAGAATAGTTTCCAGTTAGGGTCTTTTGATTTGTTTTCTTTTTCAAAGCCCCACTCTTCTGAAACAACTATTTGGTCATTAATTTTTAAATCATAATGCTCTGTTTCAAAGTGTACTATTTTTAGAATTTTGTTGCCCTGCTCGGTTGTTGATATAACTTTAGATTTTTTAACATTCATAAATTTAATTTGGTCGGGCGCCTTATTCTCACTAAGAATTTTCAGCGCTTCATTTGTTAATAAGTCTTTCACCTTGGTAATATTATTATCTTGGTATGCATTGACTATCATGGAAAAAGCTTGATTTGCTCCATTAATAAATTCGTCATCTTGTTCAATTTTCTTAATAGTTGCTTTTTTGGGTTTAATAATATTGTTTTTTCTAGTTTTTATATTAATGATTTTTCCTTGATTTGATCCCAGGATTTTTTTTAGTCTCATTATTAGAAACACGGCCACAACACCAAAAATTATAATATCTAGAAACTCACCATTCATTTTTTATTGTCCATTATTGACTATACTTTTTATAAACTCTTTAAAGTTATCTGTCTCGTCTTTTGTTAGGACAACCTTACCATTATATGGCTCATATAATAAGGGGTTTGATTGAGCTGTATCAGTGAAAAGATCAAGCCCCATCTGAGTATGTCCTCTTAGCTCAAGATATACATCGGTCAAAATTTTTGCATCTTTTAAGGCCCCATGATGGTCTCTGTTAATTAGAGTTTGAATTTTTAGTTTTTTTACAAGACTGTCTAGGTTTATTTGTTGTCCGGGAAACATATTCCTGGCTATAACGAGGGTGTCAACTATCCTGTCTTGTGTTATTTTTTCAAGTCGCGCGTCTTCAAGTTCGTTGTTTAGAAATCCTATATCGAATTGAGCATTGTGCGCTACAATTGGATCATTTCCAATAAATTTTAAAAAATCTTCTGCTACATCAAAGAAAAGAGGATATTTATTTAAAAATTCATTTGTTAACCCATGTATCTTAATATTATCCTCGGTTAATTTTTTATTAGGATTAATATATTGATGATAGTTTTTTCCCATTTGCTTATCAATAAGCTCAAAACACCCTATTTCGATAATTTTGTGTCCTACGCTGTGGTCTAGTCCTGTAGTTTCTATGTCTAATATAATTTCTCTCACAAGGATCTCTCGCACCAATTAAGACTTTCATATAGATCAAAAACAGATCCATTGTTTAAAATTGTTATATCGCTGGATATTTGTTTTAAAGAATTAGTCTGTTGGTATTTACTCATTAACCTAAAGTAATTTTCTGTCATGCCCTTTGCCAACACTCTTTTTAATCTGATATTGTGATCGCTTTTAATAAATATAATTAAATCATAATTTTTTTCTAGTTTTTCTTCAAACAAAAGAGGTATTTCAAAAAACAATTTTTTTTTGGTTATATGCTTATATGTTCTTTTTTTTTTAATTTCATTCATGATCGGGTATAGTGTTTTTTTTAATTTAGAATTAAAATATGGGCTGGTCATTTTGGTTATTATTTCGGCCTTGTAGTCATTAAATTTTATGTTTAGGGTTTTTAAGACACAAGATCTCAAAATATCATTAGAGTAGATATGTTTAATTATTTCATCAGAGGACAAAGTAAAATATTGTTTTTTTTTAAAAAAATTTAAGGCCGTGGTTTTTCCGGATCCAATATTTCCTGTAATTGCAATTTTAGTCATTGAGTTTTTTTTTAACCTTATTGTACAGATAGCTTGATATTTTTGCTTTATTGCCTGGGAGCCAAAGCTCAAAAGATGGCTTTGCTTGTTCTAATAACATTGTTAGGCCGCCAGAATAAGATATTTTTGCTTTTATCGCCTCTTTAATTAACGCTGTTTTTATTGGATTATATACAATATCAATAAGATAGTCCGTCGATTTTACAAGATTGATAATTTGTGAATTGAATTTACTATGATTGGTCATTCCCCCCGTAGAGGCATTTACAATTAGATTATATTTTCTTGATATAAGATGATTGCTATCAATAAAATAGTTATTGATGTTAAATCCTTTATTTATCGCTCTTCTCTTTTTGAATGACTTAGAATATATGTCAATTTCATAAATGCCCTTATCACTTAGGTATTTTAATATCGCCCTTGCTGCTCCGCCCGATCCTATAACCAAAACTTTATTTATTTTTGATTTTATAGTTTTTTCGTATGTTTTTTTAAATCCTATATAGTCGGTGTTTTCTCCAAAAATCTTATTTTTACTTTTATAAATTAAATTTATTGAGCCGATGTCTTTTCCTTTATCTGAAATATTTGGGCAGATCTTAAAAAATTTTTCTTTGTATGGAACCGTTATATTAAATCCCAAAAAATTTTTATCATCAACAAACTTTTTAAAAAATTGATTAAGTTGTTTTTCTTTTATTTCAATTGACTGGTATTCAACATCTAGTTTATTTTTTTTAATCCAATAATTATGTATGTCTGGGGACAGACTATGTGCCAGGCTTTCAGCAACTATTCCTATTTTTTTCATTTTTATTTTAATTTTGTTAATTTATCTATCATTAATATTAGTGGTGCGCCCAAGACAGAATAGTAGCTTCCATGCATTCGTTTTATAACTTCCATCCCTTCTGCTTCTATATTATAACATCCAACGGAGTTAACTATCTTATTATAATGTTTTTTCACATAATTTTTTAGTTCTGACTGAGAGTTATTCTTAAATTCAATTATTGCCATGTCAACATTTGATAAAATTAATTTATTATCTTTCATTATCACACAGGATGTATAAAGATAATGTTTTTTGTTATTTAAATAATTTAAAACCCACAAACATTCTTTTCTATTTTTGGATTTAAATATTGTTTTCCTGCCTACGTGTATTGTTGTGTCAAAACACACAACGTAGAAACCAGGGTGCCTTTTACATAGAAACTTAGCTTTTGCCTTGGCTATAAAAAGTGATTGTTTTTCAACTGGTATATTTTTTCCTTGCAATGCTTTTTCTTCTTCTACTTCGGGGGACCTGTATTTAAACCTAAGGCCGGCACTTTTAAACAACTTTCTTCTTGTTGTGCTTTTAGTTCCTATTAGTAAGTTATTCTTAAGCTGTTTATTAATGTTCATAAATATTACCTTTTTAATTTATTTTTAAAATTTATGTATAACTTTTATCCTTATTAAGTTACTAACAGCTGTGAATATTAGATATTTGTCTTAAAAAATATACAAAATATCATTCTTTTGGTGTTAATCCCCACATATAGACATACAACATTAACCCTTCTTCTTTTAAAAAAAATATTTATTTATTTATATTTTTATATATTATCTTAATTCATAATTTCTTTAATTTAATAAACTTCAATGCATTTAAACGAACTAAAAGTAAAAAAACCTCAGGAACTTTTGGACTACGCAAGTAGTATAGGTATAGAAAACTCTGCTGGCCAAAGGAAACAAGAGATATTTTTCTCTATACTTAAGAAACTAGGTGAAAAAGGAGAGGAAATCATAGGTGAAGGGGTTCTAGAAACTATGCAGGATGGATTTGGTTTTCTTAGATCAGCAGATTCCAATTACCTGCCTGGACCAGACGACATATATGTAAGTCCTGGCCAAATAAAAAAATATGGTCTTAGAAAAGGTGATACCTTAGAAGGACCAATTAGGCCGCCCAAGGATGGAGAAAGATATTTTGCACTCATAGAGACAAAAAAAATAAATTTTGTTGATATTAAAGATTATAATAAATTTAAGACAAATTTTGATAATTTAACACCCCTATACCCAGAGAAAAAATTTAGTTTAGAAACAGATAAACCAGACAAAGATCTTACTTCAAGAATTATAGACATTGTGGCTCCGGTAGGAGCTGGCCAAAGATCAATAATAGTTGCTCCCCCAAGATCTGGAAAAACCGTAATATTACAAAAGATAGCAAAATCTATCACAGAAAATTACCCTAATGTTTATTTAATAGTCTTATTAATTGATGAAAGACCAGAAGAGGTAACTGATATGCAAAGATCTGTCAAGGGAGAAGTCATTAGCTCCACATTTGATGAACCAGCGGCAAGACACGTACAAGTTGCAGAGATGGTTATCGAGAAAGCAAAAAGATTAGCAGAAAATAAATTGGATGTGGTTATCTTGCTTGATTCATTAACAAGATTAGGAAGAGCATATAATACGGTTGTGCCATCAAGTGGGAAAGTCCTAACAGGCGGTGTAGATGCAAATGCCCTGCAAAGACCTAAAAGATTTTTTGGCGCAGCAAGGAATATAG
This sequence comes from Pelagibacteraceae bacterium, assembly GCA_002705265.1. Lineage (GTDB taxonomy): Bacteria > Pseudomonadota > Alphaproteobacteria > HIMB59 > HIMB59 > HIMB59. The sequence continues at coordinate 51,621 of PAHR01000021.1, read as the reverse complement.
AGGAAGGTGGGTCTCTAACAATTATAGCCACCGCCCTAGTTGAAACAGGAAGCAGAATGGACGAAGTTATTTTTGAGGAGTTTAAGGGAACTGGTAATTCAGAAATAGTCCTAGATAGAAAATTATCCGACAAAAGAACTTATCCTGCAATAGATGTCCAAAAATCCGGGACAAGAAAAGAAGACCTATTAATTGATCAAGGTGATTTACAAAAAGTTTTTATATTAAGAAAAATTTTATCTTCCATGGGTACAGTTGACTCCATGGAGTTTTTATTAGACAAAATGAAGGATTGTAAAACCAACCAAGAATTTTTCTTAAGCATGAATAAAGCTTAATTATCAAGCTTTTTAGATATTTTTTTGCTCTCTGTTTTAAGTTGGCCGCACGCACCCAAAATATCATTACCCTTCGATTTTCTTAGGGTCACCACATGGCCGGATTCTTTTATAGTATTATAAAACTCTGAGACTTTCTCTTTTGAGGAAGGCTCAAAGCCAGCCCCAGGCCAAACATTAAATTCTATAAGATTTAGCTTACAGGGAAACCCTCCCATAAGCTTTATAAGTTTTTGTGCGCAGTATTTTGTATCATTGATGTCTTTTAATAAAACATACTCCAAGAAAATTTTTTCTTTATTCATTTCCGCATATTTTCTACAGCTGTCAATTAAAGCCTTGAGCTTATACTTTTTGTTGATCGGCATAATTTTTTCCCTAATTTCATCAGTAGGAGCATGGAGAGAAACAGCCAAACAAGTTTTAATTTCTTTTGAAGCCGATAATATTTCTGGAACAATCCCAGCAGTCGAAATAGTAATTCTTTTTGGACCAAATTCTAATCCATCAACATTCTTTAAAATCTCAATTGATTTTTTAACGTTATTAAAATTATAAAGTGGCTCCCCCATTCCCATATATACTATATTTCTTATTTTTTTTTCTTTAGACCAGTCAGTCAGCTCGTCTTTTGCTAACAATACTTGTTGTATGATTTCTGTTGTTTCTAAGTTTTTTACAATCATTTGAGTTCCAGTATGACAAAACTTACAATTTAAAGTACAGCCAACTTGCGATGATACACAAAGAGTGCCTGTTTTGCCAAATGGAATATAAACAGTTTCTATAAGATTGCCGTCATTTAGTTTGAAAAGCCATTTAATAGTACCATCCCGCGAAGCTTTTTTTTCTTCAATGGATATCTTGTTAAAGTCTATTTTTGTTTTAATTTTATTTATTAATTCTAAAGGAAGATTTATAAAATTATCTGGATTGCCAACGCCCTTTTTGTAAACAAATTTCCATATTTGGTTTGCTCTCATGCTCGCAGCTTTTTCAGATAAATTAAATTCAGACAAATGTTTTTTTAATTCATTGTATTCTAAATTATAAAAATTTTGCTCATACATTTTTTTGTCGCCTTTGAATGCTTTACTACTATGTGCCAAGGTCTATAATGACCGCGCCTTGTATAAACCTGATACTATATATTCGAGCTTTACGCCAGTTGTTAAATCCGCAGTGATTGGGTACAGAATATCTGGGCCCCTCACACTTAAAATCTTATCTTTACTTACAAGGTTTAAGTTCAAAAACTATCCGGGCAAAGTATTTTATAAATCATTATATGATTATTCGGATAAAATAATTGACAGATGTAATATTGTTTATTTTAAGGGGCCGAAATCGTTTACCGGCGAGGATGTGGCTGAAATTTATATTCACGGATCCCCAGCCATAGCAAGCCATCTAGAAAAATCTTTTTCTAAAATCAACCCCATCGATTTTAGACAGGCAAAAAACGGTGAGTTTTTATATAGGGCAATGATAAATAACAAGGTTTCACTGAAACAAAGCCAGGCAATAAACAACATTATAATGTCTGAAAATTTGCAAGAAATTGATTATAGTAAAAAAGTTTTATTTAATGGCGATGAGGAAAGCGAACTTTACGACCTTAAAGAAAGTGCAATTAATATTTATTCAAAGATTATTACATCTATTGACTTTATCGAAGATGAAAGCTTTGATTTAGATTCAATTATAAAAGATATAAGGTTGTTTTTTCAAAAAATTCAAAAAATTATTAAAAAAAACAGAACAGTTATAGAACAAAATAATATACTTAATGTTATGATAATTGGAGATGTAAACGTTGGAAAATCAACAATTTTTAATAAAATTATCGGTCAAGAAAGAGCAATAGTTACAAATATTAAGGGCACTACCAGAGACGTTGTTGCTGAAAACCTTTTATTGGAAAACAAAATTTACAGAATTTATGACACTGCTGGCTATAGAAAAAAACAAGGAAGAATAGAGCTGCTCGGATATAAAAAAGCATTATTATTAAGTAAGGAAATCAACCATTTTCTTATAGTATTTAATGATGCTTTATCAAAAAATGATTTAAACAGGATTAAAAAGGAATTTAATATAAAAAACAATTTTAGTTTAGTTCTGAATAAATCTGACACTCATAAAAAGACCAAGAATAACCAGTATATTTATCTTAATAAGTCAATAAATAGACAGAAAACGATAAAATTGCTCAAACTTCAAAACATCCATCATAAATATATCAAAAAAAGCAAAGAAATACTTACCGTAAATAAAAATGAGATCAATTTCCTTGAAAAGCTGTTAGAAAACGGAGAGTTTATTTTAAATCAGCAAGACTTATTAATTATACAGGAAATATTTAGAAATATAATTGATGAATTTTCTGAAAATTTTGGTTATATTAATAACGAAGATATGCTAGATAATGTTTTTAGTAGTTTTTGTATAGGAAAATAGGTTCCACGTGAAACATGATTTTGACATAGTTATAGTTGGCGCAGGCCATGCTGGTATCGAAGCAGCCAATATATGTAATAAATTTGGTTTAAAAACAGCTTTAATTTCTAATAAAAAAGACGATATAGGAAAAATGTCCTGCAATCCAAGTATTGGCGGAGTTGGAAAAACTCATATTGCCAGAGAAGTAGATGTAATGGGAGGCCTGATATGTAAAATTGGTGATATTTCGGCAATTCATTATAGGGTTTTAAATCTTTCAAAGGGGCCTGCTGTTTGGGGAATCAGAGCTCAAATTGACAGAAAATTATACCAAAAAAATATGTATGAATTTATTTCTAAATCCAAAATCAGTATAATTGAAGACGAAGTTACTGATATTTTAACTAATCGATCTATGGTTAGAGGTGTAAATACCAAGAACAACAACAAAATTTACGCTAAAGTAGTAATTTTAACTACAGGTACATTTTTAAATGGCAATATATACTTTGGTATGGAAAAATATGAAGCGGGGAGAATAAATAATAAATCCTCAAAAAAATTAGCCAGATTTGTTAAAGAAAATTTTCAAACAATGAGATTAAAAACAGGAACCCCTCCAAGAATAATCAAAGATTCAATTGAGTTTTCTAAGCTGCGCCCTCAAGAATCAGAAAATAATGATATATATCTATCATTTTTTACAGAACAAAATAAGAACAAAATGATTAATTGCTATATGACAAAAACAACAAGCAAAACACATAAAATTATCAGAGATAATTTACACAAATCTGCTATGTATTCAGGTGCAATCCGGTCCCAGGGCGTAAGATATTGTCCTTCTATTGAAGATAAGATTGTTAAATTTGGAGATAGAAATGGACATAATATTTTTCTTGAACCAGAGGGTTATGATTCAAATCTTGTGTATCCAAATGGCATATCAAATTCTTTAGATAAAAATACCCAAGGAAAATTTTTAAAAACAATCCCTGGTTTAGAAAAATGTGAAATATCAGAATATGGATACGCAGTAGAATATGATGCAGTAGACCCAAGAAATTTAAATAAAAATTTCGAAAGCAAAAAAATTAAAAATTTATTTTTAGCAGGACAAATTAATGGAACAACAGGATATGAAGAAGCAGCGGGTCAGGGCATTTATGCAGGGCTAAACGCATCTATTAAAGTTAAAAAACTAAATATTAAGAACAATATTTTTTCAAGATCAAATAGCTACATAGGAGTAATGGTTGATGATTTAACAAAACTAGGTGTAACAGAGCCTTATAGAATGTTTACATCGAGATCGGAATACAGACTTAAACAAAGAACGGATAATGCTTATGAAAGAATTTATCCAAATTCAAAAAAACTTAAGCTTTTAAATTCAACAGACACAAAAATAATTGATGCAATGATCAAAAAAGAAAAATCTATTTTAAAAAAAATAAACAAAGAAAAATTTTCTCCAAACAAGTTATTAAAATATGGAATTAAAACAAAGCTTGATGGCAAAATAAGAAACGGATTTGAGGTTTTAAAATTAATGGATCCAGATATAAATCTTTTTAAACGTCTTTTTAATATTATAATTAATAAAAAACTTCTGACAAAGATCATATTTGATTCAAAATATGAAGTTTTTTATGAAAGGGAACAGCGATCAAAAGACTTACTAATAAAAAATCAAAGGTTTAAACTAAAAGGACTTTCATTCAAAAGCATACCTTCACTATCAAAGGAAGTTGTTGAAAAATTGGAAAAACACAAGCCAGAAAATTTAGATGATGCTAGCAAAATATCCGGAATGACTCCAAGCGCACTCTTTCAACTACTAAGTTTCAAAAAAAGTAAATCTAGAAATGTCCAATCAAAATAATTTAAAGAATTTTATTAGTACGTTTGAGACCAACGAAGATAAAAAAATTATTTTAGAAAAAACCATGATGTATAAAAAACTTTTGATTGAAGAAAATAGCAAAATTAATTTAATAAGCAAAACTACTATTGATGATATTGATAGCAGGCATTTATTAGACTCATTGCAGATTATTAATTTGATAAAAGACAAAGAAAAAACAATTGCAGACATAGGATCAGGAGCGGGATTACCTGGAGTGATGTTGGCAATTGCGGGATGTAAAAACATTAATCTTATTGAAAAACAAAGAAAAAAATGCCTTTTTCTCGAAAAGGTTAATAAAGACTTAGGTCTTAAAATGATCGTTCACAACGACAGGGTAGAAAACATTATTTCAAAAAAATTTTCATATATAGTTTCAAGAGCTTTTGCAAAAATAGACCAAATTTTAAAGCTAACAAAAAATCTATCAGACAGAAATACAATATACCTTTTTATGAAAGGAAAAACATATATAGAAGAAGTCAAACTTATTAATAATAAAAAATTTTGTGTGCGTTTTTTTAATAGCATTACATCTAGAGATTCAGGAATTGTAGAGCTAATGTCCAAATGATCATAACAATAGCTAATCAGAAAGGAGGGGTTGGAAAAACCACGACCGTTGTAAACTTGGGTACGGCTCTTGCATCTATTGATAAAAAAATTCTTATTGTTGATGTAGACCCACAGTATAACTCGTCGTTATCTTTTAATAGGTATCAACATGATTTATCAATTTATAAAGCATTGAGCGGAGAAAAAAAATTTGAAGAACTAATTCAAGATACACAAATACCTAACTTACAAATTATTTCAGCTTGCGAGGATCTTGCAGCCGCCGAATACGAATTGGCTAATGATGAAAATAGAAATTTTATTATTAAAAAACAACTCGATAATTTAAAAAATACCTATGATTATATTTTTATAGATACGCCCCCAACACTTGGTTTATTGACAATTAGCGCATTAGTTGCGAGCGACGAGGTTCTTATACCGGTGCAATGCGAATTTTTTGCTCTTGAGGGCCTGTCCAAATTAGTTAAGACAATAGATATGATAAAAGACAATCTCAATCAAAATTTAAAAATAAACGGCATTATTTTAACAATGTACGATAAAAGAAATTCTCTATCTTCTCTTATAGAGGAGGAGGCAAGAAAATATTTTGAGGCAACTGTATATAAATTTAATGTGCCTAGAAATGTAAAGTTGTCTGAAGCCCCCAGTCATGGCCTTCCAGCAATCATTTATGATTTGAATTGCGCTGGATCCCAAGCATATATCGGGCTAGCCAGAGAATTTATAGAAAGGAACACATAATGAAAAATAAAAAGCTCGGCATGGGACTATCATCTTTGTTAGGTGCTAAGCCAAGTGTTGAAAAAAACTTGGCAAGTGAGAAAAATTTATTTTTTACTCCCATTGAACATATTAGCCGTGACCCCGGTCAACCAAGAAAAGAATTTGACCAAGAAAAAATCAAAGAACTTGCCTCTTCTATCAAGCAACACGGATTAATCCAGCCTATTATTTTGGCAAAAAATGCTGAAAATGATTATAAAATTGTAGCCGGAGAAAGAAGGTGGAGAGCTGCTCAAATTGCAAATTTAAAAGCAATTCCATCTATCATTTTACCTGCAGACCTAGACAATAACGAAGTATCGTTAATAGAAAACATACAGAGAGAAAATTTAAAAATCACCGAAGAAGCAAATGCGTATAAAAACTTAATTGAGAAGAAAAAATACACACATGACCAATTAGCAAGCATAGTCGGCAAAAGCAGATCACATATAACAAATATTTTAAGAATATTAAGCTTAAATAGATTTTTCATGGATTTGCTTGATAAAGAAATCATATCTTTAGGCCACGCTAAAATTTTAATTGGCAGAGATCCCTCAATGTTTGATGAGAAGACGCTTAAAAGATTTAGTAATAAGAAAATATCTGTTAGAGAGCTTGAAAAAATTATTAATAATAAAAAACAAGTTAAGAAATCAGACATTAATATTACTACAGAAGAAAAAAACCTTAGCAGCCTCATAGGATTCAAATCACAAATCAAATACGACTTTAAAGGAAAGGGATATATAAAAATTTTTTACGATAATCTAGAACAATACGATTTTCTTGTAAAAAAAATTAAAAGTTAAATTTTTTTAAAATAATCTCTTTTTTTATAAGATTGTATAAAGAGGATAATTCCTTAATTGAAAAGTTTCTTTTCATTTTATAAACACCCTGTCTTAGCTGTCCTATCAAAGACACATCGTCGACGTTGTTAATATAATTATCAGCATAATTAATTCTGATTTTGTCTATTTCAGAAAAAAATAAATGTGGCATTTCTTTGAGCGTTTCCAAGAATCGAAACTTATCCTCGCTTGATATTTTTTTTAAGTCAGGTCTTTCGTTTATATAAGCTGACATGTCTTTTTTAAAATCATAAGCATTAATATTTTTGTCACTACCGGAGGAATTTTTTTTAAAAATACTATATGGAACAAATAAAAATATTTTTTTACTTTCATCTTTTAATAATTGTATTTTTTCTACCTTGCTTTGGGTTGTTGTTTCTAGGATATATGTTTGTCTCTCTAAAAATAAATCTGTTGCATTTTTTGAAAATGACTCATTGGAATCCTCAACGTAATTTGTCCTAATTTTATTATCATTAGATATTTTTTGAATTAATAACTTATAAAATAAACTTACTTTTTCATTAACAATATTCACAAGAACAATTTTTTCTTCGCCCCCAGAAATATAATTTTTAATTTTATTAATATTGTTATTCACCGGCATTTAGTTCGTTTTTTATTTCCTTTAAAAGTTTTCCTTTTTCAGAAAGATTCTTTTCTAATTGTTCATTTTCAGGCAAGCTTATATTAGTTAATTTCTTTGACAAATAGCAGTCATTTTGTCTATAAAAAATTAAATCATCTATCATCATGTCAATTATGTTTTCACTATTAAGAATTATTATGTCATTTTCTGCCTCAATATTACTAAGGTTAGCATTACTTGCAGCAAGCATATACATTTGATCTGCACTATACGTTTCTTCCATTTTTGAGCAGGTGAAATTAATACTAATTGGCAATCGATTAGATGAAGTTCCAATTTCCATTGAAACATTTGAGTAAACAGCATTTCTTGTTGAGGTTTTTGTTACAGATGTGACTAAATACTTTGTTTCATTACTAGTTGTTACGTATATCACATTGGTTGATAAAGGGTCATAAAAGTCATTCACTCTTAATTGCTGTTTTAGTAAATTACTAAATATGAATCCGTTTTTATCGCCTTCAATATGATGCACAGAAAATTTTAAAGATCCTTCTGTAAGGGATTGATTTAAAGCAGAGTTGCAAGAAATCAAAAAAAATATATTAAATAATAAAATTGATAATTTTGTTTTTAACATGGATTGTTTTTTTTATTAATTTGTTATTAAGTCTTTCTTCTATTTTTGTTATTTTAAATATTTGTTCTTGTAAGAATTTTTCGTCATAGTTTATTTTTGTTTCTATGGTTGTAATAAATTTCCCATTAATCTGTATTGGTAAATTAATTATGTCTTCCCCGATTTCGTTAATGTCAACTTTTGGCCAAGCTAAAGTATTACTTGAGTCTTTAAACTTATGGGAAATTAAATCTGTAACAAGGCTGGGCATTATTGGAAAAAGGCAACAAAGAATATCTTTTCCTTGTTCACTTTCACCCGCGTATGCTTTTTGTTTTTCCAAATAATTTAACAACGTATAAATTTCCGCAACACATTTATTAAAAGTAAAGTCTTTTATATTTTCGCTCATATTATAAATGAATATTTTTATTTTTTTTTGTTGTTCTTCGTTGAGAGAGGTTTTTTTATTATCAAAATACCTCTTAATTCTATTTACTAGATTTTTTGACCCTTGTATCCCTTCGTCTGTCCATTCAAGATTTCTGTCTGGAGGTGAGTCAGAAATCATAAATACCCTAGTTGCATCCAAGCCATAATTATCAAGAATTTCCTTTGGTTCAATAGTGTTTCTTTTAGATTTGCTCATTTTTTCTATTGCACCTTCATAAACAGGCATAGAGTCAAAAATATCAACCATTTTTCCATCCTTTAAAGCAACTTCATTTGGGCGCAGCCACGATTTTTTATGGCTTTTAAATGTTTTGTGGGTGATCATTCCCTGTGTGAAAAGCTCTTTAAATGGCTCATCAATTGGTAAATTATATATATCTCTAATTGCCTTGGTGAAAAACCTCGAATAGAGAAGATGAAGAATTGCATGTTCAATCCCCCCAATGTACTTATCAACAGGAGCATATTTTTTGACTAAATTAATATCAAAAGGCTGTTCATTGTTATTTGGGTCTAAAAATCTGAAGTAATACCAAGAAGAATCCACAAAAGTATCTAATGTGTCGGTTTCTCTAAATGCCTTTTTTCCAGTTTTTTTGCAAATTATTTCGACCCAATTTTTGTTTCTTCCTAGCGGATTTCCTTGTCCGGTTAACTCTATCTCATCAGGAAGTGTTACTGGAAGCTCATCTTTTTCTAACACCCTATATGAACCATCTTCATAGTATATTACTGGTATTGGGCAACCCCAGTATCTTTGTCTTGACACCCCCCAATCTCTTAATTTGAAGTTAATAGACCTCCTTCCTATTTTTTTTTCTGAAAAGTATTTTATTATTTCTTCGATTGCTTTGTCTTTGCCCAGGCCATTAAGAAATGAGGAATTTACCATTTCTCCATCACCGGTGTAAGGAAGCTCTTTGTCATCACAATTAACAACCTTAATAATTGGAATTGAATATTTTTTTGCAAATTCATAATCTCTTTCATCGTGCGCTGGACAACCGAAGATCGCACCTTGGCCATAATTATCCAAAACAAAATTTGCTATATAGATTGGTATTTTTTTTTCTGTGATTGGATGTATGCAATTTAGGTCTAAAAAAATACCGACTTTTTCCTTTTCATCAGCTTGTGAAAATTCTTTTTGAATTTTTAAAATCCGGCTTTCATCTAAATAATGTCTTATGAAATCATGGTTTATAGACAGTGCTATAAAAGTTGCTCCAAAAATTGTGTCAGGCCTTGTTGTATAAATCTCAATATTTTTATCTGAATTTTCTATCTTAAAATTTATTTCTGCACCAATAGACTTTCCTATCCAATTTCTTTGCATGGTTTTAACTTTTTCTGGCCATTTATTAAGAGTGTCAATGCTCGACAACAGCTCCTCTGCGTATTCAGTTATTTTAAAAAACCATTGAGATAATTGTTTTTTTTCAATAGTTGCGCCCGTTCTCCATCCTTTACCATCAATGACCTGTTCATTAGCAAGTACGGTTTGATCAACAGGATCCCAGTTTACAACAGCATTTTTTTTATAAACCAATCCTTTTTTATAAAAATCTATAAATAGCCTTTGTTGGTGCTTATAATATTTTTCTTCGCATGTTGCTAACTCTCTATCCCAATCTAAATCTAAATTTAGTGATTGTAATTCCTTCTTCATATTTCCAATATTTTCTATAGTCCATTTTTTAGGATGAGTTTTATTTTGTATAGCGGCATTTTCAGCAGGAAGTCCAAACGCATCCCAGCCCATTGGATGAATTACTTCGTGTCCATTTAGTTTTAAATATCTTGTGTATATGTCTCCAATTGTATAGTTCCTTACATGGCCCATATGTATATTCCCAGAAGGATAGGGAAACATTTCTAATACATACTGTTTGGGCATCGGGCTAGTTTAGCTAACCAGCAAAGGCAAGATAGTTTTTCCTTGCTAAACTTAGAATGGAGTTTTCTATTTCTCTGTTAGCTTCTGACAAATCATCATTAACAAGAACCCAGTTAGTTCCATTATATTTTTGGCATATCGTGTTTACCTCTACACCATTTGACACAAGATCCTTGGTTTTTATAAGGACTTTTACCGCACACCTGTTGTCAGGAACGCCGTCTTTTATAAGCCAATCTGTTTCAATTACCCCTCCAAATGCATCTGCAATTTTTAAGGGAAATTCTCCTAGGGTTTCTATTGAGCCGTTCCATAACCATTTATTAACATAAGAAGAACCGCCAGCCCCTTCTCCTAAATCCTCTTTTATATCTTCTATCATAGTTGCAAAAAGACCCTCTCCCTCAGCTGCTTTTGCATTTACTCTAGCTATACATCTTTCCTCGGCTTTTTGGCCTTTAATTCTGTCATAAACACAAGGGTCATTTTCTATCTGTTTTTGTTTTACTTCTTGATAGTTTTTTCCTGTTCCACAGCCAGTTAGTATAACTGACAAAACTAATAATATTAATAAGGGTTTCATGAATTAGAACACATACTAGGTCAATTTAAATTTTAGGTCAAATATCGATTTGTGACAAACAAAAAAAAAGCCGAGGTAAAACCCCGGCTTTTAAAATTATATTCTAAATTATTAGAATGATACTGTTGTACCAACAGCAACAGCGCTACCGTCAGTATTTACACCAGCATTATCTGAGTCAACAGCTGCGTATTCAGCAAATACTGAAACACCACCACCAAGAGATCTTGATAGGTTAACTGAAGTTACAGTTTGCTTGTCTGTTACGCTTGCAGTTGTATCGTCAGCAGTTGCAAAACCCATGCTTAGAGTTGTGTCAGCATCTACAGTGTAAGCAATGCTTGCGAACTGATTGTCTTTGTCGCTTGCACCTGTGTTACCTGAAGTACCACCAAATGTTAGAGTCATAGCATCAGTAACGTCGTATGATACTTCAACACCAACAGCTGAATCGTCATCAGTTCCAGAAGTCATTTCATCGTTACCACCAAGAGCAACATTTACACTTGCGCCAGCAACATCCATTCCAACGTTGATAGCATAACCGTTTGTGTTACCAGTAGTTGTTGAAACACCACCACTGTATGAGTTTCTTCCTGATCCCTGAGTTTGTACCCAAGTAGCATCTACAGAAGCATCACCAATAGAAGTTGATACGTTGAAACCAGTACCGTCTGCAATACCGTCAACTAAACCACCGTCTGCAGAAGCAGCAGGGTCTGTATCAAATTGACCAGCAACAGTTGAAGCAAATGATGACACGTCACCACCTTCACCAGTTCCTGAACCAGCGTTATTAATATCACCAACAGTAATAGTCATACCGTCCATACCGAAAGTAATTTGTGACATACCACCTACAGCAGTAGCTGTTGCAGCAGTAGCAATATCATCAGTGTCAGCAGAAAGAGAAGCTGAACCTGAAACAGTAACACCGTTTGCTGTTTCAGTTGACATAGCAAATGCAACCGAACCACCAACTACGAAGATACTATCTTCTTCACCTGCAACATTTCCTGTACCGGAACCTGATCCATAGAAGAAGTTTGAAGCACCAGATACAGAAACCTCTGCAGCTGCTGTTCCAATAGAACCAGCAAATAATGCTGATACTAATGTTAATAGTTTTTTCATTTTATAGTCCTTTCCTGTTTATATATATATAAACGTTAACAAGTAGGAATTTAGTTATTTTCAGGAGTTTTTATATAATTTTAAAAGATAAAAACCAAAAAAAGTTAAATTGTTGCAAAATTGCAACAATAAAAAATATTGATATTATTGGTTTTTTTGTGACTTAAATATGCCATCCCAGTACAAGTTTTGATTATCAAAGCTTTTTTGAAATTCGCCCATAAACTTATCATATTCTTTAGACCTACTTATTGATGAGGTATATATGTCCTTTTGCACCTGAGTTCTTGATGCGGTACGAGAATAAAATTTCTTTCTTTTCCCCTCATCGTAATCTGCTTCAATTCCAATAAAATCGAAAAGTAAACCAGAATTATTCTTTGGATCTTCAACAACTTTCTCGTAGTCTATAATCATAAAATTTTTATCTATATTTTGTGATTGCCAAAATTTTTTTGCTGCCTCTACATTTGCCATCGCTATGCCCATGTTAAATAGATTAGAGCTATAAGGAATGTTCCCCAAATAGAGTTGAGTAAATAGAGACCAGGCATTATCAAGCGGGCGTCTATTAAGGCAAATAATTTTCGCAGCAGGAAGTAGTAATCTAATCACCCCAACATTCATTATATTAGCCGGCATTTTATCGATAATAAATTTTGAAGAATTATTCTCTGAGAAAATTTTTAGAATTCTTAAATAATTGTTACCGAGCTCATCTAAATTTATTTTATCTATATTTGTAAAGTTTTTGTATGCAACTTTTTCACTAATTCTTAAAAAACTATTTAGCTCACCCGCAGAAACCACCTTATCTGAACTACCAACAATGGACTCAACAAGAGTTGTTCCAGAGCGGGGGTTGCCCAAAATAAAAATACATTCCTTGCCTTTGTCTCTATTGATAAAATTATATTTTTTAAAAGTTTCATGAGTAAAAAATTTAAAACTCTGCTTCAAGTATTCCTGCCCAGAAAACGGTTTAAATCTAAGCATTTTAGATTTTATCAAATTAGCCTCAGAATATTTTTTAAATGCAGATTCATAATTTTTATTTTTTTCATATATTCTCCCAATCCCAAACAAAGCTGACGCTTTTAATAAAAAATGATTTTGTTCTTGGCTGGCATAAGTTTCTGCCAATTTGAAAATATTATCATTGACATCAGAGGGACTAATATTTGCAAGATCAAAAAAAATTCTTGCATCAAACTCTTCTTCGAGAGATTCCTTCATATACCTGACTGACTCCTCGACATTTCTTTGAGCTAATAAAATATCAACATAAAATCTTTTTAAATTTCTAATTGAAGCTAGACCGTCTTGAGGCGCATTTTTAATAAAATCAAAGCACTCAATAGTTAGTTTTTTTGCTACATCATATTTCTTTAATTCCATAGCTATTTGGGCTCTATTAAAAGTTACGCCATAGGTGTGTGGTTTTATCTTATCCGCTTTATCACAGTATTCTTGGGCTTTTTTGTAATCCTCCAAATGTCTGTATACAAATGCCAGATTATTCAAAACATCGTAATCTCCTTCATTTTCGGGCAAAGATTTTAAAAGTGCTTCAAGGGCTCCGTCATATTTTTTCTGTTTTAGAAGTGCTATCCCGAGCCATTTATATAATTTTGATGAATTTGGATTGCTTTTTAGCGCTGACCAGCAAAGATTTTCAGCATGATGGTTTTCATTTTTAATAACCGCATCAATAATGTCTTGAAAAGTGTCATTCATAATTTAAACATAGATCATACATCTTATTTATTATAATGAGTTTTTTAAAAAATATAAAATTACAATATAGTACTAAAATACTAAATCAATGTATAGACAGTCAAGATTTTACCGATTTTAAAGAGCATTTTAATAACATTAAAAAACTAGACCCAAATATAGCTAATCAATATCTAAGATATAACGCAGATAAATTTATAGATGTTGAAGATCTGAGTTATTTATTTAATGACAATATAATATGGGCCAATTCTTTTAATCCAGAAGATGCGGTTCTTGCTTCAAATATTGTGTCGCAAATAATTTCCAATACATCAAATTTAAGTATTAAAAACTTTAATTTTTATCAAGAGGTTCTTTCAGTTCTTAACGATAAAGAATTGGAAGACTATTCTACAGTTAACGATATATTCTTAAAATCACATTACTATTTTCAAATTCTAGTAAATAATAAAAATCCTAATCTTAAAACATTAAATACAAGTAGCGCTTTCTTTGAATATAACAAGAACACATATTTCACTCATTCAAAACTTACAAAATGTTTTATTTATATAATAAAACATCCATATAAAATTTTTGATGACTTGCGGCATTCAGGATATGAAAGTAATGAAATAATTAATTTGTTATGTGGTTTAGATGATAAGCCCTTGCAAATACACTCAGAACAAAATAACAAAACCAAGACTTGTCAAGAACAGCGTAAATCTTGGTCGGTAAATGTATCAAGCTGGACTAATGAAAACGTTCAAAATTCCCTAAGAGGATTAATAATTAATTTTGATGATTTACTATCTAATTTAGAAGACAAATTAATAGAGATAGCAGGTCATTTAAAAGAGTCGGGCATTGAAATAAACATAAACTCCCAAGAGCTAAATAAATTAGCAAGCACTCTGCAAATTAATAATAAGCATCTTAATGAAATTGAAATTTCAAACAAAGATAAAAAAATTATTGATAGAGATTGCGGGGAATTAATAGCTAAATATTTTTAATGCAATTTAATAAAGAATTTTTTGAAAAGATTAAAAATGAAGTAACAGAATATCCTTTTTGTGAAGTAATGGCTGTAACAAAAAACAGACCTTTGGTTCTTATTGAGCAAATTATTAAACAAAATCACTTCTTGTTTGGTGAAAACAAAGTTCAAGAGGCAAGTATAAAATTTAGCGAATTAAGAAAAAAATATAATAACATTAAATTGCATCTCATAGGGCCCCTACAATCTAATAAGGCTGGGCTGGCATTAAAGGTATTTGATGTTATCCAAACCTTAGACAGAGAAAAATTAGTAAAAGAAATTGTAAAACAAAGAGATGAAAGCTCTTTAACTCAAAATTTTTATATTCAAATTAATATAGGCGAAGAGCAACAAAAATCGGGCGTGCCAATTAAGTCAATAAAAGATTTTTATTTTTATTGTAAAAGTTCAGAATTGCCAATCCAAGGATTGATGTGCATCCCTCCTAATAATAATAAAGCTAAAATTTATTTTCAAAAAATGATTGAAATCAAAAACTCTATAAACAAAAATCTTTTATTAAGCATGGGAATGAGCAATGATTATCAAGAAGCCCTAGCATGTGAAAGCAATATGTTAAGAATAGGATCCTCTTTTTTTTATGAATAAGATAATTATAAGTTTATTTTTTTTAGTTACTTTTGCAAAAAATACCATTGCTTCAGATTTGAGCTTTGCATGCAACTTTGAAGAAGCTCACTCTAATGGAAGCATTAATCAAGGATTAATTTTATATAAAGAAAATAAATTACGTTATGAATATTTTAGCAAAGATCTATTTATAATTTTTATCAATAAAAAAGGCACCTTCTTATACAATAACAAAAATAAAACGACCAAACCCTTTACACAAACTATTCAAGTAATTGATCAAATGATGGACATAGCTTCAAAGTTCCCAGACATACCGAGCAACATAAGGCAAGATGATATTGATATTAAATTGGAATTTAACAAAAGTAAAAAATTTATAAAAAGAATATCTATAGATAGTAATCGTGCTAAATTAAGTCTTTATTTAAAAAATTGTAATTTAAATAAACCGATAAATAATTTATTTTTTAGTGAAAACCCGGTTTTTAGATACCAGTAATGTTTTTAGCAGTTAGCTCCAACGATACACAATTAGAAAATTTTATAGAGACCACAATCAAGCAAGTTACTAGCTATAAAGTCTTAGACAGTAAAAACCACAGACTCTTAAAATTAAATTTTTTCTCAGCTGAAAAATTAATTACAATAAGTGACAATATTAATAAAAATTATACATTGCAAAAACCTTTTCATTATTCGGATCTAATGAAAATTATCTATGAAATTCAACATAATTATTATGAAATTATTGGTGATTTGACCTATTACGTTAGCAGCGGGAATATAAAATATAATAATAAGTCAATCTGGTTGAGCGAGACACAAAATACAATTATGTCTTCTTTGGTTTGCTACAAAGAGGGCATTTATAAAAAGGATTTATATTTAGATATATGGCCAAGAGATAAAGAAATTTTTGAAAATAAATTAGACACTCATCTAACTAACTTGAGAAACCTTATTTTTGATTTTAGTGAATACTATTTAAATTTTAAAACTTCAAAAGGTAAAATCAAACTAGATGTCAATTAGTATTTATTAAAACTTCTCTTTTACCAGAATGATTGGGCGATGAAACAACTCCTCTTTCCTCTAAAACCTCCATTATTCTTGCCGCCTTGTTATATCCTATTTGAAAATTTCTTTGAAGGTAACTTGTAGATGCCCTTCCACTGCTTTTTATTAAATCGATTGACTTAGTAATGAGCTCTTCGTCCTCAGTGCTTAATTTTAAATTAATTCCGTTTTCAGAGTCACTGTTAATTATATTTCCTATTTCTTCAACATATTGAACTTCTTGATGTGATTTAATTTCTTTAATCATTTTTTGTACTTCTTTGTCTGACATAAATGCAGATTGGTATCTAAGTATGCTGCTACCGTTTTTCATCATTAGCATATCACCATTGCCTAAAAGCTGCTCGGCACCCACTTCGCCAAGAATAGTTCTGCTGTCATATTTGCTCGCTACTTGAAAACTAATTCTTGTAGGAAAATTTGCCTTTATGCTACCTGTTATAATATCCACACTTGGACGCTGTGTGGCCATAACTAAATGTATGCCGCAAGCCCTAGCCATTTGAGCTAATCTTTGGACGTAATGTTCAACTTCTTTTCCGGCTGTCATCATTAAGTCTGCCATTTCATCAATTACTATTACAATGAATGGCATTTTGTCTTTTGCGTCAGCGTTATAGTTTTCTAATGTTCTTGAGCCAACTTCATTCATAACCTTATATCTTCTCTCCATTTCTAAACAAACCCACTTTAAAGCAGTGACCGATTTTCTTGGTTCTGTAACAACGGGTGTTAGTAAATGAGGTATGTCATTATAAACGCTCAATTCCAACATTTTAGGATCAATCAATATTAATCTCAATTCTGACGGAGAGAATTTGTAAAGAATACTAGTTAGCATACTATTAATAAAAACCGACTTTCCTGATCCAGTCGTACCAGCTACTAGTAAGTGAGGGGTTCTTGTTAAGTCAATTACCTCTGTATTTCCTGTAATATCCTTGCCTATACATATTGGTATTTTACCGCCTGTTTTTTTAAATTCACTAGAGGCGATTAGCTCTCTTATAGTAACAACCTCCCTTTCTTTATTAGGAATTTCAATGCCAATAAATTTTGTGCCAAACACCTGAGCAATTCTAACTGATGTTGCGCCCATGCTTCTAGAAATATCATCAGCTAAATTTATAATTGAGTTAATTTTTATACCTGGTGCTGGCAGAACTTCATAAAGAGTAACCACCGGACCAACTTTTATATTTATAACCTCAATAGTAATATTAAAATCGTTAAATACACCCTCAATAAATTTTGCATCATCTTTTAAAAGATCTTTATCAACCTTGTCGGTAGATTTATTTTTTTCATTGTTCAGGTTATCTAAAGATGGCTTTGTATATTTTGATAACATTATTTTATCTGTTTCGGCTATATTTTCATTTATATCCGTTGGAAAGTTTTTAGAAACTAATGGATCAAATTTTTTAGCTTTGCTAGTAGAATGAGATTTAATTTTTTTTAACTTGAAAAATTTAAAACTTAATTTTAATTTGAAAAAACTAAATATATTAAGTGAAACAAACACCCCGATAAGTCCCAATGCTAAAAGCAATAAATCAAAATATAGATTTTGGTATAATCCGTATAGCCGCAACCCAATTATTCCCCAAATATAATTTTCCCCAAATAAATTAAGATTGATGTTGTAAAAAATAAATATTTGTTCAATTAAAATTATAGAAATAAGATAAATTAATAATCTTAAGAAAATAAATTCAAAATTTGATTTATTAATTTTATGAAAACATCCTATTAAAAAAAATATTGGAATAAGACAAGAAAAGGATCCAAAAAAATATATTAAAAAACTAGATAAGTAAGACCCGTATTTATTAAAATAATTACTAATAGGGTCTGAAGAAATAACAAACAGCGAACTATCATTGGGATTAAACGAATAAAGCGAAACAGCAAAATATATAAATAAAGCTAAATAAATTACAAATTGTATCCAGCCCCATAATTTATTCAGTAATAATAATAATGAATTAGGAAAAAACTTATAACTCATGGTATAAAATTAATATATTCACAACAATGGAAAATAAAATACTTAAATATGATTTTTTGATTGTCGGATCTGGGTTAATTGGCTCTTTATTGGCAATCTCATTAATCAAAAAAAAGCACAAGGTTCTCGTAATTGAAAAAGAGAAAATATCTAATAAATATGATGATCAAAGAACTTTGGCTATAAACGCTAATTCTAGGGATTTTTTAGAATCAATAGACATGTGGAGAGATCTTAAAAAAGAGCAGAAGGACATAAATCAAATTATTATTAAGACTCATTATCAGGAAAATGAAAGCTTAATTTTCGAAAATAATAACGAAACTATGGGTTCTGTAATTTTTAATAAAGATCTTTTGGCAAAATCCCATAAGTATTTATTAAAAAAAAAATCATTATTAGATAAAACCTTAGTGGGGCTAGAGGAACTAAATAAGCAAAAGATTATCAAAATAAAGAATAAAACTTATAATTTTGAAAAAGTAATTATTGCAACAGGAAAAGAAATACAAAAAAAAGTAAACCCAAAATATTTTTTTAAAGGATCTTCAGGTCATAGAGCTTATGTTGGGTTTTTTTATCATTCTTTTAATCACAATAATAAAGCCTATGAATATTTTACAAAAAATGGACCTTTGGCGGCTTTGCCGGCCCCATATAAAAATAATACATATTCGACATTTATATATTCTACAAAAGATGAAATATCATTTGTAGAATTAAAAAATATTATAAAGAAAAATTTTTATAAAACTCATGGGAAAATAAACTTATCAAAAGATTTTTTTTCATACAAGATTAGCCCGTATTTATTTAATTCTATAAATGTATTTGAAAATTTAATATTTTTAGGAGATTGTTCAAGATCAATACACCCTGTAGCGGGGCAAGGATGGAATTTAGGCATCAAAGATATTCAAGGACTTAATAAGTTGATAGAAACCGAAGGACTTTCGTCTAAAAATTTTAATAAATTATTTTATTATCAAAGAAAATTTGAAAGCTCTATTTATTTTTTCTTTACAGAAATAATTAACAAAACATATAATTCTAACAGCCCAATTACAAAATTTTTTGGGAAAGCCAGCTTGAAAGTTTTAAAGAATTTTAATTTTATTAGAGAGGTCTTTGTTCAACAGGCAATGGGAAAAAATAAAATATTCGATTAATGTTTCGATGTACTTCCAACTATTTTAAAAGTATTGAGATCTAATATAGAGTTTATAACCTTTAATCTTTCAGAAAGATTTTTAGCTTCAAGTATAGCTTGATTATCAATTTTATTGAATGGAGCAAGCATTGTAAGAGTAGTTATTAATTGCAAATTTGAAGTTTCTTCAAGCACGTCTAAGTCAAGTTCATATTTCTTAATTTTAAAAAAATTTGTATATTTTTTAATAAGATTTTCCCTATCTATCATTGGTTCAATAAGGTCTATGTCATGAATAAAATTATCAATAGAAATATTAGCTTTATGGTATCCTTTGGTTGTTAGTTGGGAGTCTAGTAAATTAAAGCGACAAACCCCGTCCAAATTTAATACAATTCTATGATCTGGCGTTTCAATATAGGATGTAATTTTTCCAACACACCCTACTTTAAAAAAATCTCCATTATTGTTTTTGGGCTGAACAATTCCCACTAACCTCTTATTTTGAAGGACATCAAAAATCATATTTATGTATCTTTCTTCAAAAATATTTAAAGGTAACTTGCCAAAAGGTAATAATAAAACATTATCTAAGGGAAAAATTGGCAGTTGATTTGGAATATCTGAAGCACCAACTTCAAATAATTTCTTTGTATTTTCGTTCATTACTTAAACATCATACTAGATAATTTTTTTCTAGCTGCAATAACATTTGAATCTCCTGCGCCGAGCATTTCAAAATATTCCAAAAGTTTTTGTTTTGCTGCTGAATCATTCCAGTTAGGATCTTGTTCATAAATTAAGAGTAAATGATCAAAAGCTTCTTTAATTTTTTGTTGTTTCAATAACATGTTCGACAATTTAAATCTTTCTTTTTTGTCATTAGGATTTTTTAATACGAAATTATTTATCTCATTAAGTTCTTCTTCATTAAATTCTGGATTATTAAATGATTTAATTAAGTTAATAATTTTTTCAATTTCATCGTTTTTGATTATTTCAGAGTCAAGTGACTCATAAAGCTCAATAGCCTCGTTGTTTTTTTTAAGTTGATAATAAGTTCTTAACAGCCCAATAATTATATTTTGATTAGAAGAATCCATTCCTATAAGTTTTTCGTAAATAGTTTGTGCTTCCTCAAATAATTCTTCTTTAAATTTGCTATTTGCTTCCTCTAATAATTTTTGGATTTCATTGCCTGGTGTTAGTTCGATCATTTTTGCGATCAACTGTCTAATTTTATCTTCAGGCTGTGCGCCTTGAAATGCATCAATTGGCTTACCGTTAACAAACGCATAAACAGTCGGTATTGACTGAACATTTAGTTTAGCAGCTAGTTCTTTATTGTCATCAACATTGATTTTAGCTAGTAAGATTTTACCATTATTTTCATTAACTATTTTTTCAAGTAAAGGAGTAAGTTGTTTACATGGCCCGCACCAAGGAGCCCAAAAATCAACCAATACAGGCAATGTCTTGGATTCTTCAACTACTTCTTTTAGAAAATTTTCTTGGCTTATATCTTTTATTAGTTCCATGTTAAATATGTGGTAAATTATTTTGATAAAACAAGATACTAAATAATATAACTTTTAATTTTTATCATTTAGCTAAATATTTCTTTAATTTTTTATTTACCGATCATGTTAGCTTTATATTAGGTATTTTTTTAAAATAGCTTCTAATTTAGCTATTTTGCTTATTGGAAAATTAATACCTAATTTTGTTCTTCTAAAGAGAATATCGTCTGATGTTTTTGCCATTTCTTCCTTAACTAAATATTTAATTTCAAATTCATAAAGATCTTTGGTAATTATCTCCCCGCCATTTTTTAATTCATTATAATACTGATTTAATTTGATTATTTTACTGCCGTAAGCACTCTCAAATCTTTCTAAAAATTTATTTGGTAACTGTATTTTTACTTGTGACTTTGCGCTCCCCCCAGGAAGAATTTTTTTGTCTGTCCATGATTCTTTAGAAAATACCAAATATTTTGAAAGCTTTTCTAATGCATGTTCTGACAACTTTCTATAAGTAGTTAGCTTCCCACCAAAGATTGTAAGAATTGGAGCATTCTTCTCTTCAATTTCGAAAGTATAATCCCTTGTTACTTTTGATGCTTTTTTATTATAGTCCTCAACTAATGGTCTAACCCCAGAATAAGACCAAACTATATCCTGTTCACTCATTTTTGTTTTTATAAAATTATTTACTGCGTTAATGAGATAGTTTTTTTCTTGATTGGTTATTTTGGGATTTTCAAAACTTTTAACTTCATTATCAGTGGTTCCAATCAAAGTGTATTGCTCTAAATATGGTATCAAAAATATTATTCTTTTATCGTCTAATTGAAGAATATAAGCTTGGTCCCCTTTATATAATTTTTTCACAACTATGTGGCTGCCTTGAACATGACGAATTTTTTTCTTTGAATGAATACCAAAAATATTTTCCAATACTTCTAAAGCATAAGGGCCAGCAGCATTAATAATAACTTTTGATGATAACATATCCCCATTTTCTAAATAAATATTCCAACTATTTTTTTTTCTTACTGCTTTAGATATATTTGTATTTGTAAAAATACGCGCACCTCTATTTATAGCGTCCTCCGCATTCAAAAGAACTAGGCGCGAGTCATCAACAAATAAATCAGAGTACTCATATCCTATTTTAAAATTTGATTTAATTGGATTGTTTTCAAATTCCTTGTTTAATGAAATTACTCTAGATTTTGGAAATGTAGTAATCCCCCCAAGCCGATCATATAAAGCGAGACCTAATCGAATTAACCACGTTGATCTCAAACTAGGTACATGGGGCAATACAAATCGCATCGGCTTTGTAATATGTGGGGCAATTTTTTTTATTACTTCTCTCTCTTTAAGAGATTCTCTAACTAATCTAAATTCATAATTTTCTAAATAACGAATACCACCATGAATTAATTTAGTTGACCATGAAGAAGTTTTTGCTCCCAAGTCCCCTTTTTCAATTAGCGTAACTTTTAATCCTCTGCCCGCAGCATCTCTCGCAATTCCAGCGCCATTAATTCCACCACCTATTATTATTAAATCTTCCAAAATTTTTATAATCTTATTCCATAAATTGATAATTTTTAATAGTTTCGGTATAGTGAGCAATATCAAGGTAAGAAAACCTATCTCTAAGTAAAAATGAGTTTTCAATAGCTTCATTGTAAAATTTATTTGAAATTTTAAGATCCTCGTTATTTGTTAAAGCGCCACAGTTTTCTAAAGCATTTTTAATTTTTTCTGTTGGCAAAAGATGTTTCTTCAAAATAGACCTGTGGTTCTCCCAATTTTGTTTTAAATAAAAATTTATTCTATTTAATTTTTCGCTATCAAAATATTTCATTTTAAATTGCTCATACATCTTTGATGACAAATCATTACTAAAGAGGTTTTGGAATTTTTTTTTTGAAATATCAATATTTTTAAACTCTAAAATATTAGAATTATTTATGATTTGATTTTGAATTCTAGAAACTAAAAGAGTTGCAACTCCTACCTGTTCTCCATGAAGAGTGCCTGGATGGTCATCGCCCATAAACATATCTATGTAATGACTAATTAAATGTTCCCCCATACTTCCCGCATGAGTTGACCCTATAATTATTGCAGCAATACCGTTTAATAGAGTCATTCTAGATAATGCAGCCAATGCATCATAATCGCCAATTAATATTTTGTTTGAATTATGCAAAAGAAAAGACTCATCGTCATATTGAAGTTCAAATGGTGTCTCGTCGTATTTTGTTTTTAAAAGAAAGTGAGAAGTAAGCCAATCAATTTGGCATGTGCTTCTACATAAAACATCACCTAGTGCGCTTCTTAAAAGACGCGGAGGGGCTTTTTTAAGATTATCTAAATCAATTATAATTGCTTCAGGTATATGAGAATTTAATGAACTTTTTATTCCATTGTTAGTTAAGGAAACTGTGCTCGTTGTGGCAGCAGCAGTGAGCGAACTACAAAACACAATTAATTTTTGATTATTGCTAGATGCAATAAATTTACAAATGTCTATTAATGAACCAGACCCTATAGCAATTATATTTTCGTAATCTTTAACAACGTCAGCTAATTTTCTAGCAAACTCAAGACTAGAAGTATAATTATTTAAAATCTTAAGATCATAATTTATATTATTGTTTTTAAGTGATGACTCAACTTTATCCCCGAAAGCTTTGTATGAATTATTTCCAGCCAATATCAAATTTTTTTTGTTAAATAATTTATTTGAAAATTTAAATTCCAAATCAATGATTGATTTTACAATTTTTATTTCTTCAATTGGAATTGATATTTTTTCTTTAGATGAAGGGCTTATATAGTCGCCTTTTATGAGGCTGTTGATAACTCCTAAATAATCAGTCATTTTTTATGAATTTATAAATTATGTATCGGCTTATTGGCCTAAAATAACACAAACTTTGTTGTTTTTAACATCAAACGTGCTAAAATTCAAATGATTAAATAAAAGTAGGAGGGAATATATTTATGTCTCATTCAAAAATGAAGAATGCCGTTGACACTTTCCTTAAAGGAAAGATGTCTAGACGTGATCTCCTAATCAAAGCAGGTAAATATGGTATTGGGTTCGCTGCATTAACGCAGTTAATGGGAACTCAGGTTACTAGTGCTTTAGCCGCACAAGACTTTGATTGGAAGAAACACAGTGGCACAACGATAAAGCTTTTAATGAACAAACATCCATACATGGATTCCATGATAGCCGAGCTTGATAATTTCAAAGCTTTGACTGGAATGAATGTCGAGTACGATATTTTTGCTGAAGATGTTTATTTTGATAAAGTAACAGCAGCCCTATCATCTAAGTCATCAGAATATGATGCTTTTATGACAGGTGCTTATATGACTTGGACTTACGGACCAGCAGGATGGTGTGCAGACTTGAATGACTATATTGGCGATTCAAGCAAAACTAATCCTAGCTACAACTGGAACGACGTTGTTGGTAATTTAAGAGATGCTTGTTCTTGGAGTGGTGTAGCTGGTGAAGTACCAGGTGGCGCAGGATCAAAGCAATGGTGTATGCCATGGGGCTTTGAGCTAAATAGTGTTACTTATAATCAGAGATATTTTGATAAGGCTGGTATGAAGCCACCTTCAAATCTTCCTGAAATGACTGATCAAGCTGAATGGTTTACCAAAAACCCAGATGAATGGTCTTATGGTATAGGAACTAGAGGAAGTAGAAGTTGGGCTACAATCCATCCAGGGTTTATGTCTGCTTATGCAAACTATGGTCTTAGTGATTTTGAGAACAATGGTGGAAAATTAAAAGCCGCGATGAATTCTCAAGCTTCAAAAGACTTTCACGAGCAATGGGTTAAAATGATCTCATCTTCAGGACCTAAAAACTGGTCTAACTATACTTGGTATGAGGTTGGTAATGACATTGGAGCAGGTTCTTCAGCAATGATTTTTGATGCTGATATTTTAGGATACTTCTTCAATGGTAACCCAGACAATAAAGAAGCTGGAAACTTTGGATTCCATGGATTCACTCCAAACCCAAGCGCTAGTGCACCGACTCCAAACGTTTGGATTTGGTCTCTTGCAATGAGTAACTTTTCTAAGAATAAAGATGCTGCTTGGTATTGGATGCAATGGGCTAATGGTCCTGAAAATGCAATGGCAGGGGGAGTTAAGCACAATCAAGTTAACCCTGTTAGAGAGTCAGTATGGGCTTCAGGTGATTTTGATGATAAAATTCGTGGAACATCTCCTGGTTATATGGAACAGTATAACAGCTCAATTGATGGATCAAAAATTCATTTCACAGCACAGCCACTATTCTTTGAAACAACAACAGAATGGGCTGCAGCTCTTCAAGAAATGCAAACTGGATCAAATGTAGGCGAAACACTTGATAAACTTGCAGGCAAGATTGATGGAATGATGAAAGACGTCGGTTTAGCTTAGATTAAATCTTTTAACCTACACCGTTTAATTTTATCAAAAGCGGTGTAGGATACGTTCAATAATAAATATGAAAATTAACCGTAAACTATTCCCATATGTCTTAACTCTTCCCGCATTATTAGTTTGTGTTGGAATATTAATTCCATTCTTTACAGCAGTTTATTATTCTCTTCAAAGGTACAACTTAAAAATGCCTCATATGAAAGGATTTATTTGGTTTGATAACTATATTAATATTTTTACTGATGCTTCTTTTTGGAACACAATAAAAGTTTCTCTGACCTATACTTTTTTCACGATAATTGTTGAGCTATTATTAGGGTTAGGAATAGCTTTGCTTCTAGCTAAAAGAAACTGGCTAAATAATATTTTAGGTGTTTTGCTAATTTTACCATTGATGATCGCGCCCGCTCTTGCTTCCTTAATTTGGAAGTTAATGATAAATCCAAACTTTGGGATTGTGAATTATATTCTCTCCTTTGTTGGATTGAGTGAATTCACTTGGGCAAGTCATCCAGATACGGTTTTGTTTACATTAATAATGGTTGATGTTTGGGTTTTTACGCCCTTTATAATGGTCTTATTATTAGCAGGCCTAAGGTCACTTCCAAGACAGCCTTTTGAAGCTGCCGAACTCGATGGAGTTCCTGAATACTATAAATTTTTTAGAATTACACTCCCTATGTTATTTCCATTTATTTTAACCGCCAGTCTTTTTCGTTTGCTTGAGAGCATTCAGCAATTTGATATAATTTATGCTTTATCTCAAGGAGGACCTGGAGAAAGCAGTATGGTCTTTCAAGTGTCAGCATACCTTCATACTTTTCAGTATACTAATATAGGCAAGTCAGCTGCGATGATGGTTGTATTATGGGCAATTTGTTACTTTTTGTGTCATGTGTTTGTGCAACAATGGCAAAAATTAAAAATTAAGACTAAAGGTGAGCTACTTCAATGAAATTTAATATTTGGTCTATCTTAAAAATATTTGCTTATGCCGCAATTATTTTATTTTTTCTATTTCCAATAGCTTGGATTTTAAACATGTCATTTATGACAAATGATGAGATTTTAAGAAAAGTACCAGTTTTATTTTATGAGCCAACCCTTAAAAACTACATTGGAATATGGGAAGGGGAAATTTCAATTCCAGGATTTGCAACGATGTATATTTATTTTAAACAAAATTTAATTAATAGCGCTATACTTTCTAGCTTTTCAGTTGCTTTAACTCTTGTTCTTGGTGTTCCGGCCGCTTATGCCTTTGCTAGGTATAAATTTAAAGGAGGAGAAGATATAGCTTTTACTCTTTTAAGTTTTAGATTTGCGCCTGCATTATTAATAATTATCCCTTTAAATTTATATTTTACACAGATAGGCCTTTACGATAGTTATATCGCACTAATTTGGGTATACCAGCTTATTACACTTCCATTATTGTTATGGATTGTTAGAGGTTATTTTGAAGATATAAGTCCAGATATAGAATATGCCTACAGATTAGATGGACATTCTTGGTTTCAATCTTTTTGGAAAATTTCTATTCCATTAGCAAAACCAGGAATAGCGGCAGCATCTTTATTGTGTTTTATTTATGCTTGGAATAATTTCGTTTTTGCATTGATTTTAGGGTCAAGCGCAATTCAGCCAGTTACTGTTGGTGCCCTAGCATTTATTACAGCAAGCGCTATTCCATATGGGCTTATCGCGTGTGGTATTGTGGTTTCAGTTTTACCTACATTAATACTGGCTTTATTTATTCAAAAGTATCTTGTTCAGGGATTGAGTTTAGGCGCAATTAAAGGTTAATGAGTTACATTAAATTAGAAAGCATTTCAAAAAGCTTTAAGGATGACAAAGTTATACAAGGTCTCAATGCAGAAATTAATAAAGGTGAATTTTTTGTAATATTTGGTCCATCGGGATCTGGTAAAACTGTTTTATTAAGATTGCTTTCAGGCATTCTCCTTCCTGATTCAGGTGAAATAAAAATGGAAAACGCAGTTATAAATGACTTACATCCTGAAGAACGTGATGTTTCAATGGCTTTTCAAAATTTTGCTCTTTACCCCCATATGAAAGCATACGAAAACATCGCCAGTCCATTAAAGGCAAATAATATTTCGCAAGATGAAATCGATTCCAAAGTTAAAGAAATAGCAAATCTCTTAAAAATTGATCATGTTCTTAATCAATATCCAAAAGAATTATCAAATGGACAAAAACAAAGAACATCTCTTGCCAGAAGTTTAGTAAACAGACCATCGGTAGTTCTACTAGATGATCCTTTGAGAAACGTAGATGCAAAAATAAGATTTGAAATGAGATTAGAACTACCAAAAGTTCTTAAAGAATTTAATACGACAGTAATTTATATATCTCAAGATTATAGAGAGGCAATGGCATTAGCTGATAGAATTGCTGTTTTATACGATGGAAAGTTTAATGATATTGACTTACCAAAAAATATCTATGAAAAACCTTCTTCTTTAACTACAGCGAAACTTTTTGGTGATCCAACTATAAACAACTTTAATGCGGTCATTAGTAAAAATGAAAATCGTGTAATAGCTGAATGTAATGGTGAAAAAATTATCTTACAAAGAAAGACAAGTATAGAAAATGGAGAATGTATTGTTGGTATACGCCCAGAAGACATTAATTTATCAAATCAACAAACTGAAGAATCTTTAAAAGTTGAGTTTAGAACTAAAACACCATTAAATTTAAGAATAGTATTTTTGGTTAAGCTTTCTAATGGCTTAGAGCTTTTGTGCTCAATGAGCGAGGAGGAAGCTAAAAACATAAAAGAAAAAGAACAACTATATGTGTCCTTTAAGGAGGATAAATGTCTTTTTTTTGACGCTATTACAAAAAGGAACTTAGAATAAATGTCCAAAGTTATATTAAATAATCTCAACAAAATATTTGAAATTAAGGCAGGAACAGATGTAAAAGCAGTAAATAACTTTAACTTAAATCTTGAAGAAGGGGAAATTTTAGCTCTCCTTGGTTCCTCGGGTTGTGGAAAAACAACAACCTTAAGAATGATCGCTGGATTTGAAACTATTACATCAGGTGAAATAAAAATTAGTGGTAAGCTTGTTAATGATTTAAAGCCGGCAGAAAGAAATGTTGCTATGGCGTTCGAAGGATATGCTCTTTATCCCCCACTAACTGTTAGGGATAATATAGCGTTTAGCTTAATGAAAGAAAAAATTTCAAAAAATGAAGTTGATAGTAAAGTAAAAGAAGTTTCAGAATTACTCGAAATAACTGATATTTTAGAAAGATATCCTCCCTCTATATCTGGAGGACAACAACAAAGAGTTAGTTTAGCAAGAGCTCTTGTAAGAGATTCTGATGCACTTTTATTAGATGAGCCTATGTCACAGCTTGAGCCCCAGCTTCGAGCGGTTCTTAGAGCGAGAGTTAAAGATTATATTCAACATAATAATAAAACTGTTATTTTTGTTACACATGACCAAACTGAAGCAGTTGCCCTCGCAGATAAAATAGCAGTTATGGAAGAGGGAGATCTTAAACAATTAGCTTCTCCTTATGACATCAGCTCTAAACCTTCTAATGTATTTGTTGCATCTTTTATTGGAGAGCCACCAATGAACATTCTCAAAGCAAAAGTTTTAAAAACAGAAACCCATTTGACTTTCGAAATTTTAAATGACAAAGATGAAAAAAATTTTTCTATTAAGTATTCTAATAATGAGTTAAACAAAGAAAATTTAAATAAAATTGCGAATGAACAAATTATTACTTTAGGTATTCGCCCTCACAAAATTAACTTTAATAAAGAAACTACAAATTTAGAAGGCAAGGCAGAAAGTTCCACCTATCATTGGCTAGGAGATCAAGTTCATATTGGAATTGAAATTGGCGGCTCATCAATTATAAGCGTGGCAGACAGAAACTTTCAACCAAGCTCTGATATAAAAATGCATTTTCCTTCAGAGTCCATTAATGCTTTTAATCGAGATTCTGAAGAAGTTATATTCAACGGAATTTAATGGCAAAAGAAATCATTATCGGACTAGATGCTGGTACGTCCTTGATCAAGTTTGTCGCTTTTACACTTGAGGGCAAGCTCATAGAGACAGCATCCGTCCCTAATAAAGTTTATTACAGAAAAGGAAACAAGGCAGAACAAAACCTAGAAGAAACATGGTCAAAGGTTGTACAGGCATTTTCTAAACTTAAATTAAAGATGGGAGATCTCGTAGATAATGTTATTGCAATATCTATTACAGGCCAAGGAGACGGTAGCTGGCCCATAGATAAATCTCAAAATCCTGTAGGCGATGCAGCTTTATGGCTTGATGGCAGATCAGGGGATTTAATTGATGAGTGGAGAAATAACAACATTGGTAAAAGTATAACCTCTATCACTCATACAGGATTGAATTCCTCTATGCAAACAGGACAGATGTTTCATATTTATTTGAATGAACCTGATAGGTTTGCGAAAATTGATAAGGTATTGAGATGCCAAGATTGGATATTTCATAAAATGACAGGTGATTTACTTACAGAAATTGGCTCGGGAAATATGACATGGGGATCCCCTGTGACTAGAAAATATGATGATAAAATTTTAGAGATACTTGATTTTAAAGATATGAAACCAAAGCAACCTAACATGATAGATAGTACCGAATATATTGGAAAATTAAGCAGTGATGCTTCAAAAGCACTAGGTCTTAAAGAAGGACTGTCTATTATACTAGCTCCTGTAGATATAGTTTGTTCTGGTATCGGAAGTGGTTTTGTTAATAAAAATAAAAAAATTGGATGTACTGTCCTAGGAACAGCCGGGATACACATTTTTGTAGACTTTGAAAAAAAACAAGCCGATACCTCAAAACAATTAGGATATACACTTCCAATTTCTGGCTCAAATGCGAATGCCAAGATGATATCAAATATGGTAGCCTCTTTAAATACAGATTGGTTAATTGATATTTTTTCTACAATCATAGGCGACTATTCAAGCTTAAAGGCAGACAAAGATAAAATATTAAAAATATTTGAGGACGGTGCATCAAAATCTAGTCCCGCTCAAATTTTTTACCACCCTTTTATTTCACCAAATGGCGAAAGAGGACCATTTGTAAACGTTAAAGCCAGAGCTCAATATTTAGGATTAAGCACCACAACATCTACCTATGATTTAGTTAGAGCTTTGTATGAAGGATTAGCTTATGCATGTAGGGATTGCTACACAGAATTCGGAGCTAAATTAGATCTACTAATGTTAACTGGTGGAGCTAGCAAAAGTAATCTAGTAAGAAAGATTGTTGGTGCCGTAACCAAAAATGATGTTCAAGTTATAAATAATAGTGAACAGGGTGCTGCAGGTGCCTGCATCGTGGGCTTATTAGCACTTAAGCATTACAAAGAATATGAAGACTCAAATAAAGATTGGATAAATCCCTACTTAAGTAAAATTGAAAATTATGATGAGGAGCTATCCGACATATATAATAATGCTTTTGAAACATATAAAAAAGGATATCAAAATATGGGCCCATTTTGGAATTCTTACTCTGATTTAAAGGAAAATGATTAATGAAAATTAGCATATATGGTGATCGCTTTATGAAAGCTGATATTTTTGAAGAAGTAATATCAAAAAAATTAAATAGCTATGATCTTGACTTCTTAAAAAAAGATATCGAATGGCCAGATGGTCCTTTTCATAATGATTACGGAAAAGATAATTTTTCTAAAGTAAAAGAATACTTTGGAACCGAAGAAGATGTTGTAAGCATTGTAAAAGACAATGAAATTTTAATCACTGATTTGGCGCCGATTACTGAAGCAATTATTGAAAAACTTCCAAATTTAAAATTTATTGGAGTATCAAGAGGTGGTCCAGTAAATATTGACATAGATGCTTGTAAAAAAAATAACATTACTGTTGTTAATGCCCCGGGAAGAAACGCATCAGCAGTAGCGGAGTTCACGATAGCATCAATATTATCTGAAACGAGATTAGTTACAAAAGGTCACCAAAGTATGATTAATGGTGAATGGAGGGGAGACCTTTATAGATTTGATATTACAGGAAGAGAATTATCTGAACTCACCGTTGGTCTTGTCGGATATAGTCATATTGGGAAAAGAGTAAGGGATTTATTAATACCATTTGGTTGTAAAATCATTTTTACTGACCCGTTTGTGGAGAAAGATGAAATTGATAAAAAGAATAATATTGAAAGAGTTTCAAAAGAAGAGCTTTTATCAAGATCAGATGTAGTATCGCTACACGCGAGAGTAACAAAAGAAACAGAAAAATTTTTTGCAGGTCCTGAATTTAGTAACATGAAAAAACATTCTTATTTTATTAATACCGCAAGAGGTCCCCTGGTAGATTATGATGCTTTGTTAGATAATCTTAAAAGCGGACATCTGAGTGGTGCGGCGTTAGATACATTTGATATTGAACCATTGCCAGGAAACCATCCCTTAAGAAAACTTGACAATGTTACATTAACTCCGCATATTGCGGGAGCCTCGATCAAGACTGTCTATTATGCAGCCGAAGTAATAGCTGAAGACTTAAAAAATTATTTAGAAAACAAAAAGCTAATTAATAAGATTTGTTAGAAAGGACAAACATGAATAAAAAAGAAAAACAAGTAAGAGAAAGCATAATTAAAGCATGCTTAATTCTTGAAGAAAAAGGATTAAATCAAGGAAAAGCAGGAAATATCAGCGTCAGATGGAAAGACGGCATGCTCATTACACCTTCTGGGATATCCTATGATGGGATGAAAGCAAAAGACATTGTTTTTGTTGATAATAAAGGCAAACATCAAGGAATTTGGAAACCATCTAGTGAGTGGATGTTTCATTTAGATATTTTAAAAAATAGAAAAGAGTTCAATGTTGTAGTCCATAATCATCCTGCTTATGGATCTGGGATGTCGATCTTAAGAAAAGACATTAAGCCATATCACTACATGATTGGGTTTATGGGTGGCGACACCATTAAATGTTCAACTTTTGCCCTTCCAGGCTCAAAGGAATTATCTAAAGCAGCATTAAAAGCTCTTAAGGATAGGAAAGCATGTCTGTTGGCAAATCATGGACCTATTACTTGTGGTAAAGATTTGGAAGAAGCAATGTTTTTGACAGAAGAGTTTGAAATACTTTGTAAACAAATTACAATTGCAAGAATAAATGGTAAGCCCAAGCTTGTTGAAAATAAATATATGAAAATAATAGTTGAGGCAATTAAGTCATATGGTAAATATTAATTCTTCTGTAGAAGAAGAACTTAAAAATTTCAAAGAAATTTCATATAAACTTGGTTCGAATAAAAATCTGGTTCAGGCAGCTGGAGGAAATACTTCCATTAAACTTGATGATAGTATGTTTATTAAAGCTTCAGGAACATGGTTAGAAGATTCTTTAAAAAAAGATATATTTGTTGAAGTAAACCTAAAATCAATTCAAAAAAAAATTAGCAATGACGTTGATGATAATTTTGTAGAGGATATCATTTCCAATAATGATCTGCGTCCTTCGACTGAGACCTCTTTCCACGCATTACTTAAATTTAAATACGTATTACATGTACACTCTACTTCTATAATTGCTAATGCAGTTTATGTGAATTCAGAAAAATTATTAAAACAAAAACTTGGTAAAGATATAGTATTTGTACCTTATATAAGACCAGGCGTGCCTTTAACAAATTTGATGAAAAGTATAATAAAAAGTGATACTCAAATTATTATTTTAGAAAATCATGGATTGATAGTAGCTGGAGATAGCCTTGAAAGAACCTATGATCTATTAATTGAAACTCACGATAAATTAGACCAAGTATATAATGACTCATGCCCGCTATATGATATTGATGATGAGGTAGAAGTTACTGATTATATTTTTAAAAATACTGAAAAATATAGGATTTTTCAAACATCTGATAAAAAGTTACTAGAAATTTTTTCTAAATCTTTATATCCAGATCATGTAATTTTCTTAGGACCAGGTGTTCCCGTTTTTAAATCCTCAGATGATGCTAATAAGTTTAATTCAGAGATGAAGAAAAAGGAAATTAAGCCCCCGCCTTTTTTAATTATAGAAAAATACGGTCTGTTTGAATCTAACAGTTGTATTGATGCAGCAAGAGAAATGATGGATTGCTTTATAGAAATTTTATTAAGAGTCCAATTAGATAATGAGATAAAATATTTTACTCAAAATCAAGAAAATGAATTGCTAAATTGGGATGCAGAGATATATAGACAGACAATTAATTGATGTTTCTTGGTATTGACTTTGGTACATCCGGTGTTCGAGCATCGGTAATTAATAAAGATAAAAAGGAAATTTATAACTGCCAAGTTCCAATACCTCTCCCTTTAGAGAAAAATAATATAATTTCTCAAGACCCTTATATTTGGTGGAATGCTTTTATAGAGCTTAGTAATAATTTAAAAAAAAATTTTGATATACAATCAATTAATAAGATTTCTGTAAATGGTACATCAGGCACAGTGCTCCTAACTGACTTTGTGGGAATGCCTTTATCCAATGCGATAATGTATAATGATACATCTTCCATTAATGAAGGTAAATTAGTTGAAAAAATCTCTGATAATCATCCCATAGTATCTAGTTCAAGTAATGCTTTAGTAAGAGCACTAAAAATCATCAAAGATAAGAAAAAAGATATCCAATCATATAAAATTTTACACCAAGCTGATTGGATAGCAGGTAAAATTATTAATGAATTTATTTACTCTGATGATAATAATTCATTAAAATTAGGATATGATTGTGTGAATAAAAAATGGCCAGATTGGATTGCTAAATTGCCAATAAATCAAGAAAGCCTGCCAAAAATTTTATCACCCGGAACGACATTAAATTTTTTACAAAATAAAGAACTCTTAGACTTAGGTTTCAATAAAAAAACTCAAGTTGTAGCAGGTACAACAGATAGCATTGCCGCCTTTTTAGCAACTGGAGCAAATAAAATTGGTCAAGCAGTTACATCTATAGGATCTAGTTTAGTAGTTAAGTACATATCTAAAAAACCTATATTTAACAAAGATTATGGTATTTATAGCCATAAACTAGGAAGCAAGTGGCTTGCAGGTGGGGCTTCAAATGTGGGAGGGAATATCCTAAAGCATTTATTTGAAGATAAGATTGAATCACTTTCTAGACAAGTCAATCCTTCTAAACTAACTGGTATGGATTATTACCCCTTATTTAAAACAGGAGAGAGATTTCCATATAACGATCCTAATAAAAAAGCAATTTTAGAACCTAGGCCTGATTCAGAAATAATTTTTTTTCAAGCAATATTAGAAGGAATATCAAATGTAGAGAAATTATGTTACTCAAGATTAAAAGAAATTGGAGGAGATTATCCCAATGAGATTTTTACTGTTGGCGGTGGTTCAAACAATGATAATTGGAACAAGATTAGATCTAAAATTCTAGATATTAAATTAGTTACCCCATTATCTACTCAGGCTTCATTTGGTTCAGCTTTAATTGCAGGGGGTTTTATAAATTAAAATGAAATGCTTAGAGTCACTTTATGATATTAAAAATGAATTTAATGTATTTCTTTTTGATCAGTGGGGTGTAATCCATAATGGAGAAAATTTATATCCAAACGCTGAAAGGATATTTAAAGATCTTTTAGAAGAAAATAAATTAATTTTTGTTGTTAGTAATTCTGGTAAAAAATCTTCTGATAATATAGGAAGGCTTCAACAGATGGGCGCCAAACACATTTTAAAAACAGAAATTATCACCTCTGGTGATGTTTGTCTTAATTATTTAACTGAAAATAAAGGACCTTGTAAGGACATAGGTAAAAATTATTATCCCATAGGAATAGATTACCCATTATTGAAAGATACTAATTTTAATAAAACTACTAATTTAGAACATGCAGATTTTTTATTGCTTACTTCAACTGCTGGTTTTCATGATTTTGAAAATGCACATAAAGAAATGAAAATTGCATTAAAATTAAATATACCACTTATTTGCTCTAACCCAGACATATTGGGCATATCTGGGAAAGATATCCATCCATCAACTGGTGATTTAGCAATATTTTACAAGAAAATAGGAGGAAAAACTTATGTTTTTGGAAAACCAGGAATTGAAATCTATGAATATGTTCAAGCTAAATCATTAAAAAATAAAGATGAAATACTTATGATAGGAGACTCGCTTTTTAATGATATTGCTGGCGCTAATAACTTTGGAATTAAATCACTTTTGATAAAAAATGGCATACATAAGAAAAACTTTTCTGAAAAAATTTCAGATATTGATACAATTCACAGTATTAAATCGGACTTACAAGTAACTGGCATGCCAGACTTTGTTATAGATGAACTAAAATGATTATTAATTTTGAGGAGTTTAAAAATAAAAAAGTTATAGTAACGGGCTCAAGTACAGGTATAGGATTTCACACTGCTTTAGAATTTTTAACCTTAGGTGCCCAAGTAATATTTCATGGTAATAATTCAACTGATGGATTAGAAGAAAAAATACTTTCAAAAACCAATAACAAAAACTTTAAAGTAATTAAATCTAATTTTAATGATTTAAAAAATGTAAATAATTTTATGAATGATGCTATAAAATATTTAGATGGATTAGATATATTGGTTAATAATGCAGGTACAATGATAGGTAGGTACAATTTAGAAAAAATATCTGAAAGTGAGTTTTTGGAAATATTTGATTTGAATGCTAAATCAGCATATTTTGCTACTAAAAAAGCATCAGACGTATTTAAAAAAAATAATTCAGGATGCATTGTTAATGTTTCTACTATTAGTGCCAGAACTGGAGGCAGCGCAGGATCAAGCGTTTATGCAGCTTCAAAAGCTTTTGTTTCTGGCATAACAAGATCTCTTGTATCTGAATTATCCCCTTTCAATATTAGAATTAATGCCATATCTCCAGGCACGATTAATACTAAATTTCATGAACAATATTCTTCTAAAGAAAAATTAGAAGCTACGAGGTTAAAAATACCAATGAAAAGGATCGGAAGTCCTCAAGATTGTGTAGGGCCAATTGTTTTTCTTTGCTCTAATACAATGAGCGGATATTTAACAGGACAAATTATTGAGATTAATGGAGGCCAATTTATTTCATAATGTCTAATATTTTATCAATTGGTGCTGGAGTAATGGGAACTGCTATTACAATCCCTGCTACAAATAATGGTCACAACGCTTTGATAGTTGGTACAAATTTAGATAAAGAAATAATTAATTCTATAAAAGAAAAGTCATACCATCCAATACTTGATGTTCAGTTAATTAATACTATTGCAAAACATAATAATGAAATGACCCAGGAGGATATTGATAAAGCTGATGTAGTTGTAGTTGGGGTAAATTCACAAGGCTTGGACTGGTTTATTGATTATGTAAAAAAATTTAATATTGAAAAAAAGAAATTTTTATTAATTACAAAGGGAATGTATGTTAATGACAATAACAAGTTAGATATTTTTCCAAATAAGATTCTAAAAAATATTGACCAAGATATTAATATTACGGCTGTTACTGGTCCTTGTAAGGCTCAAGAATTAGCAAATAAAAATTTAACAAATATATGTTTTGTAAATGAGGAATTAGATATAGCAATTCAAATATCAAATATTTTCAAAAATAATTTTTATATTATTAATACACTAAGCGATTTAATAGGATCAGAAGCTAGTGCTGCTTTGAAAAATATTTACGCAATTATTATAGGATACTCTCAAATATACTATTCTAATAATAAAAAAATTTTTAATCCAGAATCAGCACTATTTTCACATTGTTTAAACGAAATGAATTCTTTGGTAGTTTCAATGGGTGGAAGGACTGATACAGTTTATGGACTTTCAGGACTTGGGGATTTACATGTTACATCTGGTACTGGTAGAAATGGCTCCCTTGGAAAATTTTTAGCAAAAAATAAAAAATACTCTGAAATTATTTCTAATGAACTAAAAGGAGAAACAATTGAAGGAGCGTTGTTAATTCAAGATCTCCAAATCTTTTTTCAACAACATGTAGATATAAAAAAGCTACCAATTTTAAATAATATTTTATTAAGTATCTGCAAAGATCAAAAACTAGATGTACCTTGGAGCGATTTAAATATATAATTAAATATGCTTAAAAAAATAATAATAGGAGCTGATCATTTAGGAAAAGACCTAAAAGACTCAATAAAAGCACATCTTGAGTCAAAAGGAATTGAAGTAACAGATATTGGTGTTAATGAAGAGGAGCAGGTTGATTATCCTGATGTAGGAAAAAGTTTAGCTAAAAAGATTCAAAATAATGATTTTGAACGAGGTATTTTAGTTTGTGGTACTGGCGCTGGTATGGCGATAGTTGCTAATAAATTTTCAGGTGTAAGAGCAGTTTGTGTCAATGATGCCTATACAGCGGAAAGATCAATTGCAAGCAATAATGCAAAAATTATTACATTTGGCGCCCTTGTAACCGGAACCCCAAATGCCTTGATGTATACTGATATTTGGTTAAACAATAAATTTCATTCTGAAAGATCGGGAAAAAAAGTTGATAAGATTAATGAGCTTGATAGCTAGTTTTTTGTTTTGAAGTAGGCAAAATTAATTTTTTTCTTTTTGAGCAAGCTTTCAAATCCTTTATCAAAAAAATTACCTGCAAAAAAACATTTTTCAAAATTTGATAAGTCTGCTTGTACATTCATAGCCTTTTTTCCTATTTTTGATGAATCACAAAGAAAGTATTTTTTTTCAGAGTTTATCATTTGAATTGCTTTAGTTCTAAATACATCTTCGTCGTGTGTATATAATTTAGTACCATCTAGAGAAGAGGAAGACATAAATAGATAATGACATGGGATTTGAGAAGCTGTATTTTCTGTAGAAAGACCCAAAAAACTTCCTGTGGGTCTGTTATATCTACCACCCAATGAAATTATTTTAATTTTTGGATTTTTACTAAAAATATTAATTAATTTTATATTATTTGTTACAACTGTTGTATTCTCAAAATATTTAGGAAAATTTGCAAACTGTAGACATGTAGTGCTATCATCAATTGCAACAAATGAATTAGGCTTAATTATTTTTCCAGCTTCCTCTGCAGTCTTAATTTTAGGGGCCAAGTTTAAATTTGCTCTTACATCATGAAAATATTCAAGAGTAAATGTTTGGCTTGAAGATAAAATTCCTTTTTCTTTTTTTATAACACCACTTTTAGTAAATTCCTCAACATCCCTATATATGGTCATAGTACTAACTTTTAATTTTTTAGATAAGGATTTGATATCAATTTGTCCATTTTTTATTATATCACTAATAATTATTGAGAGTCTGTTTTCTTTCAAATCCATACTTTTATTATATTCTATTCCTTAATAGATCCTAGAGTTAAGCCTCTGACAAAATGATTTTTAACCAATAAAATCATTATAAATACTGGAATTATTGAGATAGTTGTAAATGCAGCCATGTAGTCCCAGCTTGGTATTGTTTTAAGAATAGAAGCTTGAACAGGAACAGTTTTGATATTCATTTGCCCTATCATCAGAGCACAAATAAACTCAGTCCAGCTAAATATAAAAGACAAAATAAAAGTAACCGCTAAGCCATTCTTTGCAGAAGGAATTATAATTTTGTGAATAATTTTAAGTCTACTAGCGCCATCAATGAACGCATTTTCATCAATTTGTTTAGGTATTTCATCAAAAAAACTTTTTAGCAATAATACAGCTAAGGGTAGGTTTATAAAGGTGTGAACTAAAATTATACCAGTATAAGTATCTATTAAATTAAGTTTTGCGTATAAAAAATATATCGGTATTGTAATTGCCATTAATGGCATCATTCTTGCACTTAAAATTCCTAAAATAAAAAACTTTCTATAACTAAAACTAATTCTAGATAAACAATATCCAGAATAAATAGCTATTATCAAAGTCAATGAGGCAGAACCAATGCCTATAATTAGACTATCGATTATTCTAGATGAAAAAAAATTATCTTCGAATATGTCTGAAAAAAAAAATACTTTTTCATAAATTGAAAAATCAATATCAAAAAAAAATAATTTTGGTGGTAGCGCAAAAATGTCAATATTATTTTTAAATGAAGAAGTTATTAAAAAATAAATAGGAAAGAAAAATATTACACCAACTACATAAGCAAAAATTTTTCTGAGCAAATTGCCTTATTGTTTCACTGACCCTAGAGTTAAGCCCCTCACCAAGTGCCTTTGTACTAGTAGTATAAAAATAAAAGCAGGAATAATAGCAGCAGTACCTAAAGCTGCCATATTATCCCACGCTGTTCCAGTAGATGTTACAAATGATGTAGATACTACAGGAATAGTTTTTAGGCCGGTTTGTGTAAGTATCAAAACAAAAATAAACTCAGTCCAACTAAAAATAAAACAAAGAACAGCTGTAGCCGCAATACCTCCTATTGCTAAAGGAACTATTAATCTCCAAAAAACATAAAACCTTGATGCGCCATCTAAAAGAGCCGCCTCGTCAATGTCTTTAGGTATATCATCAAAAAAACTTTTCATTAATAGGACTGCTAGAGGAAGATTCATTAAAGCATGAATAATGATAATACCTAAGTGTGTATCCATTAAACCAATATTTTTATAAATAAAAAACATTGGAATTGCTACTGCTACAGGAGGCATCATTCTTGTTGATAGTATCCAGCCCATGAAATGTTGTTGACCTCTAATAGGAATTCTTGAAAGAGAATAAGCTCCCAAAATGGAAATTAACATTGCAAGACCAGTTGATCCTAAAGCAATTATAATACTATCAACTAGATTTGGCATCATATAGAAATCTCCGCCGCCAGGGCGCACAGCCCCCATATCCTCCACATACAAGAATCGAGAAATTCCAAATACCTCCTCATACGCTTCTAGTGAAATATCAAAATTAAATAATTTAGGAGGTAGTGCAAAAATATCTTTATCTTTTTTTATTGAAACGGTAATCCAAAAGTAAATTGGAAAGAAAAACACTGCCGCAGTGAACCATCCCAAAACTTGTTTTAATACTTTATTCATTGTTTTACCACTTCACTTTCGCAAAATGTATAAAAGCATTACCCACAATTAAGATCACTATTAAAGAAAAAAGACTTATCGTAGCCCCATAGCCCCATTGAACAAAAGTGAATCTTTGCCATGCATATAAACTTAGAGTATATGTTGATGTTCCCGGCCCCCCAGAAGTTAAAACAAAAACATAATCCACCATTCTCCATAAGTCTATTCCTCTAATTAATACAGCCACAGCAATAACCTTATGCAGCATTGGCAAAGTTAATCTTCTAAAAACCTGAAATGGTCGTGCACCATCAATCATTGCTGACTCAAAAGGCTCGCTTGGTAGAGATCTTAATCCTGCAACTAAAATTAAAACCATAAAAGGTGTCCATTGCCAAATATCAACAAGCATAACCCCCCACAATGCTAATGTTGGGTCTGCTAAGATTGTATCTTCTTGGCCAATTAACCCCATAGATTTTAATCCCCAGGTTATAAGTCCATAGTTAGCATCTTCCATAATTAAAAATATCATTCCAGCTATTGCAGGCGGTATCACAAGCGTAAGAGTTAATATAGATCTAATTATTCCAAAACCAGGATCATCAGAGTCAATTAGCAGCGCAATTCCCATACCAAGAACCAATTGAATTGCCAAACACATAAAAGTGTAATAAAGAGAAACTTTTAATGATCCCCAAAAAACCTCATCTGTAAATAACCTTATCCAGTTATCCCATCCAACAAACAGCAAAGCTCTTTTGGCTGGTACAAACTCATGAAAACTAAGATAAATATTGTAAAAAAATGGAATAATTGCAAATACCACAAGCATAGTGATTAATGGCAATAGCCATGGCAAAGAGCTATCAGAGTTTATAAAGCCGCCTGGCAAAGAGTAAGATTTTTTTGAGTCCATTATTAATTAAGTATATACTTTAATTGATTATTTGGGATTTTAAATCTTATTAACATAAAACTTGTTTAAATTAACTAAACCCCTGTTCTTAAATATTTTATAAAAGTCAACTTAAAAAAACAAAAAATAATGAAAAAACACTAAGAAAACCTTGAATAAACCTAACCAAAATGCAAAAATTTTTTTGATAACGGAGGAATATATATGCGCGATATGTATAGAAAGATGCACTTAGCAAACATCGTAGGCAAGTACGTTAACGGCAACATGAAGAGAAGAGATTTTCTTAAAAATGCCGGAATGCTTGGACTAGGAGCTGGTTGCTTAGGCACAATGGGCACTATGAGCAGAAAGTTTATTCCACAAGCTCATGCTGCTACTAATATAGAATGGAGAGGGGATATGATGGATTGGTTAAAAGATGTATCATCTCCTTTCAGAGGCCAAACAGTTACATTGGCAACTGAATCAACTCCTCCATCTAATGCTATTAACACAACCTTAAAACCTTTCTTCGAAGAAGTAACTGGAATTAAGGTTGAGATTGAAGTTTTGCCACTTGAGCAAGTTTTGCAAAAACTTACTCTTGACGTTGCTTCAGGGCTTGGAACTTATGATACTTATTATTTAGATCAAAGTTGGATGGCTGCTTTTAGAGGTGACGCTGAGGATCCTAGAGAGTTGTATGCAGCTAAACCAGATTTAGCTATGCCTAATTACAACTTTGATGATTTCTTAGGCCCTCTTGTTGACGGTATCTCAATGTATGACGGAACAATGGTAGGAGTTCCTTATGACATCCCTGTATTCATTATGATGTACAGAGATGATGTTTATAAAGAGCTAGGGCTAACAGTACCAACTACTTTTGATCAGTACATGAAGAATGCTCAGACAATTCAGGCAGCAAAATTGGGACACCTCAATCCTGACGGTAAACCAATTTATGGCACTAATGGACAGATGAAATCCGGACACTACAGCTTAGAGTGTGATTGGACAATGTTCTGTTGGGCTTTTGGTGGTTCAATTACTAACCCTGATGGAAGTTTTGCAGGTAATGATGCAAATGGTCTAGCAGGTATGGATTATTGGACAAAGCTAAAAGAATCTATGCCTTCAGGTGTTACAAGTTGGACATGGGATGGACAGGGTCAAGACATACTTCAAGGTGGGTCTGCCCAAACTATTTCATGGGGTGAATTTTTCCCATGGTGGGATTCAGATGAATCTGCTGTTCAAGGAAAAATGATGGCAGCTGCGTGTCCTGCACCAGCAAGTCCACTAAGACAAACAGGTGACTGTGGTTATGGAGAAATCCCTGGTGTTGCTCACCAAGGAGGATCTTCACTGGCTGTATCTAAATACTCAAAGAACAAAGATGCTGCATGGTTATTTGCTCAATGGGCAACTAGCTATGAGACTCAGGTTTATATCACTGCACTCGGTGGTGGTACTGGACCAACTAGAGCTGGTGTTTATGATGATGAGCGTATCAAAGCCAACGCAAGAAGTGGTAATGGAACAACTCGTCACTTAGACGTTGTTAGAGATGCGATCTTTAATGATATGGGCTCAGAGCCAGATCTTCCAGAATGGGCAGACATGTCTAGTAATATGATACCTATTGAATTAGGTAGATATTGGGCTGGTGAGTATGGATCAGCTAAAGAGTGTATGGACTCAATTGGTAAGAACTTTAACAAAACCGTTGGAGTTTAATAATTAAATATTAATAACTAGGGCGATAGATATAATCGCCCTAGTTGAGTTAATAGAAATATAAAAATTTTTTAAATGACAAAACCTCTTGCGGTAATTACAGGTGCCAGCTCAGGAATTGGCGAAGCCACTGCTAAAGCTTTCTCAAACGCCGGATACCCAACACTGCTATTAGCTAGAAGATTGGAAATTATGGAATCATTCAATCTTAAAAACTCTATATGTAAAAAAGTTGATGTCCGAGATAGGGACGCTGTTGTGACAGCAATAAGAGAAGCAGAAAAACAATATGGGCCGACAGACAT
Organism: Pelagibacteraceae bacterium; assembly: GCA_002705265.1. Lineage (GTDB taxonomy): Bacteria > Pseudomonadota > Alphaproteobacteria > HIMB59 > HIMB59 > HIMB59. Next base: position 7,850 of record PAHR01000021.1, on the reverse strand, counting down.
GTTATTTAATAATGCTGGAGTGGCAAGACTCGCGGACATAAGCACCCAAGATCCTTCAGAGTGGGATGAAATGATTGACGTTAATACTAAAGGGGTCATGAATGGAATTTTTGCTGTTATGAGTGATATGAAGGCACGTAAATCTGGAACGATTGTTAATATGAGCTCAATTGCAGGTAGGAAAGTATACGAAGATCATACGGTATATTGTGGCACTAAATATTTTGTTCATGCCATTTCAGAAAGTATTAGAGGATATCTTTCTCCTCACAATGTTAGAGTAATTGTTTTATCACCAGGTAATATTGAAGCCGAGGTGTTAAAGGGCATTACAGATCCAAATACTTTAGCCGCTTATAAAAAAAATATTGAAAGAATAGGTGGTAGAATTTCGCCAGACTATGTTGCTAAAATGATACTTTTTGCTTACGAGATGCCCCAAAAAGTTATTATGCAAGAAATTGTTGTAACGCCTACAAAGCAAGATTACTAGTATGGGTCGTCTTGTAATTGGAGTTGATAGTTCAACTCAATCTACGAAGGCAATAGCATGGGATATTGACGGTAATGCAATTGCTGAAGGCAGATGCGATATACCCTTAAACAATCCAAGCTTAGAAAAGTTTGAGCAAAATGTTGAAGACTGGTGGAATGCCTTTTGCGTTTCTTGTAATGAGCTAAGTAAAAAAATAAATATAAATGAAGTTGATGCTATAGCTATATCAAATCAAAGGGAGACCCTCGCAAAATTAGATAATCAAGGAGCTGCTGTTTATCCTGCTACGGTTTGGATGGACAAAAGAGCAGTTGAAGAAGTTGAAGAGTTAAATGAAATCATGGGAGACAATCGTATTCATGAGATTACCGGTAGGCCTAAAGACCCATGTCCTTGTTTATATAGAGTATTTTGGCTTAAAAAACATGAAAGAAAAATTTTTGATCAGGTTAATTGTTTTGCTGATGTTCAAGCTTTTTTAGTTCATCGGCTGTCAGGTGAATTTAATACTGGTTGGATAAGTTCAGATCCCCACGGTATGTTTGATGTTGTAAATAAATGTTGGTCAAAGGAAATCCTTGGTCATTTAGAAATAGATGAATCAAAACTCCCAAAATCATTTAAACCTGGATCATTGATTGGAAAAGTTTCCATGAATGCCGCTAAAGAAACAGGGCTGAAGGAAGGTTTGCAAATTTTTGCTGCTGGTGGTGATGGTCAGCTTGCCGGATTGGGAACGAATTGTACGAAGTCAGATCGTGCTTATATAAATTTGGGTTCGGCTGTTGTTTCAGGAGTATGGTCTAATGATTACAAAATATCTAGAAATTGGAGAACTGAAATAGCTGCTCACGGAGAGGGATATATTTTTGAAAATGTTCTATTGTCAGGAGCCTTACTTGTTAACTGGTACGTAGATCAATTTATTCAAGGCGATAGAAAAGATAAAAACTTTTTTAAAAATCTTGAAACACAGGTTAATAAAATACCTATAGGAAGTGATGGTTTAATATTGCAACCTTATACAGGAGGAGTTATGGATCCGTATTGGGATTCCTATGCAAGAGGTGTTATTGCAGGATTAAGTATAAGCCACACCCCATACCATATTTATAGATCAATATTAGAGGGATTAACCCTAGATGCAGTTTTTAGAACCCAAAACATTGAAAAAGAAACAGGAATTAATGTTAAAGAATATTTAGCAATTGGGGGCGGCGCTAATAGCCCAACATGGGTTCAAATGTTAGCTGATGCTTCTGGAAAAAATGTTTTAATAGCAGACACCGTAGAAGCATCATCTTTGGGCGCTGCAATGATTGCAGCTTATGGAGCGGGCTGGTATGGAAGCATAAAAGAATCCGCTGAAAAAATGAGCGGTAAAACAAAATTAATTAAACCAAATCTTAATAATAAATCTAAATATGAAGATTTAATTAATATTTATAAAAATGTTTATGACTCTAATAAATCAATCAATAAATCACTCGTTGAATTTACAGAAAAATACAAACATGAATAAACACAACGGAGTTATTGATGATCTTTCTAATGGTAAGTGGATTAATCCTGCTGATAATAAAAATTATGGAATCCCTATAAAGAAAATAGAAATATCTGAGAGTCTTGATGGCTTGGAAGCAGAATTAATTAATAAGTTGCACCCTAATCAAAAGCTCTTATTAGTCAGCGATCCATTTACTTATAAAGCAATGGGATCAAGAATAATTAACAATATAAAGGGCAAAGCAAACATTCATGAATATGTTTGGGAAAAACCTTCTTCAAGTATAGAAGGCGTTGATTTTCTTAGGACAAAACTTCAAAATTATGATGGAATGATCGCAGTTGGGTCAGGTACGGTTAGTGACAGTATTAAATATGCAACCTTTTTAGAGAAAAAAGTTTATTCTGTATTTGCGACCACACCCATGAATGCTTACACAACAGGGACTGCTTCAATATCTTTCAAAGGGATTAAAAAATCATTAGTTGCGCATTATGCGCAGGGAGTTTTTTTTGATTTGGAAGTTTTAAGTAAATGTCCTAAAAGATTGACGGCTGCAGCTTTTGCAGATGTTATTTGTCGTACTACAGCTCAAGTTGACTGGCTAATGTCCCATAAACTTCTTAACACAGACTATCAACCAACGCCCTATTATTTGCTAGCTTTATATGAAAATGAAATGATAAAAAACGCTTCATCAATTGCATCTGGCGACATTAATGCTTTAGCATTACTAACAAGAATTTCAGCAATCATGGGGCTAGGAACTTCTTTTACTCAAACAACTCACGTAGGAAGTATGGGAGAACACGGAATTTCTCATTATATAGATATGTTTGCAAAAGATATACATCCAGGAACTTCTCATGGCGAGCAAGTTGGCATTGCTACAATTAGCATATCAAAATTTCAAAATGCCATTTTGAACAATGATAGCCCACCAACAATTAATCCTACAGAAATACCCGAAGAAGAAATTATTCAAAAACTTGGAGAACCAATGTTAGACAACATAAAAGAGATAATGAAACCAAAATTATTTGATACAGAAAAATCAGATTATATTAATAATTTTTTCTCAAAAAATTGGCTTGAATTTGTTCAGCCACTTAGAGAAAAGATGTTGGACTATAATACAATTTGGAATTCAATGGGAGAATGTGGGGCGCTAAGAACCCCAGAAGACGCTAAACTTGATAGCAATTTTTACAAAGATGCTTTAAAGTATGCTAGGTTCATAAGAGATCGCTATACCATTCTAGATTTAGCTGGAGATAGTAATCAATTAGACGGATTAATAAATGTCTGAAGTAGAATATAAAAATATCAAAAAAAATTTTGGCTCTGTTGAAGTTTTAAAGGATATCAATCTCACTATAAGTAATCAAAAATTTGTTGTTTTATTAGGTCCTTCGGGTTGTGGTAAAACCACGCTTCTTAGAATGACAGCTGGTTTAGAAACCATTACTAGCGGAGAAATTTCTATCGGTGGCAATATTGTTAATAATATCCATCCAAGAGATCGTGACATAGCTATGGTTTTTCAAAACTATGCTCTTTATCCGCAAATGAATGTTTTTGATAACATTGCATTTAGTTTACAAATTAGAAAAATGGGAACTGAAGAAATAAAAAATAAAGTTGAGTGGGCTGCTACAGTTTTAAATCTTACCGAATATTTAAAAAGAACACCAAAGGAACTATCTGGTGGTCAGCGCCAGAGAGTTGCAATGGGCAGGGCTCTTGTCAGAGACCCAAAGGTATTTTTATTTGATGAACCTTTGTCAAACCTTGACGCAAAATTAAGAGCCCACATGAGACTAGAAATTAGAAAATTACACAATCAGCAAAATGCAACAACGGTATATGTTACGCATGATCAAATTGAAGCAATGACCATGGCTGATGAAATTGTAATCATGAATAATGGGATAATAGAACAAATTGCAAATCCTAATGAAATTTATGAGAAGCCAAACAATTTATTTGTTGCCGATTTCATAGGGTCACCAGCAATTAATCTTTTAAGAGGTATGGCCACTGACAGGAAGACTGTTAAATTAAAAAATCAGGAATTGTCTCATTCAAAGCAAAATATAACTAATAATCAGGAAGTTGTTTATGGCATAAGGCCCACTGATATCGTAATCGATTCTGAGTCAAATATAAAAGCTGAAGTAATTTTAGTTGAAACAACAGGATCGGAAACGCATATTATAGCTATGCTTGATGATAATGAATTTAGAATTGTTCAATCTGGAGGGCGCTCAAATATTAAAAGCGGAGACCTTATTCCTCTTTCTATAAATATTGATAAAGCTCATATTTTTGATCAATCAACATCAAAAAGAGTAGATTAATTTCAAAGGAAGGGAACTTAAATGAAAAGTAGATATAAAGAGACTGAAGCAAATTCGTTTATTAAAAAGTATGGGAAAAGAGGGGTTAGCAAAGATCTATCCTTAAGAATTTATACAACACAATTACTAGGAAATGATCCAACTGTTGTTCTCCACGGAGGTGGTAACACTTCAGTTAAATCATCAACAAAAACTCTTTTAGGAAATAATGAAAACGTAATTTATGTCAAAGGTAGCGGAAAAGATATGGGAGATATTGAAGAAGACGGCTTTCCTGCTTTAGAAATGAATAATCTTCTTAAAATGAGAAAGTTATCTAAGTTAGATGATTTTCAAATGGTTAACTATCAAAGAAAATACATGCTTGATACAACTTTTCCAAACGCTTCTGTTGAAACACTTCTTCATGCTTTTTTACCTCATAAATTTGTAGATCATTCTCATTCAAATGCAATTCTTGCTTTAATCGACCAACCAAATCCAGAAAAATTTTGTAAAAAAGTTTTTGGTAATGAAATGGGCATCGTTCCTTACATTATGCCAGGTTTTGAATTAGCAAAAAAAGCGGCAGAAGTTTATGAGAAAAATAAAAATGTTAAAGGATTAATTCTGCTTAACCATGGTATCTTCACTTTTGCAAATGATGCAAAGGAAAGTTATTTGCGAATGATTAGATATATAACCAAAGCAGAAAAAGAATTAGCTAAAAAATCTAAAAGTATTCGTATTCAAAAATATATAGAAAAAAAAATAAATGTTCATGTAGTTTCAAATTTAATAAGACAACAAATTTCCAATAAAAAAGGAGATGACTATGAAAGAAAAATTGTTCATTTTAAAAAACCATCTTTTTTTGATGAATTTTTCTCACATCCAAATCTAAAAAAATTCACTCAACAGGGTCCTGTAACACCAGATCATGTGATTAGAATTAAGTCTCATCCTTTAGTAATAGATCTTAGTAAAGAAAAGGGCAAAAACCTTGAAAATATAATAATTCGATCTATTCAAAAATATAAAGAAGATTATAAAAAATATTTTAAAAGAAATCACAAATATAACTCTTCTGCATCAATGCTAGATCCATATCCAAGACTGATTCTTGTTAAAGGAATGGGTATGTTTTCAACCGGACCTTCATTTAAAGATGCTAAAATAGCTATGGATGTTGGATTAAATTCTTTATCAGTGATTTTAGAAGCTTCTAAATTTGGATCATTTAAATCGATACCAGAAAAAGAAATTTTTAGAATGGAATATTGGCCATTAGAGCTAGCAAAAATAAAACCATCTAGTCAGAAGTTAAAAGGCCAGGTTGCCGTTATTACTGGTGGGCTAGGTGCAATAGGATATGCTACAGCAAAGAAATTCCAAAACGAGGGAGCTGAAATAATACTACTTGATATTATTGATCACAAAAAAGTTAAAGAAAATATTTCAGGTATGACTTATATAAAGTGTGATATTACAAAAGAAAATAATGTAAAAAATGTGTTTGATGAAATTTGTCACATTTATGGGGGAGTAGATATATTAATTTCTAATGCAGGTTTTGCTATTCAGTCTTCATTAGCTGATCTATCAAAAAAACAATTAGATGATAGTTTTGATTTGAATTTTTTTGCACACCATTATTTTGTTAAACATGGTACTAATGTAATGAAGAGACAAAAAACAAAAGGGTCTGTAGTATTTAACATATCTAAACAATCGGTTAATCCGGGTCCTGGCTTTGCTGCTTATGGACTACCTAAGGCAACACTAATGTTCTTGATGAAACAGTATGTTGTAGAGTCAAGTAAGTATGGAATACGATTTAATGGAGTTAATGCTGATAGAATTCGCAGTGGTCTTTTAAATTCAGATATGATTTCTAAGAGAGCAAAATCAAGAGGATTGACAGTTGATGAATACATGTCGGGAAATTTGTTAAAACAGGAAGTAAAAGTTAATGATGTGGCCGATGCATTTTATCATTTAACAATATCTTATAAATCAACAGCCAGTGTAATCACCATTGATGGTGGAAATATAGAGGCATCTTTAAGATAGAATTTTTATTGATTAAAAAATTAGCTATAGAAATGCTAGCAAAAGATACAAGAGAATAGTGGAAGAGAACAATAAAGCTTAGTGTGATTATTTCTAAGAAAAATAAATTTCTTTATGTTAAAACACTTAAAACAGGTTCCACTACTTCTGAATTCATCATATCAAAGTATTTGTCCGAAAAATATTTTACTACTTCTCTATACGAAGAAGAGATATACAGAAAAAAATATCATAAATATAATAACCCAGCAGTTGGTATTAATTTTAATGATTTATTCAGCTATGAATATTACTCAACTTTATATCGATATTTAAAATTTTTACTAAAAAAAAATCCTAAACCAACTTTTTTCATCATAAAAAGAAAATTTACTCCACATATGTCTTTAAAAAAAATTCTAGCTAATTATCAAGAAGCTTTAAATTACAGTTATATTACTTCCATAAGAAACCCAATTACAAATTTATTTTCATACTATAATTGGCAAAAAAAAAGAAAAATTGAATCTAGTGATGCAAAATCTAAAACATATGCAAACTTTGATAAATTTGTTAAAGAAAATGCTTATAGTTTTTTTTCTCAACAGCTTGGTATTCTTGGTGATAATCTTAGTGCATATGATTTTGTTATAAAATATGAGGATTTTGAAAATAATTTAAATCAATTTGGAGAGACGTATTTAGATAAAAAAAACCTTGGGTCATTATTAAAAGATATACATTTTAAAAAAACAGCTCATGAAAACCAAACTATTAATTTGTCTAAAGATAGTTTAGATATAATATTAAATGCAAGTAAACCTATTATTAATAAATTTTATAAAAATGATTTATTATCAGACGCTAGTATTAAAATAAACTAGTTAAATAAGCGAATAACAGCTAAAAACTACACTTAAATTTTCCATTTAAAGATTCTGGGAATCCATTTAGACTTGAATCTGTGTATTGCCTTGAATATGCAAAAATATATAATGCAAAACGCACTTTGTGTTTCTATAGGCGGGCTTTGATGCTATACCCAAGTAGCTTAGTCATAAAACACCAATAGAATCAACAATAAGCGGGCGTAGCTCAGGGGTAGAGCGCAACCTTGCCAAGGTTGAAGTCGAGGGTTCGAATCCCTTCGCCCGCTCCAATAAATCCACCATTTTTATTTTTCATTAAAACTTTGCGCAACACATATGCAGCATCGCATGATAATATATTTAATTAAAAAAGGAGAAATATATGAAAATAATTATGAATGTAGAAATTAATGAGGGTTATGAAAAATGGAAACAACTTTTCATAAGTGCAGATGCTGCAAGAGAAAAGTATGGAATCAAAGTTCTAGCATATGGCCATCCCAAAGATAATGAAAACAAAATTTACCAAGTTTTAGAAGTAGAATCTATGGAGAAAATGCAAGAAGCTATGCAGGATCCAGAAATAG
>PAHR01000020.1 GCA_002705265.1 Pelagibacteraceae bacterium | reverse complement strand
TTTTATTAAAATCTTTACCTTTCATGACTTTACTTTGATTAATAGCATTGATAATCTCATCTTTATCATAATTAACATCAATAACATTATTTGATCTTAACCTACCCTGTTGTCTTGTGCCAATATTTATAGTTGGTATATTAAAAGTTGCCGTTTCATGTATCCCACTGCTTGAATTTCCAATTAATCCAGATGATCTTTTTAATAGGTTTACGTAATCATCAATTGATAGAGTTTCAACAAACTTTAATTTTGAGTTTTTAATGTTTTCCATAATTTTTGAAAAACCAGCATCGTTATTTGGCAAAACTATAATTGCCTCAATCTGTGATTCAATTACTGCATCAATTGTTTTTAAAATCTGATTTGAAGATTGTTCAATTTCTGTTGTTACTGGATGTTGTAAAACAATATAAAAATTATCACCTAGATCATATTTTTTTAATATATCTGGATTGTCACTAACTTTTAAAATAGCGTCGATTGATGGACATCCGACATTAAAAATATGCTGCGGAATTTCACCTAATTTAATTAATCTATCTTTTGCATCTTGATTAGCAGCAAAGTGATAGTGGGCAAATTTGCTCATCGCATGTCTAATTGATTCATCAATTGTTCCTGTAACTTCACCTCCCTGAATATGTGCAACTGGAATATTCATATGAGCGCCAGCAATAGTTACAGCAAAATTAGCTGCAATATCAAAACCTGATAAAATAATATCTGGATTAGATTTATCTAATTCAAAAGTCACCTTTTTAACACATTCGCCAAAAGATCTAACCATTGCTGCTCCAGAATCCTCAACTTCCATAAACATTTCAAATTTTGAAAAAATTTTGAATCCATCTTTTATAATTTCATTAATAGTGCTACCGTGTTCTTCTTTGAGATGCATCCCAGTTACTACTAAATCATAATCCAATTCAATATCTTGCTGTATTAATTCTAAAATTGGCTTAAATCTAGAGTAGTCTGCTCTTCTTTCTGTTATTAAAAAAATTTTTCTCATACTATTTAATAAATTCTGTCTTAATTTGTATATCATTTGATATATCGACTAAGGCAGTTTTTCCTATAACTTTCTCATAATCCTCAGCTAAAATTTCACCTGTACCAGGCCTTTTAACCCATATGTTATCATAACTAAACTTTTCCCCAGCCTTTATCTCTTTAATTGAAACAACAGATGCATATGCAAAATCAATAGTTGGTTTTTCTTCTTTAACTGGGCCTTTTCTACCTCCTCTTGCTTTTTTGATAATTTTTGATGCTTTAATCAATTCAACACAAGCATTTGGGTTCATTGAGCAAATAATATCTGGTCCTTCTCTTTCCATTGTGTCGGTAAAATGTCTTTCTAAAATTGAGGCTCCCAACGCAACCGAAGCTATGCATGGAAAATTTGTTATTGTATGATCAGAAAGACCAATTACTGCGTTAGGAAAAGCTAATTTTGGTTCATTTAAAGCATCTAATCTAACAATTTCTGGTGGTGTGGGATAAACATTTGTACAATGTAATAAAGCATAAGGAACATTACTTTTTTCAAAAATTTTAACTGCTTTTTTAATACTTTCTATTGTATTCATTCCAGTTGATAAAATAATTGGCTTTCCAAAAGATGAAATTAATTCAAGTAAAGGATAATTATTGCATTCTCCTGAACCTATTTTATAAGCTGGTACATCCATTTTATTTAATCGTAACGCAGCAGCTCTCGAGAAAGGAGAAGAAATAAATATCATATTTTTTGATTCAACATAATTTTTAAGTTCCATTTCATCTTTTTCAGACAACGCACATGATTCCATAATTTCAAATATTGATTCTTTGGTGTGTCCAGGGATAACTGACTTTGCTTCGCTACTCATTTCATCAGATGGAATATGTGTCTGATGTTTAATTATTTCAACTCCAATCTCACTAGCAGCATCTACAATTTTTTTTGCCTCATTTAAGGATCCTCCGTGGTTAATGCCTAGCTCAGCAATGACTAGGGGATCATATTCATAACCAACTTTTCTGCCTGCAATTTGAAATTCAGGATGTTTTTTCATACTATAATTATAATCTTAAATCTACAATATCTTTATTTAAAAAACCTTTCAAATCATAAACAACCTTCTTACTATTTAAATAAGGGTTTAAATCAAGATTTTTAAAATCGTTATGACATACTGCCAGTAATACTGCGTCAAATTTTTTATTAGGAATATTTTTATAAATTTCAAAACTAATATTATCTACAAGAGAATCTGAATCAACCCAAGGATCAACTACACTTAAATTAGTATTATATTTTTTTAGTTCTAAATAAATATCAAGAACTTTGGTGTTTCTGTGGTCTGGACAATTTTCTTTGAAAGTATATCCTAAAATCAAAATATTTGAATTTTTAACAGTTATTTTTTTTGATTTCATTAATTCGATTAATTGATGAGCAACAAATTTAGACATACTATCATTTAATCTTCTACCTGATAAAATTATTTCAGGATTGTAACCTAAACTTAAAGATTTTTTTGCTAAATAGTATGGATCTACTCCAATACAATGACCTCCTACTAGACCAGGTCTAAAATTTAAAAAATTCCACTTGGTACATGCAGCATCAAGTACCTCATTAGTATCAATTCCAATTAAATTAAAAATTTTGGAAAGCTCATTTACAAAAGCAATATTTATATCTCGTTGACTATTTTCAATAACCTTTGCAGCCTCAGCAACCTTTATACTGCTTGCACGAAATGTGCCGGCTTTAATAATTTTCTTATATAAATTATCTATTTTTTTAGCAACTTCAGGATTAGATCCAGATGTTATTTTTACAATTTTTGATAAAGTTCTTTCCTTGTCACCAGGATTAATTCTTTCAGGGCTGTAACCCATAAAAAAATCTTTATTGTAAGTTAAATTTGAATTTCTTTCAATAATGGGCACGCATATTTCTTCTGTGGCGCCAGGATATACAGTACACTCAACAATAACAGTATCACCCCTTTTTAAGATTTTTGAAACAATTTTAGATGCATTTTTTAATGGACCAAAATCTGGATTTTTATTTTCATCAACTGGTGTTGGAACCGTAACTATGTAGTAGTTGCAACTTTTTAATTCATTAATTTTGTCAGTAACAATTAAATTAGTTTTTAATCGGTTAATTAAGTCAATATTATTTATTTCTAGTGTTGAATCCATTCCACGATTTAATTCTTCAACTCTTTTAACATTTAAATCATAGCCGATGGTTTTAAAATGTTTAGAAAATTCAATTGCCAATGGCAATCCAACATATCCTAGCCCTATTATACCAATTTTATTTTTCAGAATTATTTATTTTTTATAATAATCGATATACCAATCTATAAAATTACTAACTCCGTTGTTAATAGAGGTTTTTGGTTTATAACTCAAATCATTATAAAGTCCAGAAACATCAGCATATGTCTTAGTAACATCTCCAGGCTGAATAGGAAGAAAATTCTTTTTTATAACTATATCTAATTTTTTTTCGATTGATTCTATAAAATCCATTAATTTGACAGGATTATTATTTCCTATATTATATATTCTATATCTTGATTTTGATTTGTCATTCATGCTATCAATTACTTTAATAACACCATTAATAATATCATCGATATATGTAAAATCACGAAGCATTTTTCCATAATTAAATACATTAATCTCTTTCTCTTCAATTGCTGCTTTAACAAATAAAAACAAAGCCATATCAGGACGTCCCCAAGGGCCATAAACGGTAAAAAATCTTAATCCAACCGTTTTGATGTTAAACAAATGAGAATATGTATGGGCCATTAATTCATTAGACTTTTTTGATGCCGCATATAGAGAAATAGGTGTATCTGTTATATCGCTAGTCTTAAATGGATAGTTATCATTTAAGCCATAAACAGAAGAACTAGAGGCGTATACCAATTTATTTACATTAAAATTTCTACAACATTCCAAAATATTAACAAAACCTACAATATTGCTGTTAATGTATGATTCTGGATTTATCAATGAGTATCTAACACCTGCTTGAGCTGCTAAATTACATACTGAATCAAATTTTTCTTTTTTAAAAAGTGATTCAAGAGAAGTCTTATCTTCTAGATCAAGCTTAATAAATCTGTAGTTAATTTGTATTGATGATTTAATAATTTGATTGTATGAAATTTTTAAAAAATTTATGCCATTTAGTTCTAATCTGCTTTTTTTAAGATTAATATCATAATAGTCATTTATCTGATCTAGACCAACAACTTCATCTCCTCTTTCAATTAGCATATTAACTAAATGAAATCCAATAAAACCTGCAGAGCCTGTTACTAAAATTTTCACTAAAATAATTTTTAATATCTGTAATATTCTGGCTTGTAAGGTCCATCAACATTAACACCTATATAATCTGCTTGATCTTTACTAAGTTCCTCAAGTTCAACACCTAACTTTTCAAGATGAAGCTTTGCAACTTTCTCATCTAAGTGTTTTGGTAACATATAAACTTTATTTTCATATGACTTGTAGTTATTCCAAATCTCAATTTGTGCAAGCGTTTGGTTAGTGAAAGAATTACTCATGACAAAACTTGGATGACCAGTAGCACAACCTAAATTAACCAACCTACCCTCCGCTAAAATAATAACTTCTTTCCCATTTAAATTATATAAATCTACTTGAGGTTTAATTTCAACTTTTGTATTTCCATAATTTTTATTCAACCAACTCATATCAATTTCATTATCAAAATGCCCAATATTACAAACAATACATTTATCCTTCATTAATAAAAAGTGTTCCTTTCTTAGTATATCCTTGTTTCCAGTTGCAGTAACTACAATATCTGCATTACCAATAACAGAACTCATCTTTTTAACTTCATATCCATCCATACTGGCTTGAAGAGCGCAAATTGGGTCAATCTCGACCACTGTAACAATAGCACCAGCGCCACTGAATGATGATACAGTACCTTTTCCAACATCTCCATAGCCAGCCACTACCACACGCTTACCAGCCATCATAACATCTGTAGCCCTTCGCACTGCATCAACTGCGCTTTCTTGACAACCATATTTATTATCAAACTTTGATTTAGTAACAGAGTCATTAACATTAATTGCAGGCATAGGTAGGGTACCATCTTTAACTCTTTCATACAGCCTGTGAACACCTGTTGTTGTCTCTTCAGACAAGCCTTTTATATTTTTTACTAATTCAGGGTATTCATCAAGAACCATATTAGTTAAGTCTCCGCCGTCATCAAGTATCATATTTAATGGTGCTTTTTCCTCACCAAAGAATAATGTTTGTTCAATACACCAATTAAATTCTTCTTCATTCATGCCTTTCCAAGCATAAACTGGAATTCCTTCAGCTGCAATTGCTGCAGCAGCGTGATCTTGGGTTGAAAAAATATTACAAGAGCTCCAAGTCACTTCAGCACCCAAATCAATCAGAGTTTCGATTAAAACTGCAGTTTGGATAGTCATGTGAAGACATCCTGCAATCCTAGCACCAGTTAAAGGTTTTTTATCTCTATATTCTTTTCTCAATGACATTAAGCCAGGCATTTCAGCTTCGGCTAATTTTATTTCTTTTCTTCCCCACTCAGCCAAAGAAATATCTTTAACTTTATATGGAATATACTTATTATTCATATTTCAATTTTATAATTTAAATTCTTGTTTTAATTTATCTACAAAGTCTAACTTTTCCCAAGTAAATAATTCAACTTGTTTTTCAATATTTTTTCCCGATTTATCTCTGAATTTTTTCGTTACGATTACTGGCAACCTACCCATATGACCGTATGATGCAGTTTCTAAATATATTGGTTGTCTTAGTTTAAGTCTTTTTTCGATAAAAAATGGCCTCATATCAAATATACTTTCAATTTTATTTGCTATTTCAGAGTCAGAAAATTTTACATTAGATGTACCATTGGTATTAATATATAATCCCATAGGTTTTGCAACTCCTATTGCATATGCAACCTGAACTAAACATTCGTTAGAAATACCTGCAGCTACAATATTTTTTGCTATGTGTCTAGCTGCATAAGCAGCACTTCTATCAACCTTACTTGGATCTTTTCCTGAAAATGCACCGCCACCGTGTGCGCCTTTTCCACCATATGTATCAACAATAATTTTCCTACCCGTCAATCCTGTATCACCATGAGGTCCACCAATAACAAATTTACCTGTTGGGTTTATATGATATTCAATATGGTTATTAAAAAGATCTGAATATCTAGGATATTTATTTAAAATCCTTGGAATTAAAATATTTATAACATCTTCTTTTATTTTTTTTAACATATTCTTTTCAGAATCAAAATCATCATGTTGGGTAGATATAACTATGGACTTAATTTTAGTTGGCTCATTTTTATCTGAATATTCTAATGTTACTTGAGACTTTGAATCTGGTCTTAAGTATTTAATCTCATTAGATTCTCTTCTTAAATCAGCTAACTCTATCAAAATTTTATGGGATAGATCTAAAGCTAATGGCATGTAACTGTCTGTCTCATTACATGCATATCCAAACATAATACCTTGATCACCAGCTCCTTGTTCTTCTTTATTTAATTTATCAACACCTTGGTTAATATCAGGAGATTGCTCATGAAGATATGACTTAACTTTGCAAGATTTATGGTCAAATAAATAATCTGGATTATTATACCCTACTTTATTGATTACATCTCTAACAATTCTCTCCTCATCTATTTTTGATTTTGACTTTATCTCACCCGCAATAATAGCTAGGTTCGTAGTAACTAATGTTTCACATGCAACTTTTGAATTTTCATCAAAAGCTAAATAATTATCAATAATCGCATCACTGATTTGGTCAGCAAGTTTATCAGGATGTCCTTCACTTACAGATTCTGATGTAAATATATAGCAGCTCATTTCTTTTTATTTTAATTTTTATTTTTTGATTTAATTACAGCTCGACCTATCATTTTTTCCCAATCTCTATTATTTCTTAACTTATCATTTGAAATTTTAACTGACTTTAATAAAAGGTTAGTAGAATTTAAACTTTCACTAAGATTTAATAATGCTGACAGATCTTTAGGAAAGCAATGACCTCCAAATCCAAAATCACCATCAGGACCTGGAACAGACCAATGTGATTTTCCCAATCTTTCATCCAATGTTGAGTATTCAACAACTTTATCATAATCTAAGCCTAAAGATTTACATATAAAAAACATTTCATTTGAAAAAATAACTTTTGTTGCTAAAAAACAGTTAGTAAAATATTTGATAAACTCAGCGTGAGTAGACCCAGTCTTAATAATATGAGCTTTAGGAAAAACTCTTGAGTAAATTTGTTTTAATATGGATGATGATGGTCTTGGACCACCTAAAATTATTCTATTTTGATTATTAAAGTCATTTACAGCATTTCTTTCAGTTAAAAATTCTGGATTAAAAATTATATCACCATTTTTATATTTTTTATTTAATTTCTCAGTGGTTCCAGGTATAACTGTTGATTTTATAACTATTATTCTGTTTTTGGATTTCGATAATTTTGAAATACTTCCTTCTACAAAACTAAAATTACAAGAGCCATCAGCATTCATAGGAGTTGGAAGACATATGAAAACTAAGTCACAATTTTTTGAAATATAATCAAAGGATGAATTACAAAGATCTTTTTTTAAATCGTAAGTGTAAACTTCAAAAAAGGATTTAAATTTTTGAAAAATAGCATTTCCTACAAAACCTTGACCAATTATTCCGATTTTTAAAATACTTATATCCATAGCTTCGCTGTTATTATCACAAATAATAAAAAGTCGTAAATAATATTTTTTTTCAAATTTTATTGAAAAATAATCAACCCATCGACTGATTTTAATGATGAAGAAATTAAAAAATTTATCTTCCTTTTAATTTCTTTTTCAATTTTGGGTTTAATATGTTTTAAAAAATTCTTATTAATATTTTTACCAACAATTAAAACATCAATTACTCCACTATCAACTCCTTTAGCATAATCTCCTAATAAAATAATTTTATCAATAGAACCGATTTTATTTAAAATATTATTTAAAATTTCCTCAATTCCTAAATGTTTTCTTACAATTGACTGCAAAACATTAAATAAGGGATGCTTACTATTAGCAGAATAAATTATTTTGTTACTAATAGCTTTTTTTACTAAATATCCAGCTGATGTAAGGTTGTTTAACTCTTTTCTGACTGAATTAGTTGACTCACCAAACTCATTAGCCAGAGAATTCAAATAACCCTTATTAGCAATATTTACAAAAAATTTTACTAATAAATTCCTTCTTGTTTTCGATGTTATAATACTTTCTAACATAATTCAAGTTACAAAAGTACTTAAAATAATTAATTTTAATATGCTAAATTTATACTGAATGTCAAAATCAATTTTAATTACTGGAGCTGCAGGTTTTCTAGGGTCACATTTATGTGATTTTTTTATTAAAAAAAATTATAAAGTATATGGAATTGATAGTTTACTAACTGGGGTTAAGACGAATATTATTCATCATGAAAATAATCCAAAATTTAAGTTTATAGTACATGATATATGTAACAAAATTGAAATTAAAGAAAAGTTTAATTACATTTTACATTTTGCCTCACCAGCTAGTCCAATGGACTACTTAAATTATCCAATCAAAACTTTAAGGATAGGATCAATTGGTACTGAAAATGTTTTAAAATTTGCAAAAAAAAATAATTCAACTGTCCTCGTTGCCTCTACATCTGAGGTTTATGGAGATCCAATTGAACATCCTCAAAAAGAATCCTATTTTGGGAATGTAAACCCTATTGGTCCAAGAGGTGTATATGATGAAGCTAAAAGATATCTAGAAGCTATCACAATGGCATACCACAAAAAATATAATGTTGATATTAGAATAGCTAGAATTTTCAATACTTATGGTCCTCGAATGAGAAAAAATGATGGTAGAGCTATACCTGCTTTTATCAATCAATCAATTGAAAAGAAAAGCTTTACCATATTTGGAGATGGATGTCAGACTCGATCATTTTGCTATGTTGAAGATACAATAGTTGGGATATACAAACTTCTTAAAAGCACATATAATAAACCAATTAATATTGGCAATCCTAATGAATATACAATTCTTGAACTTATCAACTTAATTAATAAAATTAATGGATATAAAAATGATATAATTTTTAAAGAACTTCCAGAGAACGATCCAAAAAAAAGAAAGCCAAGTATCGACCTAGCTAAAAAAATACTAAATTGGGAACCTGTTACAAATTTGAAAGATGGATTAAACTTAACTTTTAAATTTTACAAAAAAAAT
>PAHR01000019.1 GCA_002705265.1 Pelagibacteraceae bacterium | reverse complement strand
TGTTCATCATCGTGTCCATCATGTTCATCATGTTCATCGTGTTCATCATCGTGTCCATCATGTTCATCATCATGTCCATCATGTTCATCATCATGTCCATCATGTTCATCATGTTCATCGTGTTCATCATCGTGTCCATCATGTTCATCATGTTCATCATGATCGTCGTGATCATCATGCTCAAAAATGTTTTCTTCTCTAAATTTTAGCTTTTCAATAGCTGCTAATTCCATAAAAGATATTTTTTTAGCATCTCCCGCTAGGGATTTTAAGGGCTTTTCCATAAAAGCCTCCAAGTCTTCGCCTATCCAAAATACAATATCTGCTTCCTCTAATAACTTTGCATGAGATGGTTTTAAAACGAAATTGTGAGGGTTATTTGTTCCCTCAATAATAAGTGAGGGTTTTCCTAAACCTTCCATAACATTTGAAATTAATGAGTGAATTGGCTTAATAGTTGTGACGACATTTATCTCTGCTTTTGTTGAAAAACTTAAAAAGAAAAGAACAAATGAGAAAAATATTGATTTTTGAATGAAATTCATATGTATTACCTGCTTCTTTGATTGTTATATTATTACATATGTTATATTATAACATTTAATGTATGTCAATATTGTAATATGAAAAATTCTTTAATAGAGCTAAATAACTGTGGAGTATTTCGAAATGAAAGATGGTTAGTTCGAGGTGTTTCTATAAAAGTTTTCAAAGGACAAATTGTGACTTTAATTGGACCAAATGGATCTGGAAAAAGTACAACTGCTAAGATGGCTCTTGGTATTTTAAAGCCAGATGAAGGAACTAATTTAATTCAAAATAACATTAAAATTTCCTACGTACCTCAAAAAATCTCAATCGATTGGTCACTTCCACTTAGAGTAATTGATTTTATGAACTTAATTGAAAAACATAATATGAGTAATATTAATAAAATGCTCTCTATGACAGGTATTGGGCATTTACTTTATCAGGATGTTAGAAATTTATCTGGCGGAGAATTTCAACGATTACTTATGGCTAGAGCAATAGCAAAAAATCCTGATTTTCTTGTTTTAGATGAACCTGTTCAGTTTGTAGATTATCCTGGTGAAATAGCTTTATATAAAATAATTCAAGAAATAGTTAAGAATATAAATTGTGGTATCTTACTAATCTCACATAATTTACACGTGGTCATGTCACAAACTGATCATGTCGTTTGTTTAAATGGTCATGTTTGTTGCTCTGGAGCTCCAAAATCAATCATTAAGGAAGCGGAATATATTAAGTTGTTTGGAAAAAATATAGATCCTGCTCTTGCTTTTTATGAACATGAACATGATCACAAACATTTACCAGATGGTAGTATAGATCATTCGCATTAAATTTAATTATGTTTGAGGATTTTTTATTTAGGGCTTTTATTGCAGGAATTGGAGTGGCATTAATTGCAGGGCCATTAGGATGTTTTATTGTTTGGAGAAGACTGTCTTATTTTGGTGATACGCTCTCTCATTCAGCTTTATTAGCAGTTGTGATTGCTTACGCTTTAAACTTCAACATAATTTTATCTGTATTTATAATCTCGAGTCTTATTTCTTTGTTTTTATTATATTTACAAAAAAGAACAAATTTACCAAATGACGCTTTATTGGGTATTTTGGCACATTCCGTTTTAGCTATAGGTCTCTTGATCTTAGGTTTATTATCTTTTATTAGAGTTGATCTGATGGGTCTACTGTTTGGTGATATTCTTGCGGTAAATTTCAATGATATTTTAATAGTTTGGATTGGTGGTATTATTGTTTTGTTTTTGTTGATTGTTATCTGGAAACCTTTATTTGCTGGGACTGTGAATTTAGAGTTAGCTAAAGCTGAAGGAATGAAATCTGAATTAGCAAGCACTATTTTTACATTATTAATTGCATCTGTAATTGCCATCTCAATTAAAATAGTTGGAATATTATTAATTACTGGTCTTCTTATAATACCAGCATCAGCTTCAAGAAATTTATCCTCAACGCCAGTTCAAATGGCAATAATTGCAAGCATAGTTGGTTCTATATCAGTGATTTTAGGATTATATTCTTCTTTGGCATGGAATACTTCTTCAGGACCAACTATTTTAACTGTGGCTTTAGTTATATTTTTAATTTCACTTTTACCTTGGAAAAAATTGCCAATTTTTAAAAAACAAATTAGATTATATAAAACAACAGACAAATGAGATACAAACAGTTATCAGATAAAAAAGAAAATTTAACAAAACACCAGGAAATAGTTTTAGAGTTACTTGAGAAAGCTAATGAACCACTAAAAGCATACTCAATTTTGTTCAATCTTTCTGAGCACGGTGTTAAAGCTCCACTTCAAGTTTATAGGGCTTTGGATAAACTTATTGAATTAGGAAAAGTTCATAAAATTGAGAGTAAAAACTCTTTTGTTGCATGCATAAATTCTAATTGTAAAGCAAACAGTAATACAGCTTTTACAATTTGTGAGCAGTGTGACGAAGTTTTAGAAATACACGATAAGAAGATATTTAAAAAACTTGGTGATTTAGCAAATCAAGGCAAGTCTAAATTAAATAAATATAACCTAGAGTTGTATATTACCTGTAAAAATTGCCTGAAGTAGTTAAATTAATAAAATATAATACTTAGTTTTAAGGCTTTTTTGGATGTTGACATCACAAAAGACATATATATATTCCCCATCTTATCATGTACGCAGTCCTAAAATCCGTTGGAAAACAATATAAAGTATCACCAGGTGATATTTTAAAAATTGATAAAATTGATGGAAAAGAAGGTGAAACTATTGCTTTCAAAAACATTATTGCTGTTGGGAATGGTGAAAAATTTGAATTAGGAACACCTTCTGTCAAAGGTGCTGAGGTATCAGCTAAACTTCTTTATCAAACTCGTGATAATAAAATTCGTGTTTTTAGGAAAAATAGAAGAAAACACTTTGAAAAAACACAAGGTCACAGACAATACATTACTATATTAAAAGTTCTATCGATTAAATCTTCAATTGGGGAGGATGTCTTTAAAGAACCTGTAAAAGTTAAAAAAGTTGAAAAACCAACAGTAGAAAAAGTAAAAAAAACTCAAGAAGTTAAGTCTGATACAACTAAAAAAGAAGCTACAGTCAAAAAAACTGTTAAAAAAACTGTTAAAAAAACAGTAAAAAAAACTACTACAAAAAAAACAGCAAATAAGGTAAAAGAGTAGAACCATGGCAACAAAAAAAGCAGGCGGAAGTTCTAAAAACGGAAGAGACTCGGCTGGTAGAAGGCTTGGAGTTAAAAAATATGGTGGTGAGCATGTTCTTGCTGGTAATATTTTAATTCGTCAAAGAGGAACTAAGTACTATCCCGGTAAGAATGTAGGGATTGGAAGAGATCATACTCTTTTTGCATTAGTTGAAGGCAAAGTTCTATTTAAAAAATCACGTAATAGACAGTTTGTTTGCATAAACTAAAACAAGTTAAACCCCTAATATAAAAATGGCATTTATTGATAAAGCAAAAATATACGTACGTTCTGGAAATGGAGGTCACGGATCATTGAGTTTTCGTAGAGAAAAGTTTATTGAATTTGGTGGACCAGATGGTGGCAATGGTGGCAAAGGAGGCGATATAATATTTAAAGGAAATAGATCGGTTAATACTCTTCAAAAATATCGTTTCAATCAACATCACAAGGCACAAAATGGTACAGGTGGTTCTGGAAAGTTGAGAACTGGAGCAAGTGGAAAAGATTTAATCTTAGAAGTACCTTGCGGAACAGAAATTTATAATGAAGAAATGTCTATAAAAGTTTCGGAAATTTTAAAACATGATCAAATTTATTATTTTCTTAGAGGTGGTCAGGGAGGCAAAGGGAATGCTCATTTTAAAAGCTCCACAAATAGAGCCCCAAGAAAAACTCAAAATGGTGAATTGGGAAAAGAAGTCACCATAAGATTAAAATTAAAATTATTAGCTGACATTGGTTTAGTTGGCATGCCTAATGCAGGTAAGTCTTCTATATTATCAATGTTAACTAATGCTTCACCTAAAGTTGCGGATTATCCTTTTACAACTTTAAATCCAAATATTGGAATGGTGCAAACACTTGATCAAGAATTTATATTAGCCGATATTCCTGGAATTATAGAAGAAGCTAGTACAGGAAAAGGATTGGGTCATGATTTCCTATCACATGTAGAAAGATGTAAAATTCTAATCCATGTTCTTGATTGCTCTGAAAATAATGTAATGAAAAATTATGAAATTATAAGAAAAGAATTAAAAAATTATGGAAATGGAATTGAAGAAAAAAATGAAATTATAGCTTTAAATAAAATAGACATAGTGGATGAAAAAGTAATAGAAGATTTAATCAAAATTTTTAAAAAAGAATATAAAAAGGTCTTTGAAATTTCAGCTATCACTAGCTATAACTTAAATAATCTAAAAAAATATTGTTTGGAGTTAGTAAAATAATAATGAACTACGAAATTTTAAAACATATAAAAAATTCTAAAATAATAGTTATTAAAATTGGCTCAAATCTTCTAGTAAACAAAAATCAAAGTCTTAATAAAAATTGGCTTCTATCAATAGCAAAAGATCTTAAAAAATTAGTTGATAACAAAAATAAAGTGATCATTGTTTCATCTGGAGCAATAGCGCTTGGCAAAAAAATACTTGATAAAAAAATCTTAAAAAATTTACATGATAAACAAGCTGCGGCTTCAATCGGACAAATACAGTTATCTCAATCATGGCAAACAGCTTTATCAAAAGTAAAATTGAAATCTTCTCAAATACTTTTAACAGCTGAAGATCTAGAAAACAGAAGAAAATATTTAAATGCAAGAAATACAATATTTGCGCTTTTAGATTTAGGCGTTATTCCAATTATTAACGAAAATGATACTACCTCTACTGAAGAAATTCGATTTGGAGATAATGACAAATTATCTGCTATCATCGCTAATGCAATGTCTGCAGATATGTTAGTTTTACTCTCAGATGTTAATGGCCTTTATACCGAAGACCCAAAGAAAAATAAAAATTCAGAGATCATCTTAGAAATCAATAAAATTACTAAGTCCATTGAGGATTATGTTAGTAATTCAAAAAGCTCTTATGGCTCAGGTGGTATGCTAGCAAAAATAGAAGCAGCTAAAATTTGTATGCGTTCTGGAATTAAGATTATTATAGCGAATGGTCTTGTTAAGAATCCACTAAAGTTTATAAATTCAAAAAATTCGACTTGGTTTGTTCCAGAAAAAAATATTAGATCTAGAAGGCAGGACTGGATATTAAATCGCTCTTCAAAAGATGGGGTTATTCATATTGATGAAGGGGCTTCCAATGCTTTAGTTAAAAACTCTAGTCTTTTGGCAATAGGTATTAAAAAAGTTGAGGGTAAATTTTTTCGTGGAGATACAATCTCTATAAAGTACAATTCAAAAGAGATGGCTAGAGGGATTATTAACTATGACTATAAGGATGTTGAGGCAATTAAAGGCCAAAAATCAACACAAATTAATTCTATCTTAGGTTTTATTAGGGAAGACGAAGTAGTTCATAAGGATAATTTGGTGCTGGTATGACAAATAACATTAGTGAAAAAATGACTAGTATCGGAAATGCTGCCAAACAGGCTGCTCAAGATATGAGAAAACTGAACGCAGAAGATAGAAGTAAGATTTTAATGAATGTTAGTTCCTTCATAAAATCTAACCATGCAAAAATTTTAGAAGCAAATCAAAAAGATATAAAAGACGCTAAAGATAAAAATTTATCTAGCCCTATGATTAATAGACTAATACTAGATGAAAAAAAAATTAATGCTCTTGTTTCAACAGTTGAGAGTATTGCAGAAATGCCTGATCCATTAAATAAGACTTTAGATGAATGGTCTCAACCAAATGCATTAAGTTTTAAAAAAGTAACTGTTCCTCTAGGTGTTATCGGCATTATTTATGAATCGAGACCTAATGTTACAATCGACGCTGCTTCTCTTTGTTTAAGATCAGGTAATATTGCAATCTTAAGAGGTGGAAAAGAATGCATTCATTCTAATACAGCTTTATACGAATGCATACAAGAAGCTTTATCTGATTTAGGGTTTAATAAAAATTTAGTTTGTTTTGTTGATGATATAGACAGAAAACTTGTTCAAGAATTAATTCAACTCAATGATTATGTTGATTTAATTATTCCAAGAGGAGGATTATCTCTTATCCGATCCATTTCTCAAAATTCAACAATTCCTACATTAAAACATTTAAATGGTATTTGTCATACTTATTGGGACGAAGGATATAATAAAGAGTTAGCAGAAAAAGTAATTGTTAACGCTAAAATGAGAAGACCGGAAATATGTGGCGCAACAGAAACTTTACTTATAAATGAAAAAGTTGATGCTGAGTCAATTAAATATGTGATTGAAAGCTTAGAAAAACAAGATTGTTTAATTTATGGAGATCAAAAATTAAAATCTTTGATGCCTTCCGTAAATGAAGCAACTGAAGAAGATTGGTCAACAGAATATTTAGATAAAAAGCTTTCAGTTAAAATTGTTAAGGATATTCATGAAGCAACAGATCACATAAATCAGTTTTCTAGCGGTCATACTGAAAGCTGTTTAACAAACTCTAAAGAAACAATTGATTTCTTTTTTCAACAGTGTGATAGCGCTATATTACTTCATAATGCCTCTACTCAATTTGCTGATGGTGGTGAGTTTGGATTTGGTGCAGAGATTGGAATATCCACAGACAAGCTTCATGTAAGAGGACCTGTCGGAGCTCAACATTTAGTTACATTTAAATATCTAGTTACTGGGAATAATACAGTAAGACCTAGATGAACCCAGAAGCTTTAAAATTTATAAAAAATGAAGATTTAATTACATCTACTGAAAAACTAAACTCACTGAGGTCTTACTTAGAGGGATTAGATCGAGAACAAATAGTACACATCATTAAATTAAGTATTTATTTCATTGAAAAAAACAAAGATCAATTTGAAGAAGATATTAATGAAACTTTTCTTAATGAAATTAACAAAATACCCCTAACTAATGATTTAAATAATAATTTATTTTTTAAATATAGAAAAAATAAAATTGATATAAGTTCAATTGCTATCATTTTAGATAATAAATTAATTACATTCACAAATTCTATTTTTTTAAATTTTAAACTCAGAAATCCAATGATACTAATACCATATTCTGAAGATCAAGAATTAATTTTGAAATATTTTATTGAGTCTCTTAATGAAACCAAAACTGAAACGAATTTTTTAAAGTTATTATTACGTGAAACATAATAATTTAATTGGCATCTATGGAGGGGCGTTTAATCCATTTCACAATGGTCATAAACTTGTAATAAAAACTTCTCAAAAAATTCTAAATTTAAAAAAACTTTATCTTTTTCCAAGTTATTCGAATCCTATGAAACCAAATAATAATTTAAAAGATTTTAATAAAAATATAATAAAACTTCGTCTTGCAACAAAAGACCTAGATGTGAAAGTAAGTAGTCTAGAACAATCTTTAAAAACAAAAACTACCTATGATTTTTTATTCAAAATAAATAAAAAATGCGATCTTAATAAATTTGTTTTAATAATTGGGCTTGATCAAATATGGCAATTTCATGACTGGTATGAATACGAATGGGTAGTTAACAATATTAATATTTGTATTATTAATAGACCAAGATATGATGCAAATATTGATAAAACAATTATTTATAAAAAATTCTCAAAATACTTCATGGGATCAGTAGAAAATTTTTTGAACAGCTCTGCTCCTAATTTACATTTCATTAAAACTGAAGGAATTGAAATATCTTCTTCTTCTATTAGGAAAAAGAAATGATTACAAAACATAAAGATCCTTCAGTAGAAAATATTCTTATTTCTCTTGATGATAATAAAGCAGAGGATATACAGGTCATTTCACTGAAAGGTAAAGCTGAATTTGCTGAATATATGGTAGTTGCCTCAGGAAGATCGAGTAGACACGTAGATTCTGTTTCTGACAAGGTTTATAGGTCTTTGAGAAAAGGTAAGTTATATTGTAATAGGCCAGAAGGTAAGCCTTTATGCGACTGGACTGTTATTGATGCAGGCCATGTTTTAGTGCATATTTTTAGAGATGAAATTAGATCTATTTATGATTTGGAAAAGTTATGGTCCGAGGACTTTTCTTCTGAAAAAAAAATATCTAACTAATTTGAAAATCAATTTTTTAATATTTCTCTTCATAGCTTTACTCTCTATTTCAAAGAGTTATTCAGAAACTACTAAAGAAACATATAAACAACTCAGTATTTTTAATGAAGTTTTTAACAGGGTCAAAGATCAATACGTTGAGGAAGTATCAGATAGAGATTTAATTGAGAAAGCTTTAAATGGAATGCTCAATGCTCTTGACCCTCACTCAAGCTTTATGAATGAAGAAATTTATAAAGAAATGCAAATCGATACTGCTGGCGCCTTCGGCGGACTTGGAATCGAAATTACTATGGATAAAGGTTTTATTAAAATTATATCACCAATAGATGATACACCTGCGCAAAAAGCTGGAGTTGAATCTGGTGATTATATAACTCACCTTGATGGAAATTCTGTTGTTGGTCTTAGCATTAAAGAAGCAGTAGAAATTATGAGAGGGAAAATAGGCAGTCCCATAACTATAACTATTGTTAGAGGAATGAAGGAGCCTTTTGATATAACTATAAAAAGAGATGTAATTAAAATTCAGTCAGTTAAGCATAAGATTATTGATAATATTGGCGTCCTTAGAATTACAACATTTAATGAACAAACTACTAGCGGGCTGAAAAAAATTATTAAAGAATTAGAAAATCAAGAAAACGAAATTATCGGTTATGTTTTAGACCTCAGAAATAACCCTGGTGGTCTTTTAGAAGAATCTATTAACGTTAGTGATCTTTTTTTAGAAAAAGGGGAGATTGTATCAGTTAGAGGAAGAGAAAATAATGATGTCCAAGTTTACTCAGCTAAAAAAGGCGATGTAATCGATGGTAAACCTCTCGTAGTTTTAATAAACCAAGGTTCCGCCTCTGCATCAGAAATTGTTGCTGGAGCTCTACAAGACCACAAACGGGCACCTATTTTAGGCATAAAGTCATTTGGAAAAGGTTCTGTTCAAACAATAATTCCGATAGGAAATGGTGCTATTAGATTAACAATAGCTAAATACTACACTCCTTCAGGAGACTCTATACAAGCTGTTGGCATAGATCCTGATGTTGTGGTTCCTCAAGCTGAAATTAAAGTTTTAAATGAATTATTTACATTTAGAGAGTCAGATTTTCAAGATGCTCTTTCAAATGAAACACAAAATTTAGAAAACATAGAATCAGAGACAGATGAAAAAGATAAAGAAAAACTTATAGATACTGATTATCAACTATTTAGGGCTTTAGATGCAATTAAAACTTTAGCTTCTGTTGAAAAATAATGTTCAATGAACAAAAATAAAAAGTATAGGCCTAATGTTGGCATTATGATTATTAATAAAAAAAAAGAAATTTTTGTAGGGCAAAGACTAGATCACCCATCACATTTTTGGCAAATGCCTCAAGGGGGTATTGATTCAAAAGAAACGGCTCTTAATGCAGCTCTTAGAGAGTCTGTTGAAGAAACAGGTATAAAAAAATCTAATCTTAAACTAACTGCAGAAACAAAAGATTGGCATTATTATGATTTACCTTTGGATTTAGCAAAAACTTTATGGAACGGAAAATATATTGGGCAAAAACAAAAGTGGTTTTTGTTTGAGTTTTTAGGTACAAAAAAAGATATTAATGTTAATACAAAAAATCCTGAATTTTCAGAATATAAATGGGTTAATAAGTTGTTTTTGGAACCTAATATAGTTCCTTTTAAAAGACCAATTTATAAAAAAATTTTAGAAGAATTTAAAAACTATTTATAAGAAGGGTTTGAAACCACCTGTTCAAAAATATTATTAACTTCTTTATTATTTTCTTCTAAATCAATATAAGTTTTAGTATTTTTAAAATTTTGATTATTTAAATCTTTTAAAGACTCAATTTGATCAACAAGAACTTCACAAATTTTACCTTTTAGCATTACTAGACCTCCGGATACAAAAAAACTTTCTTCAGTTTTATTATTTGACATTATAGCCATTTGACCTGGTCTAAGTGAGCTAATAAATGGTGAGTGATCTTGCATTGCTGCAAAATCACCCTCAGTTCCAGGTAAAACTGCCATTTCAACTTCTTTTTGAAAAATAACTTTTTGAGGAGATACGACTTTAAGCTCAATCATTTTTTCTACTTAGATGTTTCTTCTTCCATTTTCTTTGCTTTTTCTAAAACTTCTTCAATAGTTCCAACCATATAAAATGCAGCTTCAGGAATATTATCATAATCACCTTTGACTAGTCCTTCGAATCCCTTAATTGTATCTTCTAATGAAACAAATTTTCCTGGCGATCCAGTAAAAACTTCTGCTACATGGAAAGGCTGACTCAAAAAACGCTGAATTTTTCTTGCTCGTGAAACCACAAGTTTATCTTCTTCAGATAACTCATCCATACCTAAAATTGCTATAATATCTTGGAGACTTTTATAAGTTTGAAGTGTTTTTTGAACGTCCCTTGCAACTTGATAATGTTTTTCTCCTAGAGTTCTAGGCTCTAAAATTCTAGAAGTTGAATCCAGTGGATCAACGGCTGGATATATACCAAGCTCAGCAATAGATCTATTTAAAACGGTTGTTGCATCAAGGTGAGAAAATGAAGTAGCTGGAGCTGGATCAGTCAAGTCATCAGCAGGTACATAAATAGCTTGAACGGAAGTAATAGATCCCTTGTTTGTTGTAGTAATTCTTTCTTGCAAAGCACCCATATCTGTAGCAAGAGTTGGTTGATATCCAACAGCTGATGGAATACGACCAAGTAAAGCCGATACCTCTGACCCTGCTTGAGTAAATCTAAAAATATTATCAACAAAGAACAAAACATCCTGATTTTCTTCGTCTCTAAAATATTCCGCCTGTGTCAATCCTGATAGTGCAACTCTTGCACGAGCTCCAGGTGGCTCATTCATCTGACCATAAACAAGTGCAACTTTAGATTTATCACCATCAACATCAATAACTCCTGATTCTATCATTTCATGATAAAGATCATTTCCTTCTCTAGTTCTTTCGCCAACACCTGCAAATACAGAATAACCACCATGTGCCTTAGCCACATTATTAATTAACTCCATAATTAAAACTGTCTTTCCAACACCTGCTCCACCAAAGAGTCCAATTTTTCCACCTTTTGCATAAGGTGCCAATAAATCAACAACCTTAATGCCCGTAACTAGAATTTCAGTTTCAGTTGATTGATCAACAAAGTCTGGGGCTTCTCTATGAATAGGAAGTGATTTTTTAGAATTGATAGCACCTCTTTCATCAATTGGCTCGCCAATAACATTCATAATTCTTCCAAGAGTTTCGGGTCCGACAGGAACAGATATAGGATCACCTTTATCAAATACTTCCTGTCCTCTTTGCATTCCTTCTGTTGCATCCATAGCAATAGTACGGACAGTATTTTCACCAAGATGTTGGGCTACCTCTAAAATAACTTCTTGTTCTCCAATTTTTGTTGAAAGCGCGTTCATTATAGGTGGTAATTCCCCTTCGAATCCTACATCTACCACCGCTCCTAATACTTGTGTAATTTTACCTGCCTTATTACTTGCCATTATATGCTCCTTTCCTAAACAGCCTCTGCACCTGAAATAATTTCGATAAGTTCTTTTGTAATAACTGCTTGACGAGTTCGATTGTAAGTCATTGTTAAACGATCGATCATATCGCCAGCATTTCTTGTAGCATTATCCATAGAAGTCATTCTAGCTGCATGTTCTGCTGCTGAACTTTCTAAGATACTGCCATAAACTTGGGTTAAAAAGTTTCTAGGAATCAAATATTCCAGCAATTCATTTTTATCTGGCTCAAATTCAAAAGATATGTTTGAAGGTTCTTCATTATTTTTTTCATCTGATGTTTCTAAAGGAATTAGTGATTTATAAGTTGGTTCTTGAGCAATAGCAGAAACAAATTTATTATATAAAATAAATATTTCATCAACGCTATTTGATTCAAATAACTCAGTTATTTTATTTTTTACTTGCTCGGATACCTCTAGCTGTCTTTCATTATTATTAAGATCATCAAAAGTACCTAATATTTCTATATCTATTCTATTAAAGTAACTTATAGCTTTTTTGCCAATAGCTAATATTTTAACTTCAATTCCCTTAGATTTTTTTTCTGCAATCCACTTAATTGATTTTCTAAACAAATTTGAGTTGAATCCACCACAGAGACCTCTGTCTGATGAGTTTACAATAAGCAAAGATGTTTTTGTATTTTTACGTCCAACTAATATCTCTGGCAAATCAGAGTTTTCTTTAGATCCTCCTGCCAATGAAGAAAGAATAAAACCAAGACTATCTGAATAAACTCTTGAGGATTCGGCTAATTCCTGAGCCCTTCTAAGCTTACTTGCAGCAACCATTTTCATTGCAGAAGTGATTTTACGTGTGGACTTCACACTAGAAATTCTTGTTTTTAAATCTTTTAAATTTGGCATTAGTTATAACTTTGAATAAACTCTGATAGAAAGTCTTCGATTTTTTTTTCTGAATCATCACTAAAATTTCCTGTATTATTGATTTCATCAAAAATATCAGAATGCTTAGATTTAAAACTTTCAAGAAATTTAACTTGGAAGTCCATAATTTTAGAAGTTTCTATTTTATCCAAAAATCCTCTAACTCCCGAAAAGATGCTTAAAACTTGATCAGCGACCGTCATAGGAACATATTGGTCTTGTTTAAGCAGCTCTGTTAAACGCTCCCCTCTAGCAAGTAACTGCTTAGTAGAAGCATCAAGGTCTGAGGCAAATTGAGAAAAAGCTGCCATTTCTCTATATTGGGCAAGGTCTAATTTAATCTTACCAGCAACTTTTTTCATTGCTTTTGTTTGGGCAGCAGAACCAACACGGCTAACTGATAAGCCAACATTAATAGCTGGTCTAATGCCTGAAAAAAATAGTTCTGTTTCTAAAAAAATTTGTCCATCAGTAATAGAAATAACATTGGTTGGAATAAAAGCCGAAACATCTCCTCCTTGCGTTTCAATTACTGGAAGTGCGGTTAAGCTTCCGCCTCCATTATCATCATTCATTTTACAAGCTCTTTCCAAGAGGCGAGAATGTAAATAAAATACGTCACCTGGGAAAGCTTCACGACCAGGTGGTCTTCTTAAAAGTAGTGACATTTGTCTATAAGCAACAGCTTGTTTTGACAAATCATCATAAATTATAAGTCCGTGCATTCCATTATCTCTAAAAAACTCTCCCATTGAACAACCTGTATAAGGTGCTAAAAATTGAAGTGGAGCTGGATCAGAAGCAGTTGCAGCAACAATAATTGTATATTCTAAAGCACCATTTTCTTCTAATGTTTTTACAACCTGTGCAACTGTTGATCTTTTTTGACCTATAGCAACATATATACAATAAAGTTTTTTTGACTCATCATCTGATTTATTTATTTCTTTCTGATTGATAATCGCATCAACAGCAACAGCTGTTTTACCAGTCTGACGATCACCAATAATTAATTCTCTTTGACCTCTTCCAATTGGAACTAATGCATCCAAAGCTTTTAAGCCCGTCTGCATCGGCTCACTAACACTTTGCCTTGGTATAATACCTGGGGCCTTAACTTCAATTCTTCTTGATTCACTGCTTTGTATAGGTCCTTTTCCATCAATAGGATTTCCAAGACCATCTACCACTCTTCCTAGCAGTCCTTTTCCAACGGGAACTTCAACAATACTTTTTGTTCTTTTAACTGTATCTCCCTCTTTTATATCCCTATCATCTCCAAACAGAACTATACCTACATTATCTTCTTGAAGGTTAAGTGCCATTCCTTTCACACCTCCTGCAAATTCAACCATTTCACCAGCTTGAACATTGTCCAATCCATAAACTTGAGCTACACCATCTCCAACTTTTAGAACTGTACCAACTTCAGATATATCTGCTTGACTATCAAAGTTTTTGATTTGATCTCTAATTATTGAAGAGATTTCAGATGCTTTAATTGACATTAAATGTCTCCTTTCACGTTATTTGTAAATTTTAAAACTTGGTTTCGAAGACTAAGGTCTACCATTTTGGATCCGACAATAACAGTCATACCCCCAAGCAAAGATTGGCTAGTATTAAATTCAATATTTATCTTAGATTTATATTGAGCATTTAAATAATCAGAAATATTTTTTTTGGTTTCAGAATCTATCTCGTATGCTGTAGTAACTTTGGCAGACTTATATCCTCGCTTTGATAACAAAACTTCTCCAAATGAAGTTAACACTGTATCTAATAAATAAAGTCTTCGGTTGTTTGATAGAGTTTCTAAAAGTCCTTCAAGTATTTTAAATGAGCTAAGTCCATGAATTAATTTCTTTGTTATAGATAACTTCAGGGCATTTTTAATTAGAGGGGATTTCATTATACTAGATAAGTCATGGCTTGCTTTAATTAGACCTAAAAGTTCTTTGGTATCATTATAAAGTTTATCTAATTCATCATTTTGAGAATTACTATAAAGCGCAACTGCGTATCTATGTGCTATAATTTTGTCACTCATTATTTAATTAAATTAAGAGAAGTTTTTATCATATTGAAAGTCCTTTAAAGACCTAACAAATGACGCATCAAGAGACATTTGTTAAGAAATATTTATTGGATCTATGTCTATATTTAAAAAACGTTGATTTTGTTGATTAATTGATGATAAAAGTGACGAAATATTTCTTTCTAAAGATCTGTAAGAGAGTTCTTTAAAGAAGAATATTTCATGATAGTGGTTTTTTTTATAAGGAATCAGAGCGGGAGTAGGTCCATATATTTGCAATTTTAGTTTTTTAGCTGAGCTAACTATTTCAAATTTAATTTCTCTTAATTGCTCCTGTTTTTTATGAATTATGCTGATTACTCCAATTTTAAAATAAGGTGGTAAATTTGATAAATGCCTTCTTTTTAATTCCGATCTTAAAAATTCATCTCTATTTTGTTTTTTAATACTTTGAAAAATAGAATGATTTATATTGTAAGATTGTATTATTACAGATCCTTGTTCCCCTTCCCTGCCAGACCTGCCAGCTACCTGTTGAAAAAGTTGATAAGTTTTTTCAAGGGCTCTAAAATCTGGACTATATAAAGTTGAATCACCATCAATTATATTAACCAATTTCAAATTTGCAAAATGAAAAGATTTGCCAATTATTTGAGAGCCAATTAAAATATTGGTCTTATTTTTAAATACATTTTCAAAAAATATTTTTTTATTCGTTTTTATCTTTAAAGTATCACTGGAAAAAATCTGATTTTTCTTTCCAGGAAAAAGCCTTGTAACTTCTTCTTGCAGTCTTTCAAGACCTATACCAAGAGAAATAAATTTAGAACTAGAACATTTTTTACAAATTTGATTTGAATTATAATTTGAGGCACATTGGTGACATATAAGTTTATTAATTGATTTATGATAAACCAAGTTTGTTGCACAATTATCGCATTGCAAGCTTGTGTGGCATTCAATACAAATTTTTATTGGTGCATAACCTCTTCTATTTAAAAAAAATAAAACCTGTCCTTTTTTTTCTAGTACTTTATTTGTTGCTTTAAACATTTCCTTAGAAATCCAAGATTTATGACTAGGTTTATGAATGTTCATATCAACAAGAATAATTTTAGGTAGTAGTGTCTTTGAAAATTGATTTAACAATTTATGATGTGTTATTTTATTTAAGCTGACATTATATAGCGTCTCTAGAGAAGGAGATGCGCTAACTAAAAGACACAAACATTTTTCCTTATTGGCTTTTAAAATTGCCATATCTCTTGCATTATATTTTGGACCATCATCCTGCTTATAAGAACTATCATGTTCTTCATCGCATATTATTAAAGATAAGTTTTTAAAAGGTAATAAAACGGAAGACCTAGCTCCAACAACAACACATGGTTCTCCCTTAATTAAAGACCTTAATATTCGGTTTTTTTTATTAGCAGTTTGCTTAGAATGCCAAATATAGGGATTGCAACCAAAATACTTATTAAATCGACTTGACCAATCCTCAGTAAGAGCAATTTCAGGTAGCATGACCAATATTTGCTTTTTTTGTTCTAGGGCTCTTAATATAAACTGAAAATATAATTCAGTTTTACCTGAGCCTGTGACTCCATCAATTAAATGACAAGAATAATTATTACGAACATTTTTTTTTATTTCTGTAAAAATTTCTTGTTGTTCTAAATTCAATTTAATAGGCAAGTTAGGTTTTTTAAATAGAAATCCATTTTCTATTTCTTTAATTTCATTTGAGTTAAACAATGTATTAAATTGTTTATTACTTAATTTATTTTTTTCTAATAAATGTTTTTTAGTTTCGTATATGCAACTTTTAAATTCTAAATAATTTTTAATATTTTTTTTAATATTAACTTCTGAACCTATAGATATTTTAAATGCTAATCCTAAATCTATAAAATAATGCTGTGATAAATATCTAATAAAATTCAAATGTGATGATTTAAATTTTATATCTAAAGATGATCTGATTTTTAAAATTTTATTTTTATCAAAATTTATATCTTTCTCACGCCTCTCAATTATTACGATTCCTAGTAAAGATTTTTTTTTAATAGTTATCTCAACTATGTTTCCCAAAGCTAATTTTTTATCAAATTTGTATAAAAGAGTCTTATTAATTGTGGTTAGGGGTATTATTTCAAAATATTTCATCTGTTTTAATAAAGATTCTTTATTATAATAACATGATATGAAGTTTTTGGATTTACTTGAAAGTAATAAATTAGACAGAAATTTAATAATTGAATTTGAAGAATGGAGAAATTATTTAAAAAATATAAAAGGATTTTCGTTAAATACTCATAATTCCTATTCATACGATTTAGCTGATTTTTTAATATTCTTAAATAACTATCAATCTGGGAAACTTACATTAAAAGCAATTAGTGAATTAAACCTTCAAGCTCTAAGAGCTTGGATTTCAGACCTATCTCAAAATAGAAATTATAATAATATTTATAAAAAACCTTTGTCTGCTAGATCTAGAAGAAGAGCCATCAGTAGCTTAAAAAATTTTTTAATATTTTTAAAAAAAAAATCAGCTTCTTTTGAAAATGCATTAAATCAAATACTTCTAATTAAGAACCCAAGGATTCCTAAATCACTGCCAAAATCAATTAATGAAGAGCAAATAGTTGATCTGGTAAATGAATTATCAAAAATTTCTTCAAAGAAATGGATAAAAAAAAGAAATAAGGCAATATTTTATTTATTATATGGTTGTGGATTAAGGATCAATGAAGCTTTAAATCTAAAAAAAATTGATACAAATGACTTGTCTTTTTTAAATATAATGGGGAAAGGAGGAAAAGAAAGATCGGTACCAGTTTTAGATACAGTTAAAAATGCATTAAATGAGTATTTATCTGAGTTGCCTTATAAACTAGAAGAAGGTAAATCAATTTTTTTTGGTGATAGAGGATCACCATTAAAAGCTTCCTCTTTCCAACGCGATTTGAAAAATGCAAGGTTAAATCTCGGTCTTCCAAAAACATTAACTCCTCACTCGCTTCGACACAGTTTCGCAACACACATACTTAAAAATGGCGGTGATTTAAGAACTATTCAAGAGCTATTAGGACATTCATCGCTTTCCACTACTCAAATTTATACAGAAGTTGGTGACACTTCTTTAGAAAAAACTTACAGGGAAAATAATCCTTCGCTGAAAAAAAGTTAAATACCTAAAAAGTTTTGACCCCTAACAATAAATTTTGGATTAATAATGTCATGCTTTTGATACCTGAGTCTCTTTGCATCTAGTGTAAGCACCGAACCACCTGCTCCTTCAACTACTGCTTGTGCTGCTGCAGTATCCCATTCTGAAGTTGGTGATAGACGAGGATATATGTCAACTGATCCCTCAGCTACTAAACAAAACTTTATAGAACTACCGGATTGTATCAAGTCTACTTTTCCTAGGCTTTTAATAAAATTTTTAGTTTCATTGTTTAAATGGCTCGAACTTGCTATTACTTTAATTTTTTTATCTGGCATAGAAACTTTTATTTCTTTTAAATTATTTGAATTGTCTATTTTAACAGAACCCAAATCTTGGCCACCAATATATATAAAGCCACTTACAGGAAGGTATACTATACCTATAGTAGGAACATGGTCTTCAATTAAAGCTATATTTACAGTAAACTCATCATTTTTATTTAAAAACTCTTTAGTACCGTCTAAAGGATCGATAAGCCAATAAGTTAGAGCTTTAGTATAATGTTCATCGGATTCTTCAGACACTATAGGGATATCGCTTATGGTAGATAATTCTTTACATATCAAATTATGAGACAATAAATCCGCCTTAGTTAAAGGTGATTTATCTTCTTTATATAATACTTTAGGGTCGTGATCGTTATAAATATCCAAAATTATACGACCAGATTTCCTAACAATATCCAATAAAGCCGCAAAATAAGGGTGATGTCGCAATTTGTTAATATTTTCTTTATTTGACATTTATTATAATAAAATTATATACAATTTAAAAAAAAATACTATTTTATTCAAAATACGACAATGGTAAAATTAATAAAAAAATCCGTTTTTTTTTCATCAAACAAACTCACTGTTGAAAAAGCTTGGGACAGCGAGTCTCATTTTGAATATCTTCATAAAAAAAAATATTTCAATACTAAGCGCAGTTACGAAAGATGGATCGAAAGAAATAAGTTTTTTCCAAAGATTATAGAATATGATGAATATATAGAAAAAGTTTCTAATAATTTTAAAAAACAATTATTTGAAAGAACAATAAAAATAAAAAAAAGTCTTATTCTATTTATTCAAATTGCTAAAATTGAGAATCAATTAATTCTTTTTACAAATGATAGAAGAGGGGGAAGAAGATGGTGCCTAATATCCTCCAATAAAAGAGAAGATATCTTAAAAGGAATATTAAGTTTATTTAAAAGAATAAAAAAAGACTTCTTATGTATTCCTAACACAGACTTAATCAGTGATTTTTTTTCTATTACCGATCATTATAAATTATTTGATATTAAAGTAAGTTCTAAATATTTTATACACTTACCTATGTATCTATTTGAGAAACCGATTGAATTTAATAATAATAAAAACTCTAAAATTAAATTGCCAAGCAACAGTTATCTTAAAAATTTAGAATCTGAAAGTATTGAGATAATGAGGGAAGTTGTTAGTGAATCGGAAAATCCTGTTATGCTTTACTCAATTGGAAAAGATAGTTCTGTTATGCTTCATTTAGCAAAAAAAGCTTTTTATCCTAGTAAACCTCCTTTTCCTTTAATGCATATTGACACAAGGTGGAAATTTCAAGAGATGTATTCTTTTAGACAAAAAATTGCAGATGAAATGGGTATGGAGCTAATAACTCATGTTAATCCTGAAGGAATTAAAAAAAATATAAATCCTTTGACTAATGGATCTTCAGTTCACACTGACATAATGAAAACCCAAGGTCT
This sequence comes from Pelagibacteraceae bacterium, assembly GCA_002705265.1. Lineage (GTDB taxonomy): Bacteria > Pseudomonadota > Alphaproteobacteria > HIMB59 > HIMB59 > HIMB59. Next base: position 59,357 of record PAHR01000019.1, on the reverse strand, counting down.
CAAACAAGCTTTAGAAAAATACAAGTTTGATGTAGCTTTTGGAGGTGCAAGAAGAGATGAGGAAAAATCAAGGGCAAAGGAAAGGGTATTTTCTTTTAGAAATAAAGATCATTTATGGGATCCTAAAAATCAAAGACCAGAACTTTGGAATTTATACAATTCTTCATTAAACAAGGGAGAAAATATAAGGGTATTTCCCCTTTCTAATTGGACAGAATTAGATATTTGGCAATATATATTTCAAGAAAAAATTCCAATAGTACCTCTTTATTTTTCAAAAATAAGACCAGTGGTAGAGCGTAATGGAATGTTGATAATGGTTGATGATGATAGGTTAAATATATTATCAAATGAAAAAATTTATCTTAAGAAAGTTCGATTTAGAACACTTGGATGTTACCCTTTGACTGGTGCTATTGAGTCTGAAGCAGATGATCTAGAAAAAATATTACTTGAATTACTGAAATCTAAAACTTCTGAAAGACAAGGAAGGGCCATAGATAATGACTCTTCCAGCTCAATGGAAAAAAAGAAATTAGAAGGTTATTTCTGATGACAAAAACTAATAAAAAAATTACTAGCTATCTAAAAAAACAATCGGAACTAAGTCTTTTAAGATTTATTACCTGCGGAAGTGTAGATGATGGAAAAAGTACTTTAATAGGGAGAATGTTATATGAATCTCAAATGATATTTGATGATCATGTAAATTCATTAAAACAAGACTCTAAAAATCATGGGACCCAAGGTGACCAAATAGATTTTGCTCTTTTAGTAGATGGCTTAAGTGCTGAAAGAGAACAAGGTATCACAATTGATGTTGCTTACAGATTTTTTTCTTCAAGTAAAAGAAAATTTATTGTTGCCGACACACCTGGACATGAACAATATACGAGAAATATGATTACAGGTGCATCTACAGCTAATTTAGCAATTATATTAATTGATGCCCGCAATGGAATAATGACACAAACCAAAAGACATTCTTTTATAGTATCTGTTCTAGGTATTAAGCATGTAGTTCTAGCAATTAATAAAATGGATTTAATTAATTATAGTGAATCTGAATTTAAAAAAATTACAGATAATTATAAAAAATTTTCTAAAAAACTTAATTTTTCATCAATACAAGCTATTCCTCTATCAGCTCTAAAGGGGGATAATATTTATAAAAAATCATCAAATATGAAATGGTACAAATCTTCAACTCTTTTCAATTATTTAGAAAAAATTGATATTCAAAAAGATATTATTGGGAATTTTATTATGCCCGTTCAATTTGTTAATAGGCCGAATTCAAGTTTTCGAGGATATAGTGGAACCATTGCTTCAGGATTAATTAGTAGTGGAAAAGAAATTATAGTTTTACCATCTAGGCAAAAAGCTAAGATTTCTGGGGTTTTTTTAGAAAAATCTAACATCAAAAAGGCAAATATCGGGGATAGTGTAACTATTACCTTAGATAGAGAAATAGATGTTTCTAGGGGTGACATAATTTGTGACTCAAAAAATCCCATTCAATGTGCTGACCAATTTAATGTTAATTTGATTTGGATGTCACAAGATCCTTGTTTTATCGGAAGAACATATTTAGGAAAAATTAATACTCAAAAAGTTTCTATAAAAATTCTAGATATTAAAAAAATTTATAATGTAAACACTTTGGAACATAGACCGGGAAAACAACTTTCACTAAACAATGTTGCTGAATGTGTTATTTCATTTAACAAAGATATTCCATTTAAAGAGTATAGTGAAAATAAACGTCTTGGCTCAATGATATTAATTGATCCTATCAATAATCAAACCGTTGGTTGTGCTATGATAAACTTTGCTCTTAGGAGATCGAAAAATATTCACTTACAAGAACTTACTATAAATAAAAAACATAGAGAAAAACTCAATGGACACAAGGGTAGAGTAATTTGGCTCACTGGAATTTCAGGATCAGGGAAATCTACTATTGCAAATGCTTTAGAAAAATTACTTTATAAAAAAAGTAAAAAAACTTATGTTCTCGATGGTGACAATATAAGGCATGGGCTAAATAAAGACCTCGGATTTACAGACAAAGATAGAGTAGAAAATATAAGGAGGGTTGCTGAAGTAGCAAAATTAATGTGCGATGCTGGCTTAATTGTTATAACAGCTTTTATTTCTCCTTTTAGAATTGAAAGGGAAATGGCAAGAAGTCTTTTTAAAAAAGATGAATTTAAAGAAATATACATATCCACACCCTTAAATGTTGCAGAAAAAAGAGATCCTAAGGGTCTCTATAAAAAAGCTAGGTCAGGTGAAATACCAAACTTTACGGGTATTTCTAGTCCTTACGAAGAACCAATCAAACCAGATTTAACTATAAAAACTGATAAAAAAAGTGTTACCAGTGCTGTCAAAGAAATAGAAAAGCTAATAAGAGATTAATCAATTTTCAAATTTAAAGTAATTTTAACTGGCTCATTGAGCAAATTCATATCAAAAACTATATCTTCATAGGAAATATCCTCAAAATCATTATCAGGATTGAGGGAAAAGCCATATGGTTCTGCTGGGTCACCTTTAAAATCTAAGGAAAATTGCCCATCATTATTAAGATCAATGTATGCAAAAATGCCGATATATTTGTGTGGTATTGAACCTAAATTTATGTCCTGAGATTTAGATCCTTTATTTGCTTCTATATTCATAGTAAACAATGGAAATTCTTTCTCCTCAAAGTAAAATTTTCTATCGTAACCCTCAATAATAATAGAACTTTTTTCAGCAATTTTATAATTAAGGGCTATAGATAAATGATCAGCACTCGCTTTATTGATAAAAAAACATTGAAAAATAAGGATTGTTAAAAATAAAAAGCTAGAATATTTTCTCTTGTGCATAACTTTGGAATCTAACACCTTATTACTATAAAAATCATCTCAAAACTTTAAAAAAATTTAAAAATTGATGTAAAAATGCATAAAATATAAATAAATCAATATTTGTAAGGCCTTATAGAAAACTAGAGAAGTTCTTATATTTGAATATAATAATAAAAAATTACCAATATCTGTGGATAACTCTGTTAGAAAAGTATAGTTTTAGTCGCATAAATGAAAAAAGGTTACATTTTATTATCAATTAACATAGAAGATCCGCACAAATTTCAAGAATATCCTCAACTGAGTCAATCAATTATATCTAAATATGGCGGTAAATATTTATTTAGAGGTGGAAAAATGAATGTAATAGAGGGTGATTGGCCTTGGGAAAGAAATGTTTTAGTGGAGTTTGAAAATGTTGAAAAGGCAAAAGAATTTTATAACTCTATAGAATACCAGGAAGCTCTTAAAATCAGACAGAATTCTGCCAAAAGCAAAGCAATAATAATCGAAGGATACTAACTTTTAAAAAAATTATCAGCATTTTTTATCTTTTCTTTCTTTTTATCTAATAATTTTTCCAATTGAATGATTTTATTTTTTAAATCACTTATTAAATGATTAATTTCTTCAATACTCATATAGTCATAGTCTTTTTCAGATTTATCAACAGGTTTATTTTCTTCTTCTTCAAACATTGCCAAATTATAATAAACTTATATAAAGTTTTTACAAAAAATATGATAGTAATAAAAATCATGAAATTAAACCTTATAAAGAAAATATTTATATTAATTAGTTTTATGTTCTTATTTTCAGGATGTACTACAGTTAATGAAACTTTAATTACAAGCTACGAGTCTTTAAAAGAAGAGGCTTCTTCAGTAAAAAACTATGTTTCTGAAAAATTTAATGAAGTTAAATCTTCAGTAGCCGATTAAAAAAAACCTAGATATTTTTTTACTATGCTTCATCAAGCAATTTTGCATGATAACCATACTCAGAAATAACTTTTTTTTTAAAAAACCCTTCTATTCTTACCATTGTATAAAAATTATTAGGACATCTAAGTAAAGCTTTTATTGGCTTTGCGGAAGCTATGCACTGAATATCTTTGTCATTAACTTTATGGGTATTATTGCATGCACAATCATAGGGCAAAGAACCATATCCCCTTAGCCTTATTAAGTGAGCTGCCATTAGGGATTCGAGTTCAAATTTATCTTTTATATCTCTGTTTGATTTTAAAATTTCCATATATATTTATTATTTATAAAAAGAGTATATAAATCAACTTAAAGGTTCTGTGGTGAAACGGATATCACACTTGACTACGGATCAAGAATTCAGGGTTCGAATCCTTGCAGAACCGCCAATGAACTATCTTAGTTTATTATCGTCCTTATAAAATCTTGAATCTAAATCATTGCAAACAACATCTTTAATTCTCAACTCTGGGTCAGAGAACTTACAATCTGTTATTACTTTTTCAAAGGGTGTTTGATGAATAATTTTTTTTGCATCTTCAATTGAATTTGCATCAACATTAACGTCGAATTTATATGATTTAGTTAGTTTTAATGTAAAGTTTCTCATAATTTTTCCTTAAGCTTAAAATATTTGATGATTTTATATTTTTAATTAGAAAAATTAAATCAACTTAATCATTTTGGTATATTGTATTTGTTATACCAAAAATTTTTCTTACAATTGTTTAATTGCAATAAAAATACAAATGGAATTCTAGTAACAATTTTCTTTTTTTCATTTAGGTGCGACTAAATTAATCAATTTTAAAATTATCTATTAGTCTTGTAGAATTTAAATAGAAAGCTAAAAAAAACCTTGAATCATTAATGGTTCCCTTTAGTGAAAGATCAGAGTCTGATCTAAATTCATGATAGTCAAATTTACCAATACCAGTATTTGTGTCTTTAATAAAATCTCTAACCAGGTTGTTAGCTGTGCTAATTTCTAATCCTGAATCCAAAGAATTTATAAAATTTTTCATATTAAATATAAATTTAGAGTAAATTTCTTTGCTATTAGAATTTAATAAATTGTTCCTTGTTGAAAAAGCTAATCCCGTCTCATCTCTAACAGTTTCAACACCCTTGATAATTATTTTGGAAAATTTTTTTTTTGCTAATTGATCAATAATTTTAAATTGTTGGTAATCTTTATAACCAAAATATGCATTAGATGGTTCAATAATTTTAAATAATTCGCTTACAACTGAAACCACTCCATCAAAATGTCCAGGCCTGAACTTGTCACAAAGTATATTCTGAAAAAAATTATTTTTAATTAGTTTATAATTTAAAGGATAAATTTCATACTCGTTTGGTTCAAAAATAATATCAATTTTATTTTTTAAACAATAGTCATAATCATCACCTTTGTTAACAGGATATCTTTTTAAATCTTCAATGTTGTTAAATTGTTTGGGATTTAAAAATATACTCACAATTGTTTTATCATTATTCTCTTGGGATGATTTAATCAGATTTCCATGCCCTTCATGCAATCCGCCCATTGTTGGAACAAATCCAATTTTTTCATTATTCAGCTTATATGTTTTTAAATACGCTTGTAAATTGACGATATCTTTGATTATTAACATTTTTAATAATAGTGATTGACTTAATATCAATAATTGTTAAATGTAAAAACTTATTTTTTAAGGATTAACAAAGATAATGAAAAGAACATATCAACCAAGCCAACTTGTAAGAAAGAGAAGACATGGTTTTCGTTCTAGAATGGCAACTGTAGGTGGACGCAAAGTTCTAAATGCAAGAAGAGCGAAGGGTAGAGCTCGTCTTTCAGCTTAGTTTTTGAAACTAAATACTCTAAACAAGACATCAGAATTTTCCGAGGTTAAAAAATTAGGAAAATTTATCTCACATAAAGGTTTTAATGGATATTACCTAAGACAAGAACTTGATAGTTCGAATTTTTTTGGAATTGTTGTAAGTAAAAGAATAGGCAATGCTGTGACGAGAAATTATACAAAGAGGAGAGTTCGTGAGGCAATTCGCACTTCTGAAGCTATAAAAACTCTAAAAAACCTAAAATTGGTATTGATTATGAAAAAAAGTGTTTTAGATATCTCGTTTAATCATTTAAAAAGTGATATTAATACATTTTTAAATTTAGCGCATGAAACAAATTAAAAATCTAATTAGCAGCCTTATGATTTTAATGATTAAGGGATATCAACTTTTGCTATCCCCTATCTTACCAAAAACCTGTCGACATCTTCCGACTTGTAGCGAATATGCTATTGAATCTATAAAAACTTTAGGGCCCGCTAAGGGCTTAATGAAAGCAATAATTAGAATATTAAAATGCAATCCATTTGGAAGTAGCGGGTATGACCCTGTAATTAAAAGAAAATAAAAATGGAAAATCAAAAAAATTTATTTTTAGCTATAGCAATTTCAATGGCAATCATTTTTGGATTTCAATTAATTATTCCTCAACCAGAACCGACCAACAATACTATAAGTGAGACATCAAATCTTAACGAGTTGGACATTACAAAAAAAAAACTAACATCAAATGACTTTTTAGAAAAAAAAGAAGTCTTAGCAAAATCTAATAGAGTAAAGTTTAATAATGGAAAAATTTCTGGCTCAATAAACCTTGAGGGAGGAATAATTGATGATTTAGTTTTGATGGAATACAAAGAAACTCTAGATGAAAATTCATCTCAAATTAGTTTTTTAAACCCTATTGGATCTAAGGGTGAGTATTATCTTGATACAAGTTGGGCTACTAATGATATAGGTATTGAATTACCAAATAGAGATACAAATTGGAAGAGTTCAGGCGACTTATTAGACGGCACTAATTCAGTTACGCTTTCTTGGACAAGTGGTCAAGGAATAACTTATGAAAAAATTATATCATTAGATGAAAATTACTTATTTGCAATTGAGCAAAAAATTAAAAATAATTCTGAATTGATATTTGAAGTTTATCCTTATGGTTTATCTAATAGAAAAGGTGAGCCAAAGTTACAAAACTTCTTTATTCTTCATGAAGGACCTATATCAATTACTAATGATGTTCTAGAAGAATACAGTTATGACGACTTAAGAGAGGATAAAGAAATTAAGCTTGATAGTAAAGGTGGGTGGATAGGTATTACAGACAAATATTGGCAAACGGCTATTATACCAGGTCAAAATGAACCAATAAGGCAAAACTTTACTTATAGTTACGAAAACGATCAGGAGTCTTTTCAAACAAACATAATTAGCTCAAATCCAATAAGTGTTGGTGCCAATAATGCAGCTTCACATAAATTTAAATTATTTGCAGGTCCAAAAATTGTGAGCATAATTGATCAATACAAACAAGATTTTAATATCAAAGAATTTGATCGATCTATAGACTTTGGTTGGTTTTATTTTCTAACTAAACCAATCTTTAATGTCTTAAAATTCATATATGGTTATGTGGGTAACTTTGGTTATGCAATTATGCTTTTTACCCTACTAATGAGAATTTGCTTTTTTCCTCTAGCTCAACAATCTTTCAAATCTATGGCTAAGATGAAAAAACTAGCACCTGAAATGAAGATTTTAAAAGAACAGTATGGGGACGATAGAGCCGGCTTACAAAAGGAAATGATGGCTCTTTATAAAAGAGAAAAAGCCAATCCAATTTCAGGATGTTTGCCTATTTTACTTCAAATTCCTGTATTCTTTGCCTTATACAAAGTTTTATTCGTGACTATTGAAATGAGACATGCTCCATTTATAGGTTGGATACATGATTTATCAGCACCAGATCCATTAGGATTACTAACAGCATTCGGATTATTTGATTATGATGTTGGGTCTGTGCCTATTATTGGAGGTATATTGATGATGCTCAATGTAGGTGTATGGCCAATATTGATGGGATTATCTATGTTTCTTCAACAAAAACTTAATCCTCAACCAGTTGATAAAATGCAAGCAAAAATTTTTATGTTTCTTCCAATAGTTTTTACTTTCATTTTGGGTGGTTTTGCTGCTGGATTAGTTGTTTACTGGACAACAAATAATGTACTTTCTATGACACAACAATATGTGATTCAAAGACAAGTTAATAAAAAAACTAATGCATAATGTTTCTAGTTTTTTCAAAGGGCCCACAAATTTTGTATTAAGTGCGGTATATGAAAAATATTATCCAAATGTCGCTTTCCCAGAAATAGCATTTATTGGAAGATCAAATGTCGGCAAATCTAGTCTTATTAACTCATTATTTAATAAAAAAATTGCCTTAATTAGCAATACTCCCGGGAAAACAAAACAAGTTAATTTTTTTAATCATTCTGACAAGCTAATGGTTGTAGACTTACCTGGTTACGGCTTTGCTAAAATTTCTAAAAAAGAAGCTAAAAACATCTCTGATTTTGTATCTCATTATTTATCATCAAGGAAAAACCTCAAAAAATTATTTTTATTAATTGATAATTCCTTGGGAGCAAAGTCAATTGATTTGGACACTTTAAAATCAATGGGACATATGAGAGAAAAAATTATCATTGTATTTACAAAAAAAGATAAAAAAATTAAGGAAATTTCAGAAAAAAATAATTTAATTAAATCTAATTATGAAAATTATGTTGTAAGCTCAAAAAACAATGAAGGAATTTTTGATCTACAAAAAATAATTTTTGGCTTACTTTGATTTATTTACTTTCTTTTTTATATAATCCAAACTAATTTAAATTCGCATAATGAAAAATATTAAAAATTGGGTTTTTGATCTAGATAATACTCTATATAAAGCTGAATGTGGTTTATTTGATAAAGTTCATATTTTAATGGGTAAATTTATAGAAGAGAAACTAGGCCTTCAACCTGGAGAAGCTCAGGATCTTAGAACTCAATATTACCACAAATATGGTACAACTTTACGAGGATTGATGTCAGAACATAATATTGATCCTGATGAATATTTGGATTATGTACATCAAATAAATTATGATGTTATTGTTCCAAACAAAAGTTTATCAGAAAGCATAAAAAACCTCGATGGTAAAAAATATATTTTTACTAATGCAAACTATGGCCATGTAGTTAAAGTCCTGGACAAATTAAAAATGACAGATGCTTTTGATGGTTGTTTTGATATATCTGAAAGCAATTACGTGCCTAAACCTCATATAGATATATATGAAGATTTTCAAAAAAAATTTAAACTACCTAATAATGAGACTGCCATGTTTGAAGATCTCCATATAAATTTAAAATACCCTTATGAATTAGGATGGAAAACTGTTTGGATTACTAATAACTTAGAATATAATTTAAATAGAGATATTAAAACTCAAAGTGATATTGAAAAAGTAATGAATGAAAAAAAATACATAAATTATACAACTGATCAATTGGAAAATTTTTTAAATACCTTAAAATAATTAAAATAATGAGTAATCAGGAAATCATTGAAAAAATATGGGATCAAAAAGACAATATAGACTTTTTGAGTGACCAAAGTGCTATAAGTGCTGTTGAAGATGTCTTAAATGAATTAGATGCTGGCAAAATAAGGGTTGCTGAAAAATTTAACGGTGAATGGTCAGTAAATCAATGGATCAAAAAATCTATTTTATTAAGTTTTAAAACTAGAAGTATGGGTTTAATTAAAGGTGGGCCCGCTTATGAAAAACAGGATACATACTGGTGGGATAAAGTACCTTCAAAATTTGAAGGTTGGAATGAAGATAATTTTCAAAAATCAGGATTTAGAGCTGTGCCAAATTGCATTGTACGAAGATCTGCTTATATCTCTAAAAATGCGGTGCTCATGCCGTGTTTTGTTAATCTTGGGGCTTATGTAGATGAAGGTACAATGATTGATACCTGGTCAACAGTGGGTTCTTGTGCTCAAATTGGAAAAAATTGCCATATTTCTGGAGGGGCAGGTATAGGCGGTGTCCTGGAACCTCTTCAAGCCAATCCTGTAATTATTGAAGATAATTGTTTTATTGGGGCAAGGTCAGAAGTGGCTGAGGGAGTAATTGTAGGGGAAGGATCTGTCTTGTCTATGGGAGTTTTTTTAGGTGCTTCAACTAAAATTATTAATAGAGATACTGGAGAAATCCATATGGGTAAAGTGCCTCCTTACTCTGTAGTAGTTCCTGGAAATACACCGTCTTCTAAAGGTAGTGTTTCTCTATATTGTGCCGTGATAGTTAAGACTGTTGATGAAAGAACTAGATCTAAAACTTCAGTAAATGATCTTTTAAGAGATTGATGCAAGATACAATTGAACTAGCAAAAAAACTTATTTCCTTCGAATCTGTAACACCTGCTAAGCAAGATATTTTTGATTTTCTTATAAAAATTTTTAAAGAAAAAGGTTTTGAAACAAAACAACTTAACTTTGATGGGGATGGTAGCTATGAGGTCATAAATTTATTTGCCACTTTCGGTCTCAATAAAGCTGGCTCTAATGCAAAGCACTTTAATTTTGCTTGTCATGTAGATGTTGTTCCTCCAGGTAACTTAGAAGACTGGACTGAAAATCCCTTTAATCCTATTGTAAAAGATGGCTATTTATATGGGAGAGGATCTGAAGATATGAAGGGATGCACTGCTGCAAGCATTATAAGCACATTTAAATTTATTGATAATAATCCTAATTTTAATGGAACTATAAGTTTTATTATTACTGGCGATGAAGAAGCTGACTCAATTAATGGGGTTGACAAAGTAGTTCAATGGATATCCGCACAAGGAATTAGAATAGATGGCTCAATTGCTACAGAATCATCATCTGAAAAGGTACTGGGAGATCAAATAAAAGTTGGTCGTAAAGGAGCGGTCGACATCCATATCGAAGTGATTGGTAAGCAAGGTCACGCGGCTTATCCTCAACTCGCAAAAAACCCAGTTCATGGAGCTTCAAAAATAATAAGCTTTTTTGACAGTGAAGTATTAGATAGTGGAACTGAATACTATGAAAATTCTAGTATTCAATTTACTCAACTCAATCTAAATAATAAAGCGAAGAATGTAATTCCTGAAAAATTAAAAATCGTTGCTGACATGAGGTTTAACGATTTATGGGACTCAAAAAAAATTAAAGAATATATTAATAATAGTGTATCTAAAATATGCAAAGAAAATGGATTTGAATATAATTTGGATTTGATTTTTAGAGGTCAACCATTTCACAGTTTTAATAATGAATTTACAAAGGACTGCGTAAAGGCCATTAAGGAAGTTACCGGGATCGACACAAAGCAAGATACTGGTGGAGGAACTTCCGATGCAAGATTTATACAAAGAATTTGCCCTGTCTTTGAATTTGGCACTATAAATAAAACACTCCATAAAGTTGATGAGTGTGTTTCAGTTGAAGATTTAAAAACTACAGAAAAAATTTATTTTAAAACTTTAGAAAATTTTTTTAGTTGATAAAAACTGGAGATACAATTCCAAATTTGGCCCTAAAGAGTGCCTCTAAAGATTTTATCTCTGATTTCGATTTACATAAGAATTTTAAAAATAAAAGAATTTTGTTAGTATGTGTGCCTGGAGCATATACTTCCACTTGCCATAATAAACATATGCCTCCTTTCATTGACAATGCTAATTTAATCAAAAAAACAAAAAGAATAGATGAAATTTTTTGTATCAGCGTTAATGATCCTTATGTAATGCAACAATGGAATATTTCTTTAAAGGCAGATAATATTATTTTTTTATCAGATGGTAACTCAGATTTTGGAATAAAAACTGGTTTATTAAAACCTTTTAATCATAATTTAATGGGGATTAGACTTTCAAGAAGTATTTTAATTATAGATAATTTAATACTAGAAAATATTATAATTGATAAGACCGGTATGTTTAAAACTAGTTATGATGAAATATTAAAAATTATCTAAATATTCTAATATTTTTTTTCTTTTAAAAAATTTTTTGCAAATGAAAGAGAATTTGAACTAAATTCTCTATATAGTTCTTTATTCATTAAAAGATTTTTCATAGCTAAATATAGGGCATTTAAATTTTTTTGCTGTACAACAAGTCCTGTTTGATTTGGAATTATAGACTCAGGTGTTCCACCACTATCAGAAACAATGCAAGGGACGCCTTTTGAAGCAGCTTCTACATTTGAAATACCAAATCCCTCAATGCTATTTCCATCTAAAAAAGTTGGCAATAAATGAATTTTAGATTTATTGAGAACTTCATCTGGATTACTATTTTCTGATAAAAAAAATACTTGATTCTGTAAAGATAATTTTTGAACCATGGATTTAAGTATGCCAATCTCATCTCCAGATCCTAAAATCGCATAAGATGCTAATATATTATTGTTATCTTTTAATTTCTTTAATGCTTCTAATACTTGGTAATGTCCTTTTCTTCTATCGAGTCTTGATATAGTACAAAAATCATACATTTTTTTTTCATTAATTGTTTGTTCAATTTTTTGAATAAAAGCTGGATAAATTATTTTAGATTTATTTATTTTAAAAGTAACAAACTTCTTTAAAAATAAAGACTGAGTAGCTTTTGAATTAAATACTATAGTGTTTGCTTTTGAAATGCTTTCTATAATTCGTTTTTGGTTTTTATGTTTTAAAATCTCATTTCCATGAACTAGACAAATAAATTTATTAGCTTGATTGTTTGATGAAATAAGCTCAGAGGATTTCCAGCTATCAAAAAAAATGCAATCGTAATTTTCATTTGAAATTAAATCATTTATGTAATTTGCTTTCTTAAGTCTTCTAAAATACTTAATTTGCCCAAATCGTTTGATTGAAAATTTATTTTCTTCGTCAAAATTTTGAGAAGGATTTTTACTTTGATCACAAATAACTGTTACTTGATGATTTAGTTTAAATGCATTTATAGCTATATTACCCATTACATGCTCTATTCCCCCAAAATCAGGAGGAAAGCACTGAGTTGCAATTAATATTTTCAATATTTTATTTCCTTTAAAAATAATCCTTTTGGTAAAGCGGTTTGACCAGATAATTTTCTATCTTTTTTTTCTAGAACCTCTTTTATCCATTCAGTATTTTTCCTACTAAGACCAACCTCTATTAAAGAGCCTACCATAATCCTAATTTGCTGATATAGAAAAGATTTTGCCTCAAATTCAATACTAATAATTTCTTTATTTTTAAAAAACTCTAGTCTTTCTAGTGTTTTTACTGGAGATTTTGCCTGACAGCCATGAGCTCTAAAACTAGAGAAGTCATAGCTTCCTATCAATGATTCAGCTGCTTTTTCCATTAAAGAGATATTAAGATTTTTGTTTATATGCAGTGAATATTTATGCTCAATAGCAGAAGGAACTTCTCTGTTATAAATTCTATATAAATAGGTTTTTTTTTGAGCATCATATCTTGAATGAAATTTTTCAGGAGCTATTTCCACATTTACAATTTTTATATTATCATTTGCTAAATGAAAATTAATTCCATGAAGAATTTGGTAGGTGTCTCTTTTATTTTCAAGCTTAAAATTTGCTATTTGACCAAGCGCATGTACTCCTGCATCAGTCCTCCCTGCACCAAAAATATTTACTTTCTCTCCAGAAAAATCAAAAATTGCTTTTTCTATTTCTTGCTGTATAGAATTCGCATTTAATTGGTATTGCCAGCCACTATAATTAGACCCATCGTATTCAATAGTTATTTTTAAATTAGGCAATTAAGTTAGTTCCAGATAAAAAATTATTATTTCCTAAAATAAATGCCTCGGATTTCATAGGATTTTTACCTTCTGCCTGAATTTCATTAATACAAATACTACCTTTTCCACAAGCAATAGTTAATTTTTTACTATCTAAAATTAAACCTGGATCCCCATTTATATCTAATGTATGAGCGCTTAATACCTTGAACCTCTTGCCTTGAAACCTGAACCACATTGTAGGACGAGGATAAAAAGCTCTAATTTTTCTTTCTATTGTAAGACTATCCTCATGCCAATTTATTTCACATTCATTTTTATCAATCTTATGGGCATAAGAAGAATTAGAAGAATCCTGTTCCAAAGGAATTAAATTACCTTTTAAATAATTATCTAAAGTATTAAATAAAACCGAACAAGAATCTTGACTAATAAGTTCTGTAAGATTTTTGCCATTGGTTAGTGAATTAATTTTTAACTCTTTGCTGTTTAAAATAGGCCCCTCATCAAGTTTGTCGTTCATTTTCATGATAGTAATTCCGGTTTTTTTGTCATTGTTTTCAATTGCTCTTTGGATAGGAGCTGCACCCCGCCATTTAGGTAATAATGAAGCATGAATATTAATGAATCCAAATAATGGAATATCTAGCCAACTTTGAGGAATAATTTTTCCATATGCAAAGAGAATAGCTATATCCGGTCTTAATTCTTTAAATAATTTTAAATTTTTACTATTTAACTTATCTGGATAAAAAACAGGAAGTAATTGTGATTCTGCCCATTCATGAACAGGTGTTTTTTTTATTTTTAAACCTCTCGATTTTTTTTTCGGTTCCTGAGTGTAAATACCTACAATCTGATATCCTCCCAAATATAATGTCTTAAGTGGAGCTAAGCTAAATTCAGGTGTGCCAAAAAAAATGATTCTTTTTTTTTTATTCATTTTGTTTTATTTCTTTTTTATATTTTTTCATTTTTCTAATTATTACATCTCTCTTTAATCTACTAAGATGATCTACAAATAATATTCCATTTAAATGATCTAGCTCATGTTGTATTACCCTTGATGTAAAATCTTTAGTTACTAATATTTGCTTTTTATTATTCTCATCAAGAAACTCTACTGTAATTTCTTCAGGCCTTTCTAATTCGGCATAATGATTTGGGAAAGAAAGACATCCTTCTTCAAAGGTTGTTAAAGTATTAGAAATTTTTATAATTTTAGGATTTATCATTGCCATAGGAGTTTGAATTTCTTCCCGAGCTTGAGGGTCAATCACAAAAATTCTTTTGTTAATACCAACCTGTGGTGCAGCCAAGCCGACCCCATTAGCTTCATACATTGCTTGAAACATGTCTTTAATTAATAATTTATGTTGGGGGTCTACTTGCTCTAATGGCTCGCAGACGTTTTTAAGAATTGGATCAGGTGCTAAAACTATTTTAAGCATTTATTTATATAATATGTTAAATTCTTATAAGGTGGGAAGTATTAAAGCAAACATTTTTAATAATCTTGATTGTAAATTGACTTCTCGATTACCCCTTAAAACTCCAACTTTAGTATCTGAGGGTAAGGTTATTGAAGAATGGATTGATTATAACAATCATATGAATATGGCTTACTATATACAGTGTTTTGAGGAATCTTCAGACTATATCCTAGAAATGCTAAAGATTGGTTATCTTTATTCAACTGAGGAGAAAAAAGGGGTATTTGTAATTAAGTGCAATATAAACTACAGAAATGAGATAAAATTAAATGAAACTTTTTCAATTACTTTAAATGATATCAAAATTTATGGAAAAAAATTAACTATTGATTTAGTAATGAAAGACTCAAATAATAAAATAATTGCGGAATATAATATATTAAATCTTAATGTAGATTTGATAACTAAAAAGACATGTAATTTTGATAATAAAATTTTGGAAAAAATAAATTAAAGATTTTTTCTTGATTCTAATGCAGCCCCTAAAGTATTGTCATCTAAATAATGAATTTCACTTCCAACCGGAACCCCATAGGCAAGCTGGGTTATTTTAACTTTATCGGAATCAAAAAAATCTTTTATTACTAAAGCTGTTGTCTGTCCTTCTATGGTAGCACTTAAAGCTAAAACGATTTCCTTAATTTTATTATTTTGTAATCGATCATTAATTTTTTTTAAGTTTAAATCCTTCTCACTAAAACCTTTAGCAGCAGATAACAAACCCCCTAAGACATGGTAACGACCTTTAAAAAAACCAGATCTTTCAAAAGCCCACACATCAGCCATATCTTCTACAATGCATATTATACTTGGGTCACGAGAGCTACTCGAACAAATCTTACATGGTAATTTAGTATCGAGTATTCCGCATAAATCACATTTTTTTATTTGGGAAGAGGTAAGTTTTATGCTTTCAGCAATAGGATTCATTAAGTCACTTCTATTTTTAATTAAATATAATGCAATCCTTTGTGCAGATTTTTGACCTAATCCTGGCAATCTAGCAATAAGATTAATTAGTTTTTGTAATTCGTCTTGAGCCAAATCAAAAAGGTAATTTCATACCTGGTGGAAGTGGAAGTCCGCCAGTAACTTTTTTCATTTCTTCTGCCGACATTTCATCCACTTTTTCTTTTGCCTGATTTAGAGCTGCCTTTAAAAGATCCTCTAGCACATCTTTTTCATTTTCATTCAATAGACTAGGATCGATATTAATAGATTGAACTTGGTGTTTGCCATTCATAATAATTGAAACCATCCCGCCTCCTGAATTAGCTTCAATTGTTTTATTTTCTAATTCTTTTTGTAGTTCCTGCATTTTATTTTGCATTTCTTGGACTTTTTTCATCATATTGCCCATATTACCCATCATTTTGTTTTGCTCCCTCTAGTTCTTGTATATCTAATATCTTTGCATTAGGAAATTTATCAAGAACTTTTTTAAAATCCTCTGATTCCATTTCTTTCTTTATTAACACGTCTTTACGCATAGTTTTAAGTTGTTTTATTAAGGTCACCTTTTCAGATTCTTCTATTTCTATAGTAAATGAGTTTTTTAAATTTTGCTTTAGTTCTATCAGTCCTTCAAAATTTTTGTCAGTTACAACTATTTTGAGTATTTTTTGATTTTCATTAAAATCAACAATTTCACAATTTTCTAAAATAAGACTTGCCATTAAGGGAGAAAATTGGTTGCCATAATATTGAAAAAAATTTTCATGTAATTTTATTTTATCATCTAATGATGAATACTTATTATTATTTTTTGAAATATTGTATTCACTTAAATCATTTTCTTTTATGTCCTGATTTGAAAAATTTTTAGATTTTTTTTTTTCGTTTTCTGCTTTATTGAAATTTTTATTTAATAGAAAACAGCATCTTAATAATATCATTTCTAAAGTAATATGTGGATTTGGAGAAATTTTTAATTCATCGTATCCTTTTATTAGACTTTGCCACAAAATATTTAATTGTCCTTGATCTGCTTCAGATAAACTTTCAGCAAAAGATTTGTCTTCAACTGTTAAAAATTTATCATTTAATAAAGAAGGGTTGATTTTTAATTTTAAGGACCAATTTGTAACTTCCATTAATCCTTCTATAACCTTATTTGTTTCAGCTCCTCTTTCATACATATCTTGTAAAATCACAAGAAGTTTTTCTTGATTATTTTTTATAACCAGTAATATAATTTGATAAAGATCCGTTATTCTAGAAAAACCGAGCATTTTTACGATATCTCCTTCTTCAATAGTTTCAGTATTTTTAAAAATGTTAGCTTGATCAAGAATGCTTAAATTATCACGAACTGATCCATCCCCAGCTTTAATTATCATATGTAATGCTTTTTCACTAATATTAATCTTTTCTAATTTTATTATTTTTTTTAAAAATAATAACATTGTTTCTTTGCCAACTCTCCTAAGATCAAATCTTTGGCATCTAGATAAAATTGTAATTGGAACTTTAGAAATTTCAGTTGTAGCAAAAATAAATTTTGAATGTAACGGGGGCTCTTCTAATGTTTTTAAAAGAGCATTAAATGCGCTTTTCGAAAGCATATGTACCTCATCAACAATATATACTTTGTATTTTCCCATGACTGGGCTGTATTTTATATTTTCTATAATTTCTCTTGCATTATCTACGCTTGTATTAGATGCTGCATCGATTTCTAATACATCAGGATGTCTGTCTTCAGATATGGCTTTTGCTTGATCACACTCTGCCAAAATAGGATCTTTATTTTTATCAAAAACTGTACAGTTCAACATCTTGGCAACTATTCTGGCTGTTGTAGTTTTTCCAACGCCTCTAATACCAGTAAAAATATAGGCGTTAGGTAACTGTTCTAATTCCATAGATTTTTTTATTGTACTAACTAGATATTCTTGCCCTATTAAATCGCTAAAATCCTTGGGTCGATATTTAAGCGCAAGTACTTTTAAATTTGTTTTATTCATTTTAATAATAATTTAGGAGAATTACATGACCCAAATCTTTATGTTACGGCTGCTTTCTTTCGAATCTGACCGGATTGGCAAAAAAAATCTGCCCATGTAATTCTCAATATACTTTATAACAGTTCTTAAAAATAATTAAAAATTATTGTTTGGATCTATACTGAGATTTTTCAAAAATACCTAAGTTTCTTACCTTTGAGCAATAATGATTTAAGTCATCTAAAGCCAATTTAGTATTATTTTGTTCAGGATGCCCCTCTATTTCACAATAAAATTCTGTTAGCGTAAAATGTTCTCCATAATTATAACTCTCTAGCTTAATCATATTTACGCTATTAGTTGCAAATCCCCCCATAACTTTAAATAAAGAACCGGGTGTGTTTTTGACAGAAAAAATATAGGAAGAAATATAGTCTTTACTTTCATCGTATTTATGATTTGGCTGATTGGCCATTATAAAAAATCTAGTAATATTATTTTTATTGTTTGAAAAATTTTCATCTAAAATTTTTAAAGAATAAATTTCTGCTGCTAGAGAGGATGCTATAGCTGCCGTGTCCATTATCTTCATTTCAGAAATATTTTTTGCGGATCCTGCTGTGTCAGCACCAATAAGTATTTCAAATCCTTTATCTTGTATCTTAGTACTACATTGAGCTAAAGCCTGTTCATGACTAATAATTTTTTTTATCTTTGAAGCATTAGTTTCTGGATGAATTAGCATCTTATGTTCAACTCTTTGGAAATGCTCACCTATAATGTGCAAGTTTGATTTTGGAAGTAATCTATGAATGTCAGCTACTCTCCCTGCTGCAGAATTTTCAATTGGTATCATAGCAAGATCTGCGATACCTTTTTCTACTAAATCAATTGACTGAGCAAATGTTTTGCAAGGCACAAAATTTGAATTAGCAAATACCTCTTTAATAGCTAAGTGGCTGTATGCTCCCTCAACACCCTGAAAAGAAATTTTTTTATTCATTATTTAATATTTCATTTACTCTAATCAAATCCTCTTCCGTATCAACGCCTAAAATATTTTCCTCTATAATAGAAATACCTATTTTTGTATTTGCAATAACTCTTAATTGCTCTAATTTCTCTAATTGCTCTCTTTTGCTTGGAGAAGCATTAACAAAATCTTTTAAGAAACTTTTTTTATATCCATAAATACCAATATGATGAAATGTATTTTTATTCATTACTGACTCACTCAATTTAACTCTACTAAAGTTTTTAGAAAAAAAAGATCTTTTATGCTCTTTAATTAATACTTTTACTTTATTAGTATCAAGAAATTCTTTTTTATTTATAAAAGGGCAACATAAAGTTGACATTACATATTCATTTAAATTTTTTGTTAAAAGCTCAATGTGCTTTGGATTAATAAAAGGCATGTCTCCCTGAACATTAATTACACTATCAAATTCATATTTCTTTTCCAAAAAATTTATAGCTTCTCCAATTCTATCAGTTCCTGAAATATGAGTATCATTAGTATGAATAAAATTTATATTATTAATTAAACAATAGTTTTCAATTTCTTCATCGCAAGTAGCTAAATATGTACTTGGATATTCATTAATAATTTTATTATAAACAAAATGAAACATTGGCAGGCCTTTAATTTTTGAAAATGGCTTATTTGGGAAACGGGTAGAAGCTAATCTTACAGGTATTAAGGTAACTATATTCATTCTGTGCGACAAAAATCCGTTTTAAGTGCCATTTTGATTAAAATAGACTTCTTCTTGATATATGGAAACTAATAAAATTCTTGGAGCAATTATTTTGGCTCTACTGCTTATAGCTATGTTCTCAAAAGTAGGCGATCTACTTATTCATCCAGAGTTTCCAGAGCAAACAGCATATAAAATTGATGTTCCAGAAGACACATCATCTAATGCTTCTAGTGAGGAGACTGTTGACCCATTTGAGAGCTTACCTGAAATTATTCCTATGCTTGCAATGGCTTCTCTAGAAAATGGTGAGAAGTTATCAAAAAAATGTGCAACCTGTCATTCTTTTGATAAAGGTGGTGCAAATAAGGTTGGTCCAAATATGTGGAACTTAATTAATAGAACTAAGGGTTCTGTTGATGGATTTGCTTACTCTGCAGCTTTAGTAGAATTTGGGGGGGAATGGAGCTATTCAGAATTAAATAAGTTTCTTTTAAAACCTAAAAAATATATCAAGGGAACTAAAATGAATTATAATGGATTAAAGAAAGATTCAGATAGAGCTGATATTATATTATGGCTTAGATCTCTGTCTGACAATCCTGCGCCTTTAAATTAGCCATTTTTTATAATTCTAAATAAACATGTTTATATTGCTGTATTAATATTTAGTATTATTTTATGGATTCGTTTAAGCAGAGTATAACTCCTTATTTGGACCGAAGAATGATAAGAATTCTTTTGTTAGGAGTTATGAGTGGTTTCCCTTGGGTTTTAATTGCAAGCGCCCTATCTCTTTGGTTAAAAGAAGAAGGGTTAAGTAGAAGTACTATCGGATGGGCAGGATTAATTTTTGGTGTTTATGCTATTAATTTTTTATGGGCTCCTATAATAGATAGGATTCGAATACCATTTTTAACTGACAAAATTGGTCACAGAAAATCCATAATTATTCTTATGCAGTCAGTTATTCTTGTATCTCTGATTTTATGGAGTGTTCTTGACCCAACTCAAAATTTAGCTTTAATAATTGGTATTGGTCTTGCTATTGCTATTTCATCAGCAACTCAAGATATTACTATAGATGCACTTAGAATCGAGCAAATTAAAAAAGAAGAAACTGCAAGTATGGCCGCAGGAGCTGCAATGGCAGTAGTTGGTTGGTGGACTGGCTTTAAACTTGGTGGTTATATTTGCTTAGAGATTGCTGAACAGTTAGAAATTAGTGGCGTCGAAAATTACTGGCAAGTTACTTTTATTTTTTTAATTTCGATAATTGTATTATGTAATATTGGATTAAATTTTATACCTGAATCAAATAAAGAAAGATTTCAAAATATTGTCAATACCGATACTTCAAATGCGAACCCTGGAAGTCTAATAAATGCTGGTTATATGTTTTTAGCTGTTGGAGCTTTGTGTTTTTTAATCGGAAAATTTTTTGGAAAAATATGGTTTACGAATGGCGGTATTACTTTTGGATTTATTGCTATGCTATTTTTTGCTTTCTCCTTTTTTATAAAATCTTTTGGTGAAGATTATTTTTTATCAAAAATTTTTTACTACCTTAATAATGTTGTTGCTAATCCCTTAAGTAGTTTTTTTAATAACAATGGAGTAAAAATTGGTATCGCTATTTTAACTTTTGTTTTCTTATTCAAAATAGGTGAAGCTTTTCTTGGTAGAATGAGTCTCGTTTTTTATAAAGAGATTGGTTTTTCTAAGGGTGATATAGCTATTTACTCTAAGGCTCTTGGTTGGATTACAACAATTGTATTTACGCTTCTGGGTGGAGCCATAGCAATGAGATCAGGGATAGTTAGAACTCTTGTTTTTGCAGGTATAGCAATGGCAGCTACTAATATATTATTTTCTTTTCTAGCTTGGATTGGGCCATCTAAACTATTATTTGCATTTGCTGTAATATTAGATGATTTAGCTGCAGCCTTTGCTACTGTGGCTTTTGTCACCTTTATTTCTTTATTAGTTGACAGAAATTTTACCGCTACACAATATGCTCTTCTTGCTTCTGTAGGTACAGCAGGTAGAACTCTTTTGGCTTCATCGTCTGGTGCTATGGTAGATGGATTAGGTGGAGATTGGGGATTATTCTTTATTATTACCGCTTTAATGGTAATACCTTCTTTAATCTGCCTGTATTTTATAAAAGATAAAATTAAAGTCTCAAAAAATAATTAATATTTATTATTTATTAAATTTAAAAAAAACTTATTATTTTTTCAGAGGTATAAACAATGAGAAAATTTACAATAAGCATGACAATGTCATATGATTTTGATGTCTCTGTAGAGGCAAATTCAGAAGAAGAAGCAAAAAAAATATTTACTACAACTCCATTAGAAAATCTTGAGCAAAAAGCTTTTAAATCATTTTATAAAAAATTTAATGGAATAAAGCTTGATGAGCATGACCCAAGATTTTATAAAGATGATGAAAAAGTTAGATAATTTAATTATTTAAATTTTTAATTGCTTCTGTGAAGCCCTTAAGAGAGAAATTAACTTTAAATTTTTCATTATTTATTAGCTTACTTTCTATTGAAAAAATATTGCCTGCTTTTAACAAATTAAGGTACTCCTCTGTAAGTACTTCAGCTATAAAACAAGCATTCTCATTACAATAAGTATAGGCTACTTCACTCTTACCTTTTTCATCAACATTAACTATAGCTGGAATTTTTAAATTAATTAAGTGGGGTAATCCAACCAATAGTTGAGTATTATTTTCTGGATTAAAGTTTAAAGATATTAAGCTTACAATTTCATTTGTAGAATTATCAATTGCAAATTGTCTTATTTCACAATTAGGTCTTTCTAAATTATCTGAGCAATAATATTGCCAATCACCAAAAGTATTAGTTACTTCTTCAGCATTTACATATAATGTACTAAAAATAATTATAAGAAAAGTAATTATAAATTTATTCATTTTAAAATATCAATTTTAAATTAATTTAAAAATTAATCACTATCAATTTTAATTGATACTATTTTATGGAGAAATTTTTGATTGCTTATCAAAAAAAAATAAAATACCACCTGCGATGATAACAAATAAAATTCCAAGTAAATTTTCATTAGTTGGGAGTTGATTAAAAAATAGCCAACCTAATATAACGCCATAAGCAAGTTGAAAATAGCTCGTTGTGCCGAATATGGATGCAGGCAAAGTTCTTGCTCCAAATATGATTGCTGATACTCCAAAACCTGCACAAAGACCGCCTATTACAGATATAATCATGTCATTAAGAGGCATTAAAATAAAGTTTGAGGACATTATAAGAAAAAAAATTAGTACACTAATAAACATACTAAAAAAAGATGTTTCATAAGATGAAGCTAAGTGTTCATATTTTCTTGTTATTAAATTTGTAATCGCAATAAAAACTGCCCCTATAAAAACTTCAAACACTCCTAAAAATGATATTGAGTTTGTCCCAAAAGGTTCTGAAGATATGATGATCCCAGTAAATCCTATAATCAAGGCAATGACCCTTATGCTATTTATATTATCTTTCAGAAAAAAATGAGAGAGTACTAATAAAATTAAAGGTGAACTAAATAAAACAGGGTACACAACTGATAAGGGTATTTTAGTAACACCACTTAAAACAAACAAAAAACCCCCTGCATGGAGAAAACCTCTTACTATTTGAAATTTGAAATTTTGTTTTTTTAAAAAAACTAAACCATGATTTTTTATAACAAAAAAACTGATTGGGAGCAGTGAAAACAATGAGTTCAAAAATAATAATTGAAATATAGGGTACTTGTCTCCTATTAACTTCACTGAGGTATCCATTGAAACCATAAAGGCGTATCCGATAATAGAAATTAAAAATGGAATTATGTAAGATTTCTTTATCAAAACTGGTCTAACATACTATTGTTTAACAGATATGCACTTTAATTTATATGACCATTCTTTTTCATACTCTGGGTAAAGAATCTTAAATGTCATAGATAAGTTAGGATCTATAGTTATTGATGATTCATAGTTATTTGTATTATAGAAAGCTGATAGAGAGTCACCTAATTCATAGATCTCATAATATTTCTCATCAGCTGAATTAAAAATTATTTTTTGGTTGGCATCTAATTCTAAAATTGCTCCACCAATTTTATTTTTACAATCAAAAAACTTAAATGAATTTGATTTATCACATAGACAAGTATAAGGAAACAAATCAATTATATTGGATTTAGCTGTAAGAGTCAAAAGAGAGAAGAAAAATAAATAAATAAATGTTTTCATAATAATTTTAAATTAACTTATAGTATAAAAAAATGAACAAGCAAATCATAGCAATTATAATATTTTGTGGAATTGGATTTCAGATTATAAGATATATATTAGAAGCATATTTTCAAACTGGGGCCTAGGCCATGAATGAAAATAATCGCAAGACTATTTGGGCCCTAATCCAAAAAACTGGTGATGAACTTCAGCCAAAACTCAAACCCTCCACTTATCATCCTAGGGGGAGAAACGCTTATGCTCACATCTCTTTATGTATTAAACAAAAATTTGGCATGTCATATAAAGACTTAGATGACGATAAGATGGACTTTGTGATTAATTATATTAATTTTTTATTGCATAACCCTGATTGATATTAATTTTTTAAAATAACTCTTTTTTAAAAGACCTGGAAAGCAGTGCTTGAACTTCTTTTTTTGGAGACCTGCCTTTAATAACTTTTATGATTGAATTAAGTATAGGAAGTTTATTTAAATTTATTTTTTTATTTTTAGTAACAGCAAGTGCTGTAAAATAACCTTCATTAATATTAATATTTTCTTGGATATACTTTAAAGCTTTGCCTCCTTTGGCTAAGGTTAATCCTAACTTAAAATTTCTAGATTGAGTTGAGCTACAAGTTAACATTAAATCACCAATACCAGCTAGAGACTCAACAAAAGATTCATCTGACTTAAATATTTTTAATAAAATTTTTACTTCTTGAAGAACTCTTGTTAAATAGGCGGCTCTCGCATTTTCTCCTAAATTTAAACCTTCAATAATACCTGATCCTATTGCATAAGAATTTTTTATAGCTCCTAGTAATTGGATCGACTTATAATGTTGAGAAAAATATATCCTAATATTTGTATTCTTAAATAATGAAATCAATTTATTTGATTTTATTTTTGAACCTAAGCTTAACGCTGCTGGAAGACCTAAAGCGATCTCTCTAGCGAAGCTAGGTCCTGAGAGGACATGTATATTTTTTGATTTATAACGTTTTAAAAAAATATCTGAAATCACTTTGCCAGATTTAATATCTATTCCCTTGGAACAAATAACTAAATTATCAATTTTTTTTAATATAAGACTAGAATTAAGAACATTTAATAGATGTTGTGCTGGGCTAACATAAAAGACAAAGTCAAATTCATCTGAATTAGAAATATTAGTTATTGATATAATATTTTTAGATAATTGAATATTGTTTAGATATTTTTTATTTATCTTTTTTTTATTTATTTGATTACTTACGGTCTTTTCATATGACCAAATTTTTACAAAATGTTTTTTTGAAGCAAAAACCTGAGCTAAGGATGTGCCCCAAGCACCAGAACCTAAAATCAATATTCTCATATATTCAAATTTCTAATTATTTATATATATAACTACTATATTTCTGAAAGCACTAATTTAAGTAGTTTTAATAGTAAAATTTGATATTAATGTTAAATGCGCATTAATATTGAGATTGGTGATATAGAAGCATTTATAGAAGTTGCTGAAACAAACTCTTTTGCCAAAGCCGCGCAGAATTTAAATTTATCACAACCTGCATTATCTAGAAGAATTCAAAAACTTGAGTATGAATTGGGCACATCCTTATTTGATCGAACTACTAGAAAGGTTCAATTATCTTACTCTGGAAGAAATTTTTTCGATCGCGCCAAAGGTATTATAGAGGTAATTCAAACAGCAACAAAAACACTTAGTGAAAAATATAGCTTCCCATCGATAGTTAAAATATCAGCCGTTAATACATCTCTAAGAAATATTGTTTTTCCAACAATTAAATTATTTAAAAAAAGTAATCCTAATTGCAAAGTCCAAATTATTGAAAGATCAGCTAATTATGTCGTGGATAGTGTTCTTGGTGGAGAGTGTGATTTTGCTGTTAACTTTATGGGACTTCAAGAACCTGGTATTGAATTTGAGCCACTGTTCGAAGAAGAATATGTAGTAATATTTCCTAAAGGAGATGTTTTAGTAAAAAAGAGAAAAATTAAAATTTCTGAAATTAAAGGAAGAGATTTTATTACTGTCTGGAAGGGTTCGGGGAGTAGAATTTATTTTGAAGATGCCCTGGCCCAACATAAAGAAAGTCTTGAGTGGACTTATGAGGTTAGACATGTACCAAATGCCCTCCAAATGGTTGAACAGGGCATGGGTATCACCCTGGCACCCCGCCTTGCAATTTCTAAAGAATATCAAGGCCTATCATTTAGACCTCTTATTGATCCAAAGGTTACAAGAGTAATGGGTCTAATTAAAAGATCTGGTAGAAAGCTTTCTTTTGACTCGCAAGAACTTTATGATCTCTTAAAACAAAAATTTCTTAAGAATTAATTTAAAATGCCCTTAAGCACAAAATTTAATATACCGTCAGATTTATAATACTCTAGTTCATTTAAGGTATCTATTCGAAGAATGCAGTCTAATGTTACCTCTTTATTTGATTGCTCAAGCTTAACTTTTATATTCTGAAGTGGCTTAATATTATTATCAAGACTTATGGAGACTAAATCAGTGGAGCTAATATTTAACTCATTAGTATTTAATTTTTTATTTAACTGAATTGGAAGAATTCCCATTCCAATTAAATTTGATCTATGAATTCTTTCAAAGCTCTCAGCAATTACTGCCTTAATACCAAGTAATTTAGTTCCTTTTGCTGCCCAGTCTCTTGATGATCCTGTACCATATTCTTTTCCAGCAAAAATCACCATATCCTCACCTCTTTGTTTATATGTCATAGCAACTTCATAAACACTCATTTCCTTATTTTCAGGCTGTAAAATAGAATAACCACCCTCTTTACCATTTAAAAATTTATTTTTAATTCTTATATTAGCAAATGTTCCTCTCATCATAACCTCATGGTTTCCTCTTCTAGCTCCATATGAATTAAAATCTTTGTTAAGTATTTGTTTTTCCATAAAATAATTTCCAGCAGGACTTTCTTTTTTAATCGCTCCAGCTGGAGAAATATGATCAGTCGTAATGCTGTCACCCAAAAGCATTAAAGGTCTGGCTTTTTCAATACTAGTGATTGGTTTATTTTTTCCATTAAAATGATCAAAAAATGGAGGTTTTTTTACATAAGTTGACTGGTCGTCCCAATCGTACAACTCACTATCTATAGTCTTAATAATCTTCCATTCGTCAGTACCTTCTAGAATATTTTGATATTCATCATTAAATATTTTTTGTGTTACATGGCGATCTACGATTTCATTTATTTCAGAATTAGTAGGCCATATATCCTTAAGATAAATATCATTTCCATCTAAGGATTTTCCAAGAGGTTCATCTAACATATTTATATTTACTGTTCCTGCAAGAGCATAAGCTACCACTAAAGGAGGAGAAGCTAAATAGTTTGCTTTTACATAAGGATTAACTCTTCCTTCAAAATTTCTATTACCAGATAAGACTGATGCCACTGATAATCCTTCATTACTAATTGTATTAGATATATCTTGATCTAAAGGACCTGAGTTACCGATACAAGTAGTACAGCCATATCCCACTAAATGAAAACCCAATTTATCTAAATATTTATTTAATCCCGCATTATTTAAATATTCAGTTACCACTTTTGATCCTGGGGCTAAAGAAGTTTTAACCCATGGTTTAACATCTAAACCTAATTCAGTTGCTTTCTGAGCTACTAAACCAGCTGCAATTAAAACATTTGGATTAGAAGTATTGGTGCATGATGTGATAGCTGCAATCACAACGCTTCCGTCAGAAACTTTATAAGTTTTATTTTCAACTACGGTTGACTTAAAATCTTTTGCGATGAAATCATGAAAATTATTTTTAACTCTATCAAGATCAATTCTATCTTGAGGTCTTTTAGGACCTGCCAAAGAGGCTTTGATTGTTTTTAAATCTAGAGATAATGAATCCTTGTACTCTGATTTATTGTCCTGCCATAAACCTTGAATTATAGAATACTCTTTAATTAACTCAATTTGCTTTTCTCCGCGAGCCGTTAAATCTAAATATTTAATTGTTTCATCATCGACAGCAAAAAATCCACAAGTAGCGCCATATTCAGGAGCCATATTAGCTATAGTCGCCCTGTCAGCCAACGAAAGATTTTTTAAACCATCTCCATAAAATTCAACAAATTTTCCAACTACACCTTTTTCTCTTAACATTTCTACAACTTTTAAAACTAAATCTGTAGCTGTTACGCCTTCACTGAGTGAATTAGAAATATTAAAACCCAAAACATCTGGCATAAGCATTGATACAGGCTGTCCAAGCATAGCTGCCTCCGCTTCAATACCTCCAACTCCCCATCCTAAAACTCCCAAAGCATTAACCATAGTTGTATGGCTATCTGTGCCAACTAGAGTGTCAGGATAGATGTAATTTTTATTATTTATACTTTTAGTCCAAACAACTTTTGCTAAATACTCAAGGTTAACCTGATGACAAATTCCAGTTCCTGGTGGTACAACTCTAAAATTCTCGAATGCTTCTTGACCCCATTTTAAAAATTCATATCTTTCTTTATTTCTTCCGAACTCCATTTCAACATTTTTCTTAAAAGAGTCAGGGGTTGCAAAATAATCAACCATTACTGAATGATCAATAACTAAATCAACCTGTGATAAAGGGTTGACTATATCCGGATTTTTACCTTGATGGGCAACTGCATTCCTCATAGCTGCCAAATCTGCAATCGCCGGAACCCCGGTAAAATCTTGCATTAAAACTCTTGCGGGTAAAAAAAATATTTCATGATTTTTATTAGGATTTTCTAAAACTTTATGCAAAAGATCTTTGGTTATATTAATTCCGTCTTCTAACCTTAATAAATTTTCAATTAAAATTTTTTTCGATTTGGGCAGACTAGAAATTTTTTTAAATTTTTCCTCAATCTTACTTAAGTTATGGAAAACATAGATACCATTGTTAATTTTTATTTCATCTAATGTTCCAAAACTATTCATATTTACTTATTACCACTATCTGTTGTGTGTAATTGATGCAAAATTATTATTAATTGTAAATGCTTTTTGGATTTTCTAAAATCTCTTTGATTTTAACTAAAAATGTTACTGCTTGCTTACCATCAATTAACCTATGATCATAGCTTAAAGCAACATACATCATAGGTCTAATTACTACTTTATTTTTAAAGGCTATCGGCCTTTCAATAATTGAATGCATTCCTAAAATTGCACTTTGTGGTGGGTTTATTATTGGTGTACTCATCATTGAACCATAAACACCACCATTGGTTATAGAAAAAGTACCGCCTGTTAAATCTGACATCGTTAATTTATTAGTATTCGCCTTATTAGCTAATTCAAATATAGATTGCTCAATTTGTGCAAAAGATAGATTTTCTACATCTCTGATAATGGGGACTACTAAACCTTTTTCAGAACCAATAGCAATTCCTAAATCAAAATAATTTTTATATATAATTTTGTCTTCATATATCTCAGAATTAATTTCAGGAATTTCTTTTAAAGCCTGCACACATGCTTTAATAAAAAATGACATAAACCCTAGTTTAACTTTATTTTTT
Source organism: Pelagibacteraceae bacterium (assembly GCA_002705265.1). Classification (GTDB taxonomy): domain Bacteria; phylum Pseudomonadota; class Alphaproteobacteria; order HIMB59; family HIMB59; genus HIMB59. The sequence goes on along the minus strand of PAHR01000019.1, from coordinate 29,871 downwards.
TTTTGGAATTTTTTTTGTTCAGATTTTCTTAATTTTATAATTTCTGACATATCGATTTCATTAAATGTTGAAAGGATTGCTGCAGAACTCTGAGCACTTTTAAGCCTTTTTGCAACTGTTTGTCTTAGCTTTGACATTTGAACTATTTTTTCTTTTTTATTACTAACTTCTTTGTCAAAATTTGGAATTTCTTCTGTAGTTTTTTTCTCTTTAGTAGCAGATGATTCCTTTTTTTCAATTTTAATTGGTTCTTTATCTTCTGATTTAGTTTTAGCACCTTCCATTATTTTTTTAGAAGTTATGTCATAAGAACTTTCCAATTCAGCAATTACTTCACCTACTTTAACTGATTGTCCATTTTCAATTAAGATTTTTTTTAGAGTTCCATTTGATTGAGCGGGAATTTCGATAGTTATTTTATCTGTTTCAATTTCTGCTAAATTATCTCCTGCCTTGAAAGATTCATTCTCTTTAACCAGCCAATTGGTTAATGTGCCTTCTAAAATTGACTCTCCGAGTTCTGGTACTAAAAGTTTTGCCATTTTATTCTTTAGGTAAATCTTTAAATTTCATAAAACTAACTCCTATTCTGTTTTTTATAACATTTTTCAGATTAGATTGAAGTGATATTTGTTTTATTAAGTTTTGATTGGCATTATGCCTCTTAGCAATACCAGTAGCAGGAGCAGCTGAACTTTTTCTTCCAACGTAGTAAATGTTAGTTTTAATTCCTAATTTTCTTAAACAATGTCTAAAACGGCTTTTAACAAAAGACCATGCTCCCATATTTTTTGGCTCTTCTTGAGCCCATATAAATTCACAGTCTTTATATTTTAATAAAACCTCCTGAATAGTGTCAAAAGGAAAGGGGTAGAGTTGCTCTATTCTAATTATAGGTATGTCTTTTATCTTGTTTTCTATTCTGTGGTCATCTAGTTCATAAAATATTTTCCCTGAACAAAATATTACTCTTTTAGCGTTTTTAATATCCTCGGTAATTAATCTGTGAAAAGAAGTTCTTCCAGTAAATTCAGATAAATCAGATATATTACTAGGATGTCTTAATGTTGATTTTGGAGAAAATATTACCAATGGCTTTCTAAATTTTCTATGTATCTGCCTTCTTAAAACATGAAAATAACTTGCAGGTGTGGTGCAGTTAACAACTTGAATATTGTCTTCCGATGCACTCTGTAAAAAACGCTCAATTCTTGAGCTTGAATGTTCAGGGCCCATGCCTTCATGACCATGAGGAAGTAATAAAACTAAGCCACTCATTTGCATCCATTTTCTTTCTCCCGACATTATAAATTGATCAATTATTATCTGGGCACCATTAGCAAAATCTCCAAATTGAGCTTCCCATAATACAAGAGCATTTGGATCGGCTAGTGAATAACCGTATTCGAAACCTAAAACGCCAAGTTCAGATAAAAAACTATCTATTACTTCAAATCTTTTTTGTTTTTTAGATATATGGTTTAAAGGAGTATACCTCTCTTCTGTTTTTTGATCATAAAAAACTGAATGTCTTTGACTAAATGTTCCGCGACCAGAATCTTGACCGGCTAATCTAACCTTAAAACCTTCAGTTAAAAGTGACCCAAATGCTAAGGCCTCAGCAAATGACCAGTCAACATTTTTTTCAGATAGAATCGATTTTATTCTTTGTTCATTAAATTTTTTTAATTTTGGATGGATGTTAAACCCATCAGGAATCTTTGTAAGTTTTAAACCAATTTCTTTTAATGATTTCTTGCTTTCGGAAGTCTTCCCTCTTCTTTTTGTATCTTTTGGTGCACGACTTAATCCCGTCCATTGCCCGCCAAGCCAGGACTTACTTTTAACTTTATAATTTGCTGCCTTAGTGAATTTTTTTTCTAAATCCCTCCAAACTATTTCTTTATAGTTATCTACCTGGTCCTGCTTAATGATTTCCTCATCCACTAGTTTTTTTGAATAGAGGGAAGCTGTTGATTGGTGTTTTTTAATTTTGTTGTACATTATAGGCTGAGTAAAGGAAGGTTCATCTCCTTCATTATGGCCATGTTTTCTGTAACAAAACATATCAACTAAGGTGTCCTTCTTAAACTTATTCTTAAAATCAGTTGCAACTCTGGCTGCTAAAATGACTGATTCAGGATCATCTCCATTAACATGAAAAATTGGGGATTGAACTGTTTTGGCTATTTCAGATGGATAGGGAGCAGATCTACTGTATTGAGGAGATGTTGTAAATCCAATTTGATTGTTGATTATAAAATGAATTAAACCGCCTATACGATATCCTTTGAGTTGGGACATAGTAAATGTTTCTGCCACTACTCCTTGTCCAGCAATTGCTGCATCACCATGAATTAAAAGACCCGAGACTAGATCATTTGTCTTATCATTAATAATTCTTTGTTTTGCTCTTATTTTTCCAGCAACAATAGGGTTAACTGCTTCAAGGTGAGATGGATTTGCTGCCATACTTACATGTATAACATTTCCACTAAAACTACGTTCAGAGCTTGCACCGAGATGGTATTTAACATCGCCAGAGCCTTGGTCACTTAACGCATTTTCACCACCGTGAATAAACTCACTAAAAATTTGAACTTGTGGTTTTTTTATAATATTTGCAAGTATATTCAATCTCCCTCTATGAGCACAAGCAAAGCCAAAATCCTTGATGCCATGATCAGCTGATCTTTTTAAAATTTGTTCTAGAGCAGGTATTGTGGCTTCGGCTCCATCAAGCCCAAATCTTTTTGAACCTCTATATTTTGTATCTAAAAATTTTTCAAAAATTTCAGCAGCGATCAGTCTCTCTAGTATTGTTTGCTTTCCTTTGATGGTCAAACTCATGTCGACGCGATTTTCAATTCTTTCTTTGAGCCAAAGATATTCATCATTACTTTGAATATGTTTATATTCAGAGGCAAATGTTCCTGAATAAATCTCTTTTAATTTTGTAATAACTTCTTGAACTGTTGCGTATTCAAAACCTAAATAACCGAATAGAAAAACTTTTCTATTCATATCTTTTTTCTCAAACCCATAATAAGTAGGATCTAAACCTTTTTGGTTTCCTCTATTAAATAAGCTTAAGGGATCTAGGTTAGCCTCTAAATGACCAATTTCTCTGTACGCTCTAATCAACATGACTAGCTTCAAAGAGTCAGAAATTGATTGTGATGAGCTTGATGGCTGAATTTCATTTGATTGTTTTGACCAATCTAATTTTTCATAATCTTCAATTATTGAAATTTCTTGAGGGTCTAATGATTTAAAAAAGTCTAGCCAACTTTTATCAATAGAGTTAGGATCTGACTTATAACTTTTATAAATATCAACAATTTGGGATGCGTTATTCGTAGTTAAAAAAGAATTATATGTTCTCATCTAATTTACTTCAATATATTAGATTTTTTAGCTTAGTCTATTTAATTCAGAATTTTTATTATTCAATTAACAAAGATTATCAGTTTAAAATTTTATCAACTGCCTTAACAAGACCTTGAACTGATTTAACAGAAGTTCTTAACATTTTCTTTTCATTTGCATCAAGCTTAACTTCTATGATTTCTTCAACCCCATTAGAACCAATAATTACTGGGACGCCCATATACATTTTTTTTAAGCCATATTGACCATTTAGGTAAGCAGCACATGGTAAAAGTTTTTTTTGATCTAAAAGATAGGCTTCGGCAATTTGAATTGCTGAACTTGCTGGGGCGTAAAAAGCAGAACCTCTTTGTAAAAGTTTTACTATTTCTCCGCCACCCATTCTTGTGCGATCAAGGATTTTATTGATCTTGGACATAGGAATTTTTTTATTTTTAATAAAATCTAAAAGACGAATACCTCCAACTGTAGTGTGATTTACCATTGGAACCATATCATCACCATGGCCACCCAAAACAAAAGTTTGAATGTCATTAATAGAAACTTTTAGCGCTTCTGATAAGAAAAATTTCATTCTGGATGAATCTAAAATTCCAGCCATTCCAACACATTTGCTTGAGGGTAACTTAGAGTATTTTTGTAACACATAGACCATCGCATCTAGAGGATTAGTTATACAAATCACAAAAGCTTTTGGGCAATACTTTTTAATATCTAGGCCAATTTTTTTTATGATCTTACCATTTATTTCTAATAGGTCGTCTCGACTCATACCAGGTTTTCTTGGAAGACCAGCGGTAATAATAACAACATCTGAATTTTTCATTTTTGAGAAATCATTACTGCCTTGAATTGTATTTGAAAATCCCTCAACCGCAGAAGATTGACTTAAATCAAGAGCCTTCCCTTGTGGCATACCTTGCATGACATCTATTAGAACTATATCTCCTAATTTTTTGATTAATAAAAGGTGGGCTAGGGTTCCTCCAATATTTCCTGCTCCAATTAAAGTAATTTTTTTTTTCATTATGTTTTTGAAACCTCAAGTTTTATTTCTGCTATAGCTTTAGCAGGATTTAACCCTTTTGGACAGGATTTTGTACAGTTCATAATTGACTGGCATCGGTACAACTTAAAATTATCATCAAGCTCTTCTAATCTTTCCTTCTTATCACTTGATCGACTATCTTTTATCCATCTATTGGCTTGCAGTAATACTGCAGGTCCTAAATATTTATCACCATTCCACCAATAACTAGGGCAAGAAGTTGAGCATGAAAAACATAAGATACATTCCCATTTTCCATCAAGTTTTTCTCTTTCTTCAGGTGTTTGCAGTCTTTCTTTTTTGGGATCAAGTACTTCATTTTCATCCTTTTTAAGCCAAGGTTTAATAGATTTATATTGTTCAAAGGCATGGCCTAATTCGGGAACTAGGTCTTTTATTATAGGCATGTGAGGTAAGGGGTAAATATTAATTTCATCATTGCATTCCTCCAAAGACTTTTGACAAGCAAGTGTATTTATTCCATCAATATTCATAGAGCATGAACCACAAACACCCTCTCTGCATGACTTTCTATATGCTAAAGAAGGGTCGACCTCGCTTTTAATCCTATTGAGAATGTCTAAAACCATAGTATCGCTCTTAGGGAAACTTATTTCAAATGTATCAATTTTTGGCTGCTCATTTTCATTACCAGACCAACGATAAACTTTAAAAGTCTTAGTTTTATTTTTTGAGGTTACTTCATTTAAAACATCTACATTTGAATATTTTTTTCCTTCTGTAGGAATAGAATTTTTTGGAAGCCTGAGTTGAACCATCAATATACCCTTATTTCTGGTGCAATGACTTTTGCTTGATTACTGATAGTAGTCATTCTTACAGGTCTTTTAGTTACTTCGAATTCATTATCTTTCATCCATACAATAGAATGATTTAGCCAGTTATCATCATCTCTATTTGGGTAATCTTCTCTCGCATGAGCGCCTCTACTTTCGGTTCTATTTATAGCAGATGCTCCGACACTTCTTGAAATTTGCATTAGATTATGGAGCTCAAGCGCCTCTATAATGTCTGTATTAAATATGCTTGATTTATCTTTAACTTGTATATGACTAAGATCTGAAGATAATCTGGAAAGTTCTTCATTCCCAAGAGCTAAAGTATTTTCTTCACGGTAAACCCCAAATCTTGATTGAACTGTTTTTTGCATTTTCTCTCTTAGCTGGCCAGCCGAAATATCTCCTTTATTAAATAAGATGCTATCAAAACGACTTATTATTTCATCGGTTTGATTTTGACTTGGAGTTTTATTATTATTTTTTTCATTTTCTAAAACTTCATATGCTCTAATTGCTGCACCTTTTCCAAAAACTAAAAGTTCTGCAAGCGCATTTGTTCCTAGTCTATTAGCCCCATGAACTGAAGCACAAGCTCCTTCTCCAATTGCCATCAGTCCTGAATAAACTTCTTCTGAATTACCCTGAGATGGAATTAATACTTCGGATCTAAAATTTGTAGGGATACCTCCCATACAAAAATGAACAGTTGGTACAACAGGAATAGGTTCTTTATTAATATCAACTCCACAAAAAGTTTTTGCAGACTCGGAAATGCCAGGAAGTCTTTTAGCTAAAATCTTAGGATCAAGATGGTCAAGATGAAGGTTTATGTAGTCTTTGTTTGGCCCACATCCTCTTCCTTCTTTTATTTCAATACTTATAAACCTTGAAATTACATCTCTAGCTGCTAGATCTTTAGCATGAGGAGCATAATCCAACATAAATCTTTTTCCTTCAGAATTCTTAAGATATCCGCCCTCACCCCTTGCCGCTTCAGAAATTAATACTCCAACACCATATATGCCAGTTGGATGAAATTGGATAAACTCCATATCCGATAAAGGCAATCCAGCCCTAAGGGCCATTCCAGCACCATCTCCGGTGCAAATATGTGCGCTCGTTGATGATTGAAAAATCCTTCCATAACCGCCAGTTGCTAAAATAGTAATCTTTGACAAGAATCTATGCATAGATCCATCTTGAATATTAATTGCAAATAATCCGCAAATTTCATTATTATTATCTTTAAGCAAATCTAAAGCATAATATTCATTATAAAACTGTACATCTTGTTTTAGGCATTGTTGATATAATGTATGCAACATAGCATGTCCGGTTCTATCAGCAGCTGCACACGCTCTATGTGCTGGCTCACCTTTTCCATTTTCAGTTGAATGACCTCCGAAAGGTCTTTGGTATATTTTTCCATCTTTGGTTCTAGAAAAAGGCATTCCATAATGCTCTAGTTCGATTACTGACTCCACTGCCTGGGAGCATAAATATTCAATACTATCTTGATCACCTAGCCAGTCAGATCCTTTTACTGTGTCATACATGTGCCACTTCCAGTCATCTTTGCCCATGTTACCAAGTGCAGCTCCAACACCACCTTGGGCTGCAACCGTATGGCTTCTAGTTGGATAGACTTTGGTAATGCATGCTGTTTTTAAACCTTTTTCAGCACATCCTAAAGAAGCTCTTAAACCAGCTCCCCCTGCTCCCAACACAGCAACATCCAAAATATGATCTTTAATTTCATATGACATTTATAATAACCCTATAATTGGAATAACAACTATTACTAAAGATACTAATATTATGTAACTAATAATTTGAAATATTGTTTTTGTTCTTAATTTAAAATAATCGTCATAAATATTCCAAAGTTCTAGACGTGCATGAAAGGTAGAATTTAATATAAACCCAATTAATAGAAACTTTGAAATGGGATCTTTTAAAATATTCTGTATTTCAGGCCGACTTAAATTAAAAGTTTTTAAAAAAAAAACTAAGAAAAAAACTAAGAAAATAATTAAAGTTACAGAACTCCATTTGTGTAAATTAGATTTTGTTGAAGCTCTCATTTAAACAATATTACTCCAGCTAATATTGTTAAAAATACATTAGCAAACAAAATTACGTAAGAAATTTTATATACTGAATCTATCTCTAAAAAAATTATCTTGCTCCAAAGCAGGTGTTTGATTTCACTTAAAATGAAATGATTTACACAAATTAACCACATTAAAATTAAAATTTTACCAAGTACGGAATTAATAAAAGAACTTATATAAATAAATAAAGTTTCATTTGCATAAAAGGTGCTAACCCAAAAAGATATAAATATTAAAGAAAAAAAGAAAATAATAGCTGATATACGGTGAGTAATAGAAAATACCATTGTCAAAAATGGTTTATGAATTTGAAGATGAGGGGATAATGGTCTTGATGACATATATGAGAGTATACATTTGACTTTGTTTATAGTAAAAATTTATCTTTCTATCGATTAATGCAGGAATATTATTAATCATAATGTTAATAAACTGTTTATATCTATAGTTTAAATTGCATGAATTTTCTTAAAAAAATGAACTTATATTGATAAATCTATTATTAGGTCGCAAACTTAAGTACTGAGGTTTAAAACCTTATTAAGTGCAACCTTAATTTAATAGTACTTAAGGGTGCCTATCTCACCCCGCATGAGGCACTGCTTTGCATTAGTAAAGTAGGCACCACGACCTATCGTATTAAATTTATTACTGGTTGATTATTTAATATATACTTTCTCACATCTAAAAAATGCTAAATAAAATCAGTCTGATCTTAGACAAAGTAAATAAATTTGTCGGATACTTATGCGGTTTTTTCGCTTTTACGATGGTTATGGTTGTCTTCACAGTAGTTGTTTTAAGATATGGTTTTAATATTGGTTTTATTTGGATGCAAGAAAGTTACGTGTGGCTTCATAGTTTTGTTTTTATGTTAGGCAGTGGATATACCTATTTATCAAATGAACATGTTAGAATTGACGTTTTTTATAGAGATGCTTCTCAAAAATATAAAAATTTGGTGGATCTAATAGGTAATATTTTTTTACTTTTACCTTTTATTTTTATTATATGGAAATATAGCTATCCTTTTGTTTCTAGATCTTTCCAAATGAAAGAAATATCCAGAGAGGTTGGTGGTCTGCCAATGCTATATATTCTTAAAAGTGCTATTTTGTTATTTTGTATCCTTTTAATAATTCAAGCTATTTCAAATATTATTAAATCTGTTCAAGTATTATTTTTTAAAAAATCATGAGTTCTGAAATTTTATCAATAATAATGTTTATAACTACTTTGGCTCTTTTACTTTTTGGATTTCCTGTTGCTTTCACACTAGCGGGCACTGCATTGTTGTTTGGTTTTTTAGGTGATTTTTTGGAAATATTCAATTTTAGAATGATGGGTTTTTTCCCACAAAGAATTTTTGGAACAATGATTAATGAACCATTGGTTGCTGTTCCTTTATTTATATTTATGGGAATTATGTTAGAAAAAACTAAAATTGCTGCGGGACTTCTTCAATCTATAGGAGAGCTTTTTGGAAGTACTAAGGGTGGTCTTGGGATTGGCGTGGTAATTGTTGGAATGCTTTTAGCAGCATCTACTGGAATAGTTGGTGCAACAGTTGTTACTATGGGAATGTTATCGTTACCAGCAATGATGAAAGCTGGATATGATCAAAAAATTGCTACAGGTACTATATGTGCAGCAGGAACTTTGGGTCAAATCATACCTCCTTCAATAGTTTTAGTGCTTCTTGCAAATATATTGCAAGGCGCTAATGAAGAAGCGGCAATGTTAAAAGGAGATTTGGCTCCAGAACCAGTTACAGCTATAGATTTATTTGCTGGTGCTTTACTTCCGGGATTAATGCTTGTCGGTATGTTTATTTTATTAATTTACATTTATGCGCGTATTTATCCAAATAGTTGTCCACCAGTAAAAACTCATCGCTCAAGGAAAGAAATCTACTTTGAAGCTTTCAAATCTATTTTTCCACCTTTAATTTTAATCCTGTTAGTTTTAGGGTCAATCTTATTTGGAGTTGCAACACCAACCGAGTCAGCATCCGTAGGTGCAGTTGGTGCTGCAATTATTGCATTTACCAAAGGTGAATTAAATTTTAAAAATTTAAAAGATGTTTCATTAAGTACTGTAAAGTTAAGTTCTTTTGTTTTTGTAATTCTCATTGGGGCTTCCATGTTTTCCTTAGTATTTAGAGGATTTGGTGGCGACTCAATGATAGAACGTTTTTTAAGTAATCTACCAGGTGGTCTTTATGGTGCTTTATTTATTGTTATGGCTGCTATTTTTATTTTGGGATTTTTTTTAGACTATATAGAAATAATTTTTGTAATAGTTCCTTTAGTTGGTCCTGTACTAATTGCTAATGGAGCAGATCCGTTATGGTTGGGAATACTTATTTCCTTAAATTTACAAACGAGTTTTTTAACACCACCTTTTGGATTTTCATTATTCTTTTTAAGAGGAGTTGCTTCAAGAGAAATTAAAACTAAAAACATCTATAGGGGTGTTATGCCTTTTATTGGTGTACAAATTATTGCTATATTTATTGTTGGAACTTTTCCTGAAATAGCAACTTGGCTACCAGATAGAATGTTTTAGTTTAATACCCTCGAATATTCGAGGGTATTAAAAATTAAAGATTATGCTGATGGATAACTAAATGGTAAATTGCGAACTCTTAAATATTCTTTTTCAGATACACCAGTCCATCTAATAACTGTAGATCTAAAATTAACAATATGTGAAAAGAGTTCTTTAGATACCGCATCTCTACTTGCTATCTCAGAACAAACTTCACCAGCTCTTTGACCAAGGGCATTCATAACTTCATCAGGCATCTGTCTCATTTGAACGCCATGGTCGTTGATGAGTTTTTGATAAGCACCATCATTAGCCGCCTGGAAATGAGAAAGCACTTCTAGGTTTGTAGCTTTAGAAGCTTGTGTGATTAGAGCGCGCGTATTATCGTCTAATCCCTCCCATTCTTTCATATCTATTGAGCAGTCTAATATAGTAGCAGGTTCATGCCACCCTGGATTGTAATAGTACTTTGCAGCTTGATATAAACCAGCACCAAGATCAGCAGCAGGTCCAATCCATTCAGTTGCATCAATGGCACCTGATGCTAATGAAGGCAGTACATCAGATCCTGCAAGTAAAATGGTATTAGCACCAAAACTTGCAATTACTTCTCCACCTAAACCAGGCATTCTCATTTTAAGCCCATTAAAATCATCAATTGATTTAATCTCTTTATTAAACCAACCTCCCATTTGATTTCCAGTATTGCCCATCGGTAAAAACTTTACGCCAATTTCATTATATGATTTATCAGCAGCTTCAATACCACCACCATAATAACACCAAGCGTTTTGTTCTTGAGCTGTTAAACCAAAAGGCATACATGCAACAAACTGAGTAGAATTACTTACATTGGTCCAGTAATAAGGTGCCCCGTAAGCCATTTGTGCAGCGCCAGATCTTACAGCATCTAGTGATTCTAGTCCGGGAACTAATTCCCCTGCATGATAAACTTTAATTTTTAATTTATCAGACTGAGCACTTATGAAATCTGCAAATCTTTGTAACGCTTTACCTAGTAATCCTGCTTTGCCAAAAGAAGAACAAGCAATCCATTCTTTATGACCCTCTGAAATAGCAGGAGTTGGGAAAGAAGAAACAGCAGCAGCGGCAGCAACACTGGCTCCAGCTGCTTTAAGAAAGCCTCTTCTTTTCATAGGTTTTTTCTTAACCATAATATTCCTCCATACGAAATTACCTAAAATTATTATATACTAAAAATTATTATTTTTTGTTAGTAATAATAATACCTGCTATTACAGATAGAATTCCAACATAATGGTAAAATTCAAGTCTTTCTTGAAAAATTACAAAAGCCAAAATACCTCCAAAAATAGGCATTAGATGTAAAAAAGGACCAGATTTGTTAGGACCAATTAGAGAAACACCTACATTCCAAAATAAATAAGAAAATATGCTTGGGAAAATTCCAGTATAACAAATTGTTAGAACTGACTTAGTATCGAAAATAAGTTCGTTTTGTAATACGAAAAAATCAAAAAGATAAAGAGGAAATAATAATAAGATTGTAAATCCAAATGAAATATAAAGTAACTCGAATCCCGCTATTCCAGTTTTGTTTTTTTTTAAATATATTGAATAAATTGCCCATGAAATTGCTGCTAACATTATAAAAATATCACCAACATAAAATTGAGAACTAAAAAAATTTATATAATTACCTTTTGTAATTACAAAACTTACACCAACAAGAGATATAATAATTCCAATTAATTGAATTGTCGTTGAGTGAATTTTAAATAATAAAAAATTAAATAATATAATTAGCATTGGAACAGTGGATACAATTAGTAAGGCATTAATTACCTTTGTAGAAGTGAGTCCAACATATATAAAAGTATTAAATAAAGTTGGGCCACTTAATATAATAATAAAAATTACGCCAGGTTGATCTTTAATTTTATGAAGTGTTTTTAAAGAAGAAGAAAGAAAGAAAGGTGTTAAAATTGCAAATGCTATAACCCATCTATAAAAACCAAGTGATAATGGTGAAATAATACTCTCTGTGGAAGCAAGTCTTCCAATTATAAAATTTCCTGACCAAAACAGTGAAGCAAGGCAAAGAGCTATTGATGCTTTTATAGAATTATTTAAAAACATTAAAAAATTTATATAATTTCTACTGCAACAGCTAAACCTTGACCACCACCAATACACATGCTTGCAGCACCATATTTTTTTTTAATTCTTTTTAATTGATGAACTAATGTAGTAATAATTCTTGCACCAGAACAACCTATTGGATGTCCCAAAGCTATTGAACCTCCACAAATATTAAGTTTCTTACTATCAATCCCAAGTTCTTTTTCAACAGCCACAGAAGTAGCAGAAAATGCTTCGTTAACCTCAATTAAGTCAAAAAAATCAATATTTACTTTTAATTTTTTCATTAAATTTCCAATTGCTTTTATAGGGGTAATTCCCATATAGTCTGGGTCTCCTGCGCTATCTGCCCATCCAATAATTTTTGCAATTGGCTTAATATTATTTTTTTTACAATATTTTTGTGATCCAAGTAAAATCATTGAAGCCCCGTCATTCAAAGATGAAGAATTGCCAGCAGTTACAGTTCCACCTGACTTAAACACTGGTTTCAAGTTAGAGAGTTTTTTTAAATCTGTATCTTGTCTAAATTCGTCATTAAAATTGGTATCGATCAATTCATTTTTAAAATAATTATTTTTAGTTGCTTTATATGCTTTTTTATATGAATTAATTGCAAATTTATCTTGTTGCTTCCTGCTAACTTTATATTTTTTTGCAACATTTTCTGCTGTCATTCCCATGTGCTCTTTTGAAAATACATCTGTTAATCCGTCAGATAAAATTGAGTCAATCATAGTGACATTGCCTAATTTTATTCCTTTTCTAAATAAAGAAGTGTGTCTTGCCAAAGACATGTTTTCTTGACCACCAGCAATTAATAATTGATTTTCATTACTTTTGATTCTAATTGACGTATCAATCACTGCTCTCATGCCACTTCCACAAACTTGATTAACACAGTATGCAAAACTATTTCTAGAAAGTCCTGATTTCAATAAAACCTGTCTAGAAGTATTCATGCCCAAACCTGCTGTTAAAACTTGACCCAAAATTATTCCCTCAATACTTTTTTTTTCAATATTTTTGTTTCGGTCAAAAATACCCTCAATACAACTAATGCCTAAGTTCACAGACTCTATTTTTTTATACTGACCCATGAAACTTCCTATCGGGGTTCTTATTGCATCAATAATAAATACTTCATCCATTTATTTTTATTTTTCTATATTCATCCAAAGATTTAGGGTTTGCAAGAGCATCTAAGTTCAAGATCTTATCATTATTAAGTATTTTTTTGACAATTATTTCAGAATTTTTTCCACTTTTTGTTCTTGGGATATCTTGTATTTGAAATATTTTCCAAGGAACATGTCTAGGGCTAAGTTGTTTTTTTAAAAAAGTTCTTATTTTAAAAATTACAGTATCTGATAATTTTTTTTTAATTTGAAGTTTTAAAAATAAAACAATTTTTTCATCATTATTAGTACTAAATCCTACGGCTAATGCATCTTGGATAATTTTAAATGATTTTAAAACATTATAAATTTCAGCTGTTCCTATTCTGACTCCTCCAGGATTTAAAGTTGCATCAGACCTGCCATAAATTCTGTATCCACCATATTTTGTTTTTTTAACAAAATCACCATGGCTCCAAGTATTTTTAAATTTTTTAAAATAGGCATTCTTAAATTTTTTATTATTTTTATCATTCCAAAAATAAATTGGCTTTGAAGGAAATGGAGATAAACAAACGAGTTCCCCTGTTTTTAATGTCGAAACACCTCTATCATTAAAAACATCTATGTCCATCCCTAAGCCAGGACATTGAATTTCTCCTATATATACAGGAGTTGTTGGGTTGCCTAGCATAAAGCATGAGACAATATCTGTTCCTCCACTAATTGAATGAATAGGAACTTTATTATTTATTTTTTTGTTAATAAATTCAAAAGTCTCATCAGCTAAAGGGGACCCGGTGGACAAAATAGATTTAATATTTTTTAAACAAGTAATTTCTTTTTTTAAATTACTATATTGTAAATATTCATATACTTTGGCTCCAGCACCTAAAACTGTTGCTTTGCTTTTTTTGGCAACATCTATAAATTTTTTTGCAGTTGGATAAAAAAGCGCCCCTTCATATAATGTTATTGATGCCCCTAATAAAAGATTAGAAATCATCCAATTCCACATCATCCAGCCACAAGTAGTGTAAAAAAGCATATTGTCTTTTTTTGTTATATTCGAATGTAATGATAGCTCTTTTATATGTTGTAAAATTACACCACCATGAGTATGAGTTATGCATTTTGGTAGACCTGTAGTTCCGCTTGAAAATAAAACATACAATGGATAATCAAATGGAAGAAATACTGTATCAATATTTTTCTTATTTTTATTTTTTAAATAGATTTTTTGTAAATCTAGGGTTTTTTGTTTTTTAGATGGATATGATGTTTTTAAAATATTAGGTATTCTTAAAGTTTTTTGAATTTCATCAAGTTGATTTGAATAATTAAACTTTTTTCCATTATAAACATAATAATCAGCAATAACCATTAATTTTGGCTTGAGTTGTTTGAATCTATCTATAACTGCCTTCACACCAAAATCAGGCGAACATGATGACCAAACAATACCTAATTTTGAACAAGCCAAAAGACATAAGACAGAATCCGGTATATTAGGCAGATATCCAACAACTCTATCTCCTTTTTTTAAACCAATTTCTTTAAAATAAATTGCAATCGAGTTAACCATCGAATGTAATTCCGAATAAGATATTTTAGTTGAAAAATTATCCTCTGAATAAAATTTTATAGCTAAGCTGTTATTACGTATTTTATTAATTTCGCTAAAATAATTAACTTTAGAATTTATAAAAAAACTTGATTTGATAAAACTTTTATTAATTTGGAAACTTTTAAAATTTTTTTGTTTTTTAATATTTAAATCAAAAAAAACTGATAATTCTTGCCAAAAAATTCCTTTATTATCTATCGACCATCTCCAAAAACTATCGTAATTATTAAACTTTTTTTCTATTTTATTTTCTATATATTTTTGAAATCTATATAAATTAGTTTTTTTAATATAACTATTGTTGGGTTTCCAAAGAATTTTCATTAATCAATACTTTATAAACTATGATAAAATAATAAAAATTACTAAAATCATAAGTATAATATTTATTGCAAAAATAACTTTTCCAAAAGTATTCATTTTAGACATTTTAAAAATCTTGAACATTTATCATTTTTATCATGAAATCAAATCTTTTGAAGCAAACAATTGTATATGTTGATATATTAAATTTGATTTCGTGGTGAAATGGATATCATTCAAGGTTTCGACCCTTGCGTTTCAGGTTCGAGTCCTGACGAAATCGCCAAAAATTATTCTATATAACTTATATAAAAATTATTTTTTTTATTTGGCATTTCATATAGCTGACTCACTAAAACTTTATCTTTTATATACTCAGGTATTTCTTCATAACGATGTATAAATATAATTTTTTCATTAGATATATTTTTTTCTGATAAAGGCATCATCATGGAAAAATGATTATCTATGTTAATACCATCTGAAAGAAATTTCATTTTGTATTGTTTGGAATTAAGATAGTAAAGAAATTTAGAGATTGTCATTCTATCATCAAATAAAATATATTTTGAATTTAAAGAACTATCCAAAAATTCTATTTCTTCTGCTGCTTTTTTCATTCCTGTTAATTTATTAAATGTAGATAAATTGGGAGGAAAAAGTAGTATAAAACTTACTATTAACATTATTAAAAAACCCAAAACAGAATTAATTACAAGTATTTTTTTATAATTATTAAATAGTACATTTATAGCAATCATTGCTATTCCAATAAAAGCAACTGAGGCCCAATTTGCATTAGCTCTACTAATAAAGCTTTGAATTAAAACTAACAAAATTATTGGTAAAGAATAAGATATTTCAAAAGCATAAACTTTTAAAGTTGCTCTAATATTTGTAATTGTTTTTATATAAAAATAAAAAATAATTGGCGTGGTTATAAAAAATTGCCCGATAATAAAATTTAATAATTGATCAAAATTAAATAATCTAGATCCCCAATTAAAATTATCTGCGGTATGGGTAATAGTAACCCATCCATTGCTATATATCCAAAATAAATGTGGGGAAAATAATATAAAAACTAAACAAACAATTACAAAAATATTTTTAATATAAATTTTTTTATTTGGAACTATAAAAGCAAAAACAAGACTAGATAAGAAAAAATAAATCATTGCATATTTTGCATAAAAACCGAGAGCTATAAAAATACTTGTTAAAACAATATTTTTTAAAGATTGATTCTTATTTAATTCATTAAAATATAAAAGAGATAATGTCCAAAATAGAAGTAAAAACGGATCAGTTGAAATAATATTTGAGGAAAGACTTATTGCAAAAAAAAGCAAATAAGAAAGTGCCAACCATAGACCTTCTTCATTGGTTCTTTTAAAAGATTTAGACAAATAGAAAAGACTAATCGCTGTTCCCATGTGAGCTAAGAGCGATGGAAGTTTAATTATAAATACTGAGTTTCCAAAAACTGATGTAAATAAGAAAATTATCCAAGCTATAAATGGCGGTTTAGAAAAATAACCCCAATCAAAATATGTACTCCAAAACCAATACTGTGCTTCATCCCCTTGTAAATCTATTTTAGAAAAAAATAAGCTTAACACCCTTATAAGAATTACAAAAAAAATAAATAATATAAAAAAATTACTTTTTTTTAAGAATATAGATTTTGTCAACATTTAAATTATCAGGCAATCGTGAAAATAAATCAAATAAGATTTTTAATATAAAATGAGTTATCATGAAACTCATAATTACATCACTGAAAAAATGACCTCCTTCCATAATTCTTGTTAAGCCAATTAAAAAAATAAGTAAATAAGCAAACTTTGTTAGATGTTTTTTATCAAAAACAAGAATTAAGGCCAGTAAAAGCGTATAAGCTGAAACATCTCCTGAAACAAAACTACAGTTGTGATCACAATGAGATACTTTTAACCATGGAATAGAGAAAGGCTGGTCTCCACCAAAAATGACTGTATCGTTTGGTCTTACTCTTCCCCAAAGATTTTTTAAGATAATATTTACAACAATTCCAAGTGATAATATAGATGATAAGAATAAATAGGCGCAATTATTCAAAGATAAATTCAATAAACGTTTCTTTGTAAAGGCAAGATGCACTGAAGATATTAATGGAAGAAGAAATAAGGCTATTACAATTATTTTAAGTATAATTTCTCTTAAAATATAAACATTCCAATCAGTTGAATTAGCAAAAAATTGACCAGATCCTCTGTAAAAAATACCACTTACTGTTATATCTATTGTAGGAAAAATAAAAAAAGCAATAGAAATGATTATTATAAGCAAAAAATATTTATAGTAGTAATGTGTTTGAATTAATTTTTCTTGATAATCATTAAAGATTTTTTTTATTTTTAAAGTTAAGTCTTGGATACCCTCATTAGGAATAATTTTATTATTATTTTTTGTAAATAATCTATCTTGATCTAAAAATTTATTCCTAAGAAAAATAAATACAAAAAAAGACACACCACATCCAGCAATAACATCTGTGAAATGATGGGCCCCTATAATGAATCTTGTTAAACCTACAATTATACCAAAAGAAAGTATAAATTTTTTTACTCTAGGAAAAATAAAATATAAAACAAACACAACACTGAAAATTGTTGCAGTATGACCAGAAGGGAATGAATGAAAACTGGAATTAAAAGTAAATAAATTTAGATCTAAAGAATTATGATCAAGCATCAACATTTTAGGTCTTGGCCTTCCTATAATATGTTTTAATAATTGAACAACAATTCCACTTAAAATTAGATTATAAAAAGTAAATAGATTTAGGTCATAAATATTTTTAAATAATGTTGAGGTGTCTTTTTTAACTCTAAATACAAAAAATAAAATTATAGTAATACAGAAATAGTATAAAGAGTTTCCAAAGTTAGTGATAGCATGAAAAAAAGATTTAAATGGATCGTTTAGGCCATAAAAGAATAAAGTCAATTTTGTATCAAAAAAAATAAAAATAAAAATTGATGCAATAAATCCGTAAAGTATTTTCTTTTCTATAGAGCTTAAATTTTTAAAAAAAATCATTGTTTAGAAAAATTTAAATTAATTTTTTTATTATTTGAATAATTAAAATAGCTTAAATTAGTGGAATTAGTGTTATCAATTGGCATATCATCAATTTCAGATGCAATTACCTTAATACTACAATTACTTGAGGAATCAAAGTTTTCATAAAAATTAAATATTAAACTTGGCTCATTTATACCTTCTATTGTAATTTGATAACCTTCATTACAATCGTAATTTTTAGCTATAAAATCCTTTATACCGCTACTAATCCAGATATTTTTATGAATAAAAATTAAATTCATTACTGTTATTAGAACAAGCAAGGAACAGGATAATGAATTAATTTTTACGATATTTAAGAGAGATTGGTTATTTTTATAAAAAATTGGATTGAGCATTAATGGAATTATCATCAAGAAATAGTAAATAAATGAAATGTTTTTCCTATCTTCACCAGTTATTTCAAATGACTTATAATCAACAAATAAAAACCCTACAACTATAAAGAGATTAAATAAGAAAAAAACCTTACTCCATTTAAACTCTATAAATTCTAAAGTTCTAGAAAAATATATTGCCATTAAAGGCACTACTGGAAGAATATAATGTGGTAATTTTGTTGGAATTAATTCTAGAAGAAATATAAAAGAAAAAATAGATATTAAAATTAATAAAAGATTTTGATCCCAGTTTATTTTTTTAAATAAATTGAAAAAAATTCCTATTAGCATCAAGGGATAAATTGGAAAAACTATTAAGAAGGAACCTAAAAAATAATATCCAAAAAAACCACCATGAGACTCTTGGGTTTCTATTAATTTAGCACCAAAATCATTTATTAAGGAATGTTGTAAAAATTGTCCATTAGTGGATATGTTATAGATTAATGCTAAGGTAATACTAACTAAAACAACAATTGAAATATTTGATAATATTATAATTTTCTTTTTCAAAGAAATATTAAAATTTGCAAACTTATAGAAATAAATAATAATAATTAAAATTAAAAATACTGGACCTTTAATAATCATTGCTGCTAAACTTGAAAAAATAAAAAATATATTAGAATAATTTTTTTCTTCATTAAAAGACTTAATAAAGAAGTAATAAGACATTAAAGAAAAAGCTGCGTAAGCCATATCGGTAGTTGCTTGTAAGGATTCAACAATTATAATTATTGTTCCCGTTAGTGCTGTGATAGGTATAGTTGAATTGATATCATAAAATAATAATTTTGCTAATTTATGAGTATAAAAAAGCAAAACCAATAAACTTAATAAAGAAATTATTCTAAAAATCCATATTTCCTTATCGAAAAAATTATTAAATATTTTAAATGATGCAAATTGAAGCCAATAAATTCCTGGCGGTTTTTTTAATCTTGGAGAATCTTGAAATTGAAGATTAAAAAAATCATTGGTCTCAGAAATTTGAAAAGAAGTTTGGGCGTATCTTGACTCATCTCTATCTAAAGCGGGTGTAAGAAAAATCATTATAAAAATAGAAATAATTCCAATTACTGTAATTAAAAATGCGGGAGTACTAACAATGATTCGATTTATTAAACTAAACATGTGTAAATTGGTCTTATGTTTATTGTCTATCTATAGTAGATCATGATCCTATAAAGAACAATATATAGTATATTTTGCAAATTTCTTGATGTGTATTTTATATAAAATATAATTGCAAATAAGAGAAAAATCTCTTATTTTTTTGCAGACTAGATTAAGTGGCTTTTATCTTAGTGGTCACTTTTTTCTTCATTAAAAGGGTCAATAGTTCAAACTTTTGACCCTTTTTTTTGTTCTTTTTACAAAATTAATCAATAAAGTTAACCTCTATGTTTAAATTAATTTTAATGCTAATAGCATTTTTTTTTGGGTATTTTATAGCTGATTTAAATATCATTGAAATACCTTTTGATAAAATGCCTTATTTAGAAGATCTATATGAAAAGGTAGACTAACATTCAATTAAAATAAAATGACTAATACATCTCATATTCTTCATGGATTTACAGATCTAAAAAATTTGGACACTCACGGTGCAATAGTCTTAAATAAAGCTGAAGGTATTTATGTTTATGATGATAAAGGTAAAAAATATCTTGATGCTAATTCTGGATTATGGAATTCAGTTGTGGGATTTGATCATCCTAAAATGATTGAAGCAGCAAAAATTCAATATGAAAAATTTTCTGGGTACCATTCTTTCTTTGGAAGAATATCTGAACCTGCTGTTCTTCTTGCAGATAAATTAATTGAGATATCTCCTTTTAATGATGGAAAAGTTTTTTTTACAAATTCTGGTTCGGAAGCTAATGACACTTGCGTAAAGCTTTTATGGTTTTTAAATAGAAGAAAAGGATTTAAAAAAAGAACTAAAATAATTACTCGTATAAATTCTTATCATGGGGTAACTGTTGTTTCTTCATCCATGACAGGAAAACCCTACAACAGTGAGTTTGGGTTACCACTTGACGGATTTGTTCACGCTCCGTGTCCTCATTATTGGAAAAATTCTAATGAAAATGAAAGTGAAGAAGATTTTTCAAAAAGAATGGCTTATGAATTAGAGGAATTAATTAAAAAAGAGAATCCTGATACAATTGCTGGATTTTTTGCTGAACCAGTTATGGGTGCTGGGGGAGTTATACCTCCATCACAAAATTACTTTGAATTGATTCAACCAATACTTAAAAAATATAATATTCCTTTTATAGCAGATGAAGTTATTTGTGGTTTTGGTAGAACAGGAAATTTATGGGGTTCTGAAACATATAATATTAATCCAGATATTATTATAGCATCTAAATGTATCACTTCAGGTTTTTTCCCATTAGGCGCAGTAATTATAGGCGAAAGAATGACTGAAGAGCTAATGAAAGCTTCGTACGAAGCTGAAGAATTTCCTCATGGATTTACTGCTGGCGGTCATCCAGTTGCATGTGCTTTAGCACTCCAAGCAATAGATATTATTATTAATGAAAAATTAATTGAAAACGTGCGATCACTTGAACCATTATTTATGGGAGGGTTAAAAGCATTTGAGGATATGGAGTTTATTGGAGAAGCTAGAGGAATTGGTTTAATGGGCGCACTTGAAATGGTTCAAGATAAAAAAACGAAACAGCCTTTCGACTCATCATTAAATATGGGGGAACAAGTTGCTAATAAAGCCATTGAAAAAGGATTAATTTGTAGACCACTTGGCCCTTCTATTGTTTTATGTCCACCTTTCATTACAACGCCAGAGGAGATTGATACAATGTATTCCATACTCAAAGAAACACTTAAAGAAGTGTTTAATAATATTCGGTAATTAATCTAAATTTAAACTTTTAGAATAACTGAACCAGTGGTTTTGCGATTTTCAATATCATTATGAGCTTTACCTACATTTTCTAAAGGGTATGAATGTTTGCAATCAATTGTAATTTCCTTTTTTTGTATCTTTGAAAATAAGATTGTACTAGCTTGATCTAGCCATCCTGGAATTGGTAAAAAATGAAATAAAGTTGGCCTTGAAAGAAAAAAAGATCCTGCTTGAAGATCTCCCATTTTTAAATCTTTATAAACACCTGATGATTGACCAAAACTAATCACTGTTCCATGTTTTTTTAAACAACCAAAAGACCTAACCATAGTGTCTTGTCCGACACTATCGTATACCACATCAAATCCTTCTCCATTTGTTAGTTCCATTGCTAGTGGTTGAAAGTTATGTTCTTTGTAGTTAATGACATTTGAGTAGCCATTCTTCATTGCGATCGTACATTTTTCTTCACTGCCAGCTGTTCCAATAGCTTCAATTCCAAGTGACTTTAACCATTGGCCTGCTATTATTCCTACACCTCCAGCAGACGCATGAAATAAAACATTTTCGTGTCCTTTGATTTTAAAACTATCATCAAATAAATATTTTACAGTTAGTCCTTTGAGCATGACAGCAGCTGCTTGATCAAAAGAAATAAACTCAGGTAATTTAACAACTAATTTCTCTTCTATTGTTCGATGAGTAGTATACGCCCCGTTTGTTTTAACATAGGCTACTCTATCGCCTTCTTTAAATTTTTTTACATTTGAGCCAATGCTTTCAATGATTCCAGCACCCTCACATCCAAGCACAAGATCTTTCTCAACTGGCCAAGGATAAATACCCTTCCTAATATAAATATCAATAAAATTGATTCCTATACTTTCATTTTTAATAAGAATTTCATTTTCTTTAGGTTGTTTAGGAATAAATTTTTCTTTAGTTAAAACAGAGGAATCCCCTGAATTTAGAGCCTTTATAAAATAAGCCATTCAATAATTAAATTAATTTATCATTTTCACAAACACAACAGTGTTTTATTAGCTAATTTTACTGTAAATTATAAGAATGAGTTCTTACTTTAGAAAAGTTGGTTTTGGACTCGCAAAAAATGATGAAATTCCAAATGATCCTTTGATTTGGGCTACTAATCAATTTGATAACTATCACGATTTAATTTGGTCAGAAAAATTACCTACAGTAGAAGATCAAAGAGAAAAGTTTAGGCAATTCATTTATGAAGATGAAAAACTTAGAAAAAGATTCCGCAAAAACAGGATGGAATACGAAACAGAGAAAAATAAATTAAGAGCCCAAACTGGTGAGAAGTTTTTTGAACCTTTTGAACTTTCAATAAGGCACCATAATGCTTTACATAATGGTGTGCCAGCATTTGAAAGAATGTGGCATTTTTGGGGAAATCATTTTTCATTAAGTGATAAAGATTTTTTATCGTCATGGCATTACGGGCCATATATGAGAGAAGTTATACGACCATCAATGGATAAGACATTTGAGGAAATGGTAGTTGAAGTTACAACTTCTTGGGCGATGATACATCACTTAGATAACTCAGAAAATATAGGTCCAAACTCTATACAAGGTAAAAGAGAAAACTCTGATGGTGATAAAAGAAAAGTTGGTTTAAATGAAAATCATGCAAGAGAACTTTTAGAACTTCATACAGTTTCGCCTGCTTCAGGATATAATCAAGCAGATGTCATAGACATGGCAAGGGTTTTAACTGGGTGGGGGAAAAAATGGTCTAAGAAAAATTTATGGGCAGGGCCTATAGGTTTCCAACCAGAAAGACACGACATGGGTCAAAAAACTATTTTAGGAAAAACCTATAATTCAAAGAACAATAAAATTACAGGTAATAAGCAATTATTTGCTGTTATCAAAGACCTCTGTAACCATGCATCATGTAGGGAATTTGTTGCTAAAAAGTTATGTCAGCATTTTGTGACTGATGAACCTAGCCAAGATATGATCAATCCAATTATTCAAGCATGGTTAAAATCAGATGGATTTCTTCCTGACATCCATAAAGCAACAATGAAAGTCGCTTTTGAATATGGAAATAAATATAAAAAATTCTTAATGCCAGAGACTTGGTTAATTCAAAATGCAAAAATGTTAAATTTTAAACACTATTGGGGTCCAGATAAATTTGTTTTTATAGCAGGTCGTAGACCTGCAAAGCGTGAAAAAAAAATACAATGGATATTAGAAGATTTAGGTCATCCTGTTTTTAGAGCTAGTCAACCAAATGGGTTTATAGACAAAGAAGATGAGTGGACATCACCAGAATTAATTATTAGAAGAATGGTCTATGCTAATCAATTCCAATCATACCTAAAGGGGATTAAGAAAGAAAACAGAAGTCTTTATAATAATGAATTCTACGAAAAAATTATTTATAAAAACTTTGATAATCCTGAGAATGTATTGAAGCTTGTATTATCTGCGAACACTACACAAAATAGATTTGTCATGTTTGCTAATATTCCAGAGGTCTTAAAAGTATGAACTGTACTAGGCGAAGTTTTTTACAAGGTAGCTTAGCAACTTTATTTGTAGGAGGATTAAATCTTCCGCTATTTGCATCTTCAGTTAAAAAAAACCTCATTATTATATCATTAAGGGGTGGAATGGATGGGCTAACCGCTGTTCCTGTTATTGGTGACCCTATGCTTAAAAAATACCGATCAGAATTATTGCTTGATGAAAAAATAAAATTAAACTCAGATTTTGGCCTTCACCCAAAGCTGTCAACACTTCATGAGTTATGGAAACTTGGTAAGGCTTCTGTGGTTCATGCAACAAGTATCCCTTATACCCAAAGATCTCATTTTGATGGTCAAAATTTAATGCAGAGTGGTGGCATTGTTCCCTATAAAGAAAAGACTGGCTGGTTAGGAAGAGGTTTAAAACTTGCAAACTTAGATGATTCTGGCTTGGCTTTATCACTGCCTATGCCTCTTTTACTTAGAGGCATTGAGCAAAATAATAACTTTTATCCAGCCCATAACTCAATGCCAAGAAGAGAAATTGTAAACAAACTAAGATCTGCCTATGAAGGGGCTTCTGAAGAAAAACTGCTTAATGTTATAGATGTTATAATCAATAGACCTATAACTATGCAAGGTGGGAACCAAAGTTTGGATAGTTTATCTAAAAAAGCTTCAAAAATATTATTAGATCCTTTGGGACCAAGGATTGCTGTTTTTGATATTGAAGGATTTGATACTCATGCTGCACAAGGAAATGATGAAGGGGAGCATGCAAATAAAATGCAAGAAATAGATATGGTCATTAAAAATTTATATGAGGGCCTGGGAAAAGAATTTGACAATACCTTAATACTCACACTTACCGAATTTGGAAGAACTGTTGAACAAAATGGAGGATATGGAACTGAGCATGGTTATGGTTCTGCAATTTTAATGGCAGGAGGATTATTAAAAAAATCTCAAGTCTTTTCTGATTGGCCTGGATTAAATAAAAATAAACTTTTTGAAAACAGGGATTTATTTAGCACAATAGATGCGAGAGGAATTTATGCATCGGCAATTTCATCTGTACTAGACTTAGAGTTTGAACAAATAAAGAAAAATGTATTTTGGAATTCAGACATTCCTAATTTTACAGAAAAATTATTTAAAGTTTAAACCTTGAACTTTATTTAAGTAATCCCATATATAAAATGTAGGCGCCATGACGGGCCTACAAACACAAGCAGGTTTTAAACTGCGAATATTAAATTAACGCTTAAAGGAGGTTAATTATGACTACATTTGACTTATCTCCGTTATGGAGAACAACCGTTGGTTTCGACGAGTTTGATAGACTTTTCGATTCTGTTTTTTCAACAGAGAGTAAAACTAACTCTTATCCACCATATAACATTGTTAAAACTGATAAGAATAAATATCAAATTACAATGGCTGTTGCTGGATTTGATCAAAACAACATAGATATTTCACAAGAAGAAAATCTACTAACCATTAAAGGTGATAATAAATCCGATAATGGCTCTGCTGATAATGTCGAGTACTTGCACAGAGGTATTGCTACAAGAAATTTTGATAGAAAATTTGAATTAGCTGACTCTGTTAAAGTAAATGCTGCTGACTTAAATAACGGGCTTCTTGTTATTGAGCTAGAAAGGGAAATTCCTGAGCATAAAAAAGCAAGGAAGATTGAGATTGGTTCTCATTCCAGAGTAATCGACGCTTAACTTTATCCAACGGAGCTATCTTAAGTTAATAAGGTAGCTCCATTTTTTAAATTTAATCTAGTTGTGATGCAACAAAATCCCAATTAGCAAGACTATCAACAAATGCCTTTAGGTAATCAGGTCTCTTATTTCTAAAATCTATATAGTATGAGTGCTCCCAAACATCACATCCAAATATAGGCTTCATACCATCAACTAATGGATTTGAAGCATTAGCTGATTTAGTTACCACAAGTTTTCCATTATCAATTGCTAGCCAAGCCCAACCTGATCCGAATTGAGTCACCCCAGCCTGAACAAAATCTTCTTTAAACTTTTCTATGCTACCAAAGTCAGAAACAATTCTGCTTTCTAACTCAGAAGGCATTGCGCCGCCACCATTTGGTTTCATGCATTGCCAAAATAAAATATGGTTCCAATGTTGACCTGCGTTATTAAAGATACCAGCTTTTGAAGCATCGCCATTAGTTGTTGTAAGTATTTCTTCTAAAGAAGAGTTTGCTAAATCTGTATCTTTTACAAGATTGTTTAAGTTTGTAACATATGTTTGA
Source organism: Pelagibacteraceae bacterium (assembly GCA_002705265.1). Taxonomy (GTDB): domain Bacteria; phylum Pseudomonadota; class Alphaproteobacteria; order HIMB59; family HIMB59; genus HIMB59. The sequence continues at coordinate 3,616 of PAHR01000019.1, read as the reverse complement.
TGATGCTTTCCATGATGAAACTCTAAAGTTTCTGCTGACATGATTGGGGAAAGAGCATCATTTGCATAGTTAAGTGATGGTAATTCAAATGTCATTTAATTAGTTCCTTTTCTTAATTTTAAAACACTATTAATACTATAATATTGTCAATTCTAAAAGGTAATATGAAAAAAATTATATCAATTCAGTCAAATGTTTTAAGTGATCTAGTCGGAAACCAAGCTGCAAGTCTAGTATTAGGTAATTTAGGGTATCAGGTTATACAAATTCCAACTATCATCTTGTCTTCTCATAAAGGTCATAAAAACTATATTGAGATTCCAATAAAAAAAGATACTCCAAATATTTTTTTTCAGTCCTTAAAAAAAACTATTAAAATTTCAAAAGATGATATTTTTCTTGTTGGGTATATCCCAAATACCAATATTGGAAAGTCTGTTCTAAAGATAGTTAAAAATAAAAAAAAATTTGTTCTAGATCCAGTAATGGGGGATCTAGATACAGGCGCATATGTTAGCAAGGATGTTATTAAATTTATTCCTAATATAATTAATTTTGCTACACATATTTCTCTGAATTTTTTTGAATGGTGTACTTTAATGAAGAAAAGTATGCAAAATTATTCATTAGAATTTTTGGGAAAAGATGCAAGGGCTTATTGTAAAAAGAATAATAAAATGGTTTTTATTAGAAGTATCATTAGGGGTAATAAGCTTTGTAACTTAATAGCTTCTAAAAATAATTGTTTTTTTATAGAGACCCCTAATATTAAATTTAAAAAAAGAATTGCTGGGGCAGGAGATATTTCTACCGCATTATTTACTCACTATATATTTAAAAATTACAATGAATCAAAAGTATTAGAATTAGTAAGCAATCAAATGTTTGAAATTATTAAGAGCTTAAAAGAAAATAAAATCAGCGCTAACAATCTTAAAATAAAAAAAGGTAAATTGAAATATAAGTCTAAGAGCTTAAATAATCTTTAATTAAAATTTCTGCGATCTGAACTGTATTTAAGGCAGCGCCTTTTCTTAAATTATCAGCTACACACCAAAAGTTGAGCCCATTAGGAATTGAAGAGTCTCTTCTTATTCTGCTTACATAAACTGGATCTAAACCTGCAACCTCAACGGGCGTTACATAACCTTCGTCTACCCTGTAATCAACCATTTTTAAACCGGGTGCAGATTTAAAAATCTCTCTAACTTGATCTTCTTCGTATGAATTTTCAAACTCAACATTTACTGAAAGAGAATGTGATACAAAAACAGGTACTCTTACACATGTACAAGAAACTTCAATATTAGGATCGATAATTCTTTTTGTTTCACTATACATCTTCCATTCTTCTTTGGTTTGTCCATCTTCTAGAAAGACATCTATGTGGGGTATTAGATTAAAAGCAATTTGTTTTGTAAATTTTTCTTTTGTAATTGCCTCATTCGAGTAAATGCTCTTTGTTTGATTAAATAATTCATCCGCTGCCTCTTTACCGGCTCCTGAAACTGATTGATAGGTTGAAACTACTAGTCTTTTTATTTTAAAAGCATCATGTAATGGCTTAGCAGCAACCATTAACCCCATTGTTGAACAATTTGGATTTGAAATAATGTTTTTGTTTCTAAAATTCTTTAAATCACCTGGATTAACTTCTGATACAACTAAAGGTATATCCGGATCAGTTCTAAAATGAGAAGTATTATCAATTACAATACATCCTTGTTTTGCAGCAATAGGGGCAAAATCACTTGATACACTTGCTCCTGCAGAAAAAATAGCTATATCAGTACCATTAAAATCATACTCACTTAAATCTTTTACAGTTATTAATTTATCTTCGCCGTATTGAATTTCAGATCCTTTAGATTTTTTTGAAGCTAGGGCGACCAGCTCCGAATATTGAACTTCTTTTTCATCGATTATATCTAAAACTTCTCTTCCAACATTTCCAGTAGCTCCGACAATTGCTATTTTTGGTTTTTTAGATGTCATGCCCTTATAATCTTTCTATTATCAAGTCACCCATTTTGGAACAGGAAACTAAAGTTTGAGAGTCGTTGTTATAAATATCTGCTGTTCTAAAACCTTCGTTAAGAACTTCTTGAATTACATCTTCAACTATTTTTGCTAAGTCTTGTTGGTCAAGACTATATCTAAGCATCATTGAAAAACTTAAAATTGTTGCAATAGGATTAGCCTTGTTTTGACCCGCAATATCAGGTGCGCTTCCATGAACAGGTTCATACATTCCATTTGTCTTACCTTCCACTTCTGCACCAAGTGAAGCTGAAGGCAACATTCCAAGTGAGCCAGTAAGCATTGCAGCACAATCACTTAAAAGATCTCCAAAGAGGTTATCTGTAACAAGCACATCAAATTGTTTTGGATTTCTAACTAATTGCATTGCACAGTTGTCTGCTAGCATGTTTTCTAATTCAACATCCCCAAAATCTCTATGAGTATTTTTAACAACTTTTCTCCACAAAACTCCTGTTTCCATAACATTTGCTTTTTCTACTGAAGTAACCTTATTATTTCTTTTTCTAGCAAGGTTAAATGCAACACGTGCTATACGATCAATCTCATAGTCAAAATAAATTTGAGTATCAATTGCCTTCTGTTTTCCAGATTCATATTCTTCGATTCCTCTTGGTTGGCCAAAATATACACCACCAGTTAGTTCACGAACAATTACTATATCCAGTCCTTTAACAATTTCTTCTTTTAGAGAGGAGGAGGAGGATAGAGCATCAAATACAATTGCAGGTCTTAGGTTAGCAAAAAGCTCTAATTCTTTTCTTAAACCAAGTAGTCCTGCTTCTGGTCTCTTAGTCCTTTCAACATTATCCCATTTAGAGCCGCCAACTGCACCAAGTAAAATTGCATCTGCTTGTTTTGCTTTTTCTAAAACATGCTGTGTTAGAGGTTCTCCATTAGCGTCATAGGAAGCACCGCCAATTAAATCTTTTTCATATTCAACATTAAGATTATTACTGGTATTTAAATGATCAATTACTCTTATTGTTTGATCAGCTACTTCAACACCAATGCCATCACCAGGTAATACTAAAATTTTTTTCATTATTTTTATACGTCTTTAAAAATCCAAGGTTTATTATTTTTTTGCTTTAATTCATAGTCAGAAATATTTTGCTCATAATTCATTGTTATGCCAATATCATCTAATCCTTCTAATAATCTTTGCTTCCTGTACTCTTCAATATCAAAGTTAATACTGGTATCTTCAACTCTAATTGTTTGTGAAGGAAGATCTATATCAAATTCTTTTTTTTCTGAAGCTAGTTCCATTAGTTTCTTTGAATTATCTGCGGAAACAACAATTGGTAGTATTCCATTTTGAAAGCAATTATTATAAAAAATATCAGCAAAACTTGTAGAAATAATACAGCTAATTCCAAAATCTTTTAATGACCAAGGTGCGTACTCCCTACTTGAACCACAACCAAAATTATCGCCTGCAACAAGTATTTTAGATTTGTTAAAAGGGTCGGTGTTTAATATAAAATCTTCAATTTCTTTTCCTTGGTGGTCATATCTCATCTCATAAAATAAACTTATACCCAACCCTGTTCTTTTAATTGTTTTAAGAAAT
>PAHR01000018.1 GCA_002705265.1 Pelagibacteraceae bacterium | reverse complement strand
TTTTTATTATAATCTCAATTCTAGAAGAAAATTTTAAGTCTTTATTTCCAATTCCCCAACTAGATTTATAAAAATTATCTTTATGATAATAACTTAAACTATCACACATTGTGTTATGCACTACTAATCCTCTTCCATGAGAAATTATAGATATAATATCATCGCCACTTATAGGTGAGCAGCAAGTAGCAAGATTTACAGCAATACCTAATTCGTATTTGTTAATGTTAATTGACTTTGGATTTACTTTAAAACTAGTGAAGCTATTAGTATATTTTTTAAGCGATTTTTCAGAATCAGAAAAAAGTTCATTTATTTTTCTTTTTGACAAAAAACCTCTTCCAATAGATTCATATAATTTATTTAAGTTTTTATGATCACTATTTTTAAGCAAATTTATCTTTACTGACTGATCAATATTAACTTTTTTTAAAGAAGCTACGTTTAACAATATATCTTGACCCAAAGTTTCAAATTCTTTTTTCCTCTGAGATTTAAAAAAATGCCTAATTTTATCTCTTACCTTTTGTTTTTTTACATATCTTATCCATAAAGGTGAGATTGCTTTATTTTTATCTAAGATAATTTCAACCTGATCACCGCTGTTCAAATTAGTTTTAAGTTGAACTTCTATTCCATTAACTTTAGCACCAGAACATCTATCTCCGATGTCAGTATGAACTGTATATGCAAAATCTACAGGAGTAGATCCAACTGGCAAAGTATATAAATCTCCTTTTGGTGAAAATACATAAATCTGTTCATCGAAAAATTGATTTGATGTTTTGTTTAATAGGTAATTTTGAGTGTTATTTTCTTCAACATAATTAACTGTATCTCTCAACCATTGATATAAATTTTCATCTTTTTGATTTGGTTGATTGATATACTTATATTTCCAATGAGCAGCTATTCCATTCTCAGCAATCATGTTCATTGCCCTTGATCTGATTTGGATTTCAAATACCTTGTTATTGTAAAATATATCTGTGTGAATGGATCTATAACCATTTGGCTTAGGGCTAGAAATATAATCTTTAAATCTTCCGACTTTTGCAGAAAAATTTCTATGCACTATACCCAAAATTTTATAGCAATCCCTAGTGTTATTAACAATAATTCTGACAGCGGCTATATCAGATATTGAATTAAATTCTATTTGCTTTTTATTTAGTTTTTTCCATATGGAATATGGGGATTTTTTTCTATATTGAATTTTTGCCTTAATGTTATTTTTAAAAATTCTTTGATTTAGCAACTCTTGCAAATCAAAGAATGAGGACTCTAAGTCACTGAAGGTATTATTTATTTTATCATTTATACGATTATAGATATCTGGATGTAAATTTTTAAAAGATATATTTTCTAGTATAGTTTTCCAATTTTCCAAACCTAGTCTTTGTGCAAGAGGTGCATAAATTAATAAAGTTTCATTACTAACTCTTTTTCGTTTGTCAATATTTTTAACATAATGAATTGTTTTAATGTTGTGTAAACGATCAGCTAATTTTATTATTAAAACTCTTATATCTTTTGCAGTTGAAATTAATAATTTTCTAAAATTTTCAGCTTCTTTTTCTGATTTAGTTACTTTTTTTTCTTCAAGAAAATCAATTTTAGTTAAACCATCAACAAGGTCTGAAATAGATTCTCCAAAAATTTCTTTTATCTCTTTTTTTTCTATATCACTATCTTCAATAACATCATGAAGTAACCCTGATATAACTGACTCTGTATCAAGTTTTATTTCTATTAGAGATTTACAGACTTCAAAAGGATGAGTTATGTAAGGATCGCCTGACTCACGAAATTGCTTTTCATGAGCACTCTCAGTAACTTTAATAGCCTTAATAAATAAACGTTCATCAAAATTTTTATCATTTTTTATTAGTGATTTTTTAAATTCTTGAAAACTATTTTTAAATAAGCTAGATGCAAACATCAGCTAATACAATAAACTAAAAAAAAAACTTAATCTTCAAGAAGATGATCTTCGTTTTCTTCTTCTTTTTCTTGAATAAGTTGGTAACTTTTAACAATATCTTCCTTAATATCTTCAACTTTAACTTTTTCTTCTGCTATTTCCCTCAATGCAACAACAGTACTTTTATCATTATCTATTGGAACGTATGATTCATCACCTGAATTTAAAACTTTAGCTCTATGTGACGCTAGTAAAACTAGATCAAAAAGACTGTCAACGTTTTTAGTGCAATCTTCTACTGTAACTCTTGCCATGGTGTTTTTTATATTAAATGTGATAATAAATACAAGAAAAAAGTTATTTGGCCAAAACTCTTTGTTTTTTTCTACTCCAATCGCGTTCTTTTATAGTCTCCCTTTTATCAAATTTCTTCTTACCAACCCCTACTCCAAATTTCATTTTTGCAATACCTTTTTCATTGAAAAATATTTCCATAGGAACTGCTGAATAACCCTTGGTCGTTAATAGGCCAAGTATTTTTTTAATTTCTTTTTTACTTAAAAGTAATTTTGTATTGGTTTTAAATTTTTTACTATTATCAAAATTTTTACTAATTGTCATAATTTCTAAATTATTTGCATAGATTTCTCCTTTTATCTCACTTATATAACAAGATTGAATTGATACTTTTCCTGCTCTTAAAGGTTTTACTTCATTACTCTGAAGAACTATTCCTGCAACGTAAATTTCTTTTAAGTCATAATCAAATTTAGCTCTTCGATTTAATATTGACAAAAACTTAAATAAATTTCAGTGATCTAAGCACTTTTTTAATTTGTTTTTTTGTTTCAGTACTTAATTCTATTAACGGAGCTCTAACTTCCTGAGAACAAAAACCCATTAATGAAAGTGCATATTTAGTAGGTGTCGGATTTGGTTCTTCAAAGAGAACTTTGCTTAAAGGGGCTAGTTGTAAATTAATTTTGTCAAACTTTTTGAATTGACCTTTATTCCAAGATTTATGCAGCTCTGATGTTAGCTTAGGCGCTACATTTCCAGCTACAGATATACAGCCATGACCTCCTTGAGCTAAAAAACCAGCAATAGTTCCATCTTCTCCTGATAAATAATTAAAATTTTTTTTCATAAAAGTTCTCATCAGTATGGGTCTTGAAAGATCATTAGAAGCATCTTTAATAGCAACTATATTTTTAACTTTGTTAAGTTCTTTAAAACTATTAAAAGAAAGATCTATAATTGACCTACCAGGGATATTGTAAATAATTTGTTTTAGAGGTGATGCTTTTGCCATTAATTTAAAATGATTAACTAATCCTGCTTGATTTGGTTTATTGTAATATGGTGTTACAGCTAATCCATAATTTGCTCCTGCTTTATAAGCATGTTTAGTGAATTCGATGGCTTCTTTCGTTGAATTAGATCCGGTTCCTGCTATTACAGGAATTCTTTTTTTAACAATCTTAATTGCAAACTCTACTAAACTCATATGCTCTTCATGAGATAAAGTTGGTGACTCACCTGTGGTTCCACAAACAGTAACCCCTGAAATGCCATTTTTAATTTGCCAATTTAATAATCTTGCAAAGTCATCATAATCTAACTCACCTTTTCTAAAGGGAGTAATTATTGCTGGTATAGATCCTTTTAACATTTTTTTTCTGGCGGACAGAGAGGGATTCGAACCCTCGGTACCTCTTACGAAGTACGACGGATTAGCAATCCGTTGGTTTCAGCCACTCACCCATCTGTCCTAGTTTATTAATTAGTTATATAATAAGTAGTATTTTTTGGATTTAGAGTAAATGAATAAAAAGCTATTTCTTGATTTTTTTAATTAAAAGATCACTAATTATCTTTGGGTTACCCTTTCCCTTGGTAGCTTTTAGACATTTTCCTACAAAATAACCTAAAACTCTATCAGAACCACTTTGAAATTTTTGAATATTTTCCTCCTCGCCACTTAAAGATTCATCAACTATCTTTTCTAGTTCTTCATTATCAGATACTTGTTCTAAGCCAAGTTCTTTAACAAGAAGACCTGGGTCTTTGTTTTTTTCAAGAACCTCGATTAGGATATCTTTACCAACCTTACTAGAAATTGTTCCTTTTTCCACCAATTGGAGTAGTTCTATAATCTTTTGAGATTTATTTAAGATTTCATTTATCTGAATATTTTTATCTTTAATAAAAGAGAAAATATCTCCAACTAGCCATGAAGCTGCAGTTTTTGCTTTTATAAGTTTAGTTGAAATCAATCCTTCAAAAAATTCAGCATACTGTTTTTCTGAAATTATAATTTTAGCTATATCTTTCTCCAACCCTAAATCATCAATAAATTTAGTTAATTTTTGATTTGGAAGTTCACCTATTTTCATCTTAGCTTTTTCAATTTGATCTTGGGATATATTTATCGGCAGTAAGTCTGGATCTGGAAAATATCTATAGTCATGAGCAAACTCTTTACTACGCATTGGCCTTGTTTCACCTGTTGAAGTATCAAACAAAAGAGTATTTTGTTCAATCTTATTTCCAGACTCAAGAACTTCAATTTGTCTTTTTGATTCATATTCAATTGCTTGTCTAATAAATTTAAAAGAATTCATATTTTTAATTTCACATCTAGTACCAAGTTTAGAGTTAGGTTTTTTAACAGATAAATTAATGTCAGCTCTAAGTGATCCCTCTTGCATATTTCCATCACATACATCTATATACATAAGAATCTGTCTTAAGTTGGTTAGATAATTAATAACTTCATCTGCGGAACTAAAGTCAGGGTATGAAACTATTTCTAATAATGGTGTTCCAACTCGATTTAAATCAATAAAACTATACTTTGGATCAATGTCGTGAATGCTTTTTCCTGCATCTTGTTCTAAATGCGCTCTTTCCAAACGAATTTTTTTTAAACTATTCTCCGACTCTATCTCAACAAAACCTTCAGTTAAAATAGGGTATTCAAATTGACTAATCTGGTAACCTTGAGGTAAGTCTGCATAAAAATAATTCTTTCTTTCAAAAACAGAATAAGGGTTAATTTTGAAATTTAGAGCAAAACCTGTTTTAATTGCTTTATCTATGCACCCTGAGTTCATCACAGGTAACATTCCAGGCATTCCTGCATCTATATAATTAACATTATTATTTGGATCAGAACCAAATTGATTAGGAGAAGATGAAAATAACTTTGACTCTGTTTTTAACTGAGCATGAACTTCTAAGCCCATAACAATTTCCCAATCATTAATCATTAAATTTAAGCTCCTTTTCTAATAAAGAAGCAAGTTGTATTAAGGATTGCTCCTGAAAATAGTTTCCAATTAACTGAATACCAAGTGGTAAGTTGTTTTTACTTAATCCAGAAGGTATAGAAATAGCTGGCAAACCAGCTAAACTAGTTGGGACAGTAAAAATATCATTCATATACATTGTTATAGGGTCTAGCTTTTCACCAACTTTAAAAGCCTCATTTGGCGCTGTAGGGGTTAATATAAAATCTACGTCCCTATATATTCTTTGAAAATCTTCTTTAATTAGTCTTCTTACTTTCTGAGCTTTTCTATAATAAGCATCATAATAACCAGCTGAGAGCACATAAGTTCCAATTAATATTCTTCTAGTAACCTCTTCTCCAAATCCCTCTGTTCTAGTATTTATATATATATCATCCAAAGTTTCACCTTGAGCTCTATAGCCATAACGTATTCCATCATACCTTGCTAGATTAGAAGAAGCTTCTGCTGGAGCTAATATATAATAAGTAGATAATGCGTATTCAGTTGTTGTGAATTCTACATCAATCACATTTATATTAAGTTTTGCTAAATGTTTTTTTGCTAAATCAATTTGTTCAGCAATATCAGAATTCACGTCTTTTAGATAGTCACTTGGAATACCTACTGTTATTTTATTGTCAAATTTTTTATCAATATTTTCTAAATAATTATCTCTTTTGTGATCAGAGGAAGTTGAATCATTTTTATCATAACCGCTTATTGAGTTTAAGATAAAAGCTGCGTCTTCAACTGAGTTAGTAATTGGTCCAGCTTGATCTAAACTAGAAGCAAAAGCAACAACACCCCACCTTGAACAAGAACCAAAAGTTGGCTTTAGCCCTACAACTCCACACAGACTTGCAGGTTGACGAATTGAACCACCAGTATCCGTTCCAATGGAAGCCACACATATTCCCTCTGCTACTGCAGAGGCAGAACCACCAGAAGAACCACCTGGGACTAAATTTTCATTAGTTTTATTTGAATCTTTCCATGGATTAATAACAGGGCCAAAAAAACTTGTCTCATTTGAAGATCCCATAGCAAATTCATCACAATTATTTTTTCCTAAAAAAATTGCACCATCGTTCAACAAACTAGCAGTAACAAAAGATTCATATTGAGGGATAAAATTTTCTAAAATTTTTGAAGAAGCTGTCGTGGGAATTCCTTTTGTGCAGAATAAATCTTTTATACCTAATGGAATTCCGTCCAAAAGTTCTTCTTTTTTATTATTATATCTTAATTGGGACTCATTAATGAGGTGTTTGTTTTTCTCAGGGTCAATTAGATAGTTAAAACTATTTAATTGAGAATCTTTCGCTTTTTTATAAAACTCATCAAAAAGCTCAGATACACTAATTTTTTTTTCTGATAATTTTTTTTTTAATTCTCGAATTGATAACAAAATTTACTCCACTACTTTTGGAACTCTAAAAAAATTTTGAGCTTTCTCAGGAGCATTAGATAAAATTTCCTCAGTACTGTTGTTCTTTTTTACTGTGTCTTCTCTTAGATTAGTATTTTTTTCAGTAATATTGTGTAAGGGTTTAGTGCCTTCAGTGTCTAATTTTTTTAAATTATCAACCCAATTAATGATTTCAGACAAAGATTTTTCATATTTGGTAGCTTTTTCATCATTTAGTTTAAGCTTTGCTAGATAAGATACTTTTTTAATATTAATATCAGTCATAAATATGGTCGTTGATAATATAGCAGAATTTTCATTAAACAATAAATATAGAGAGAAATTTATATCAATTGACTATGGAGTTAAATATTTAGGATTAGCTATAAGTGATGAAACAAATTTAATTTCAAAGCCTTTTTTAACTTTGAATGAAACTGACTTATTATCTCAATTCACAAAAATACTAGATGAAAATAATATTTATGGATTAATTATAGGAAAACCTTATAACTTAGATGGATCAATATCTAAAATGATTGGAAACGTTAATCTGTTCGTTAATAAAATACTAAAAATTCACAATATCCCTATATTTTTAATAGATGAAAGGCTAACTAGTAAACAGTTTAAATCGAAAGAAAATTCGAAAAAAAACAATGTCCATGAAAAAAGCGCTTGTTTAATACTGGATGATTTCTTAGCTTTGTATAGAAACTATATAAATGGTTAAAAAAATAACTTCTATTGATGATTTAAGCTTAACAGAGATAAAACTCATTGTTGATAGAGCCATAAAATTATCTTCCAAACCTAGATCAATAAAAGCAAAGACAATAAAAAATATATTTAATCTTTTTTTAGAACCGTCAACTCGAACTACTGTAAGCTTTGAATTGGCTGCAAAAAAACTTGGTCATAATATTTTTAATATTAATTTTGATAAAAGCTCTCTATCAAAAGGTGAAACTTTTGAGGACACCATGTCAACTCTTGTAAATATGAAGCCAGATGCTTTAATCATTAGAGATAGGAAAGAGCATTCTCCAATAAAAATTTTTGAAGAACATAAAATTCCTGTGATTAATGCAGGGGATGGAAAAAATGAACATCCAACTCAATCTTTATTGGATTATGCTGTTTTAAAAAAAACATTTGGTAATAAGAAAATAACAATTGGTATTTGTGGAGATATCAAGCATAGCAGAGTTGCGCACTCAAATATAAAACTTTTTACAAAATTAAATTATAATATTGAAATTATATCTCCTAATTATTTTGTTGATAAAAAATCGGTCTCTAAAATTAATAATAAAATAGTTTATAAAAATAACTTAAATGATATCAATAATTTAGATGTCCTAATGATGCTCAGAGTTCAAAAAGAGAGAATAACAAAAAATTTAAACTCTTCTCTTAATAAATTTAAAGCAAATTTTTGCCTAAAGAATTCTCATTTAAATTCAAAAATATATTTAATGCATCCGGGTCCTGTTAATAGAAATATCGAGATTAGCGATGAAGTTCTTGATAGCTATAAGAGATCATTAATTCTTAAGCAAGTTGAAATGGGTGTTTATTTAAGAATGGCCTGTTTAGAGCACCTACTTTAAATTATTTAATGGAATATCTAAATTTTTTGCTTGCTTATTTAATTGGATCTATACCTTTTGGCTTAATAGTTACAAAAGCTCTTACAGGAAAGAATATAACAAAAGAAGGTTCAGGCAACATAGGAGCAACAAATGTCTTCAGAACAGTTTCAAAAAAAACCGGAACTTTAGTTTTAATTCTTGATGCCATTAAGCCAATAATTGTTTTAATTTTTATAAAAAACTCTCAACCAACTTTCTATGAAGAATATTACTTAGTAATTCTTTTTTTATCAATAATTGGTCATATTTATCCTGTTTGGCTTAAATTTAAAGGAGGTAAAGGGGTTGCTACGCTATTTGGAGGGTTTTTATTCATAAACCCCTTTTGGACACTTTTATCAATAATCACTTGGTTTTTTATAGTTAAAATGACAAAACTCTCCTCACTTGGAGCTTTGATCTCAATATTTATTTTGACAATAGCAAATTTTATTTTTATAGATGGTGCCTTTAACAAAACGTTAGTATTGCTATTGATGATAATTATTTATTACAAACATAAAGAAAACATAAAGAGATTGTTCAATAGAAATGAAAACAAAATTGATTTCTAATGAACCTTTTAATAGTTGAATCACCCGCTAAAGCTAAAACAATTAATAAGTACCTTGGTGATGATTTTGATGTAATTGCTACTGTTGGGCATTTTAGAGACTTAGCAAAAAAAAATGGAGTAGTTGTTACTGAAGATTATAAGGATGTCGTTTTAAATTGGGAGACAACTTCTGCAGGAGAAAAATTAATAGAAAACATTAGGAATAAATCCTCTAAATATGAAAAAATTTACTTAGCCACTGACCCTGATAGAGAGGGTGAAGCTATAACTTGGCATCTAATTAGCTCTCTAGAAAAAGATATTGATGCTGGAAAATTCAAAAGAATTACATTTAATGAAATAACTAAAAAAGCTGTTTTACTTAGTTTTGATAATGCCAGAGAAGTAGACTCGGATTTAGTTTCAGCATATATGGCTAGAAGAAGTCTTGATTATCTAGCTGGTTATAACCTCTCACCAGTTTTATGGAGAAAAATGCCTGGGAGTAGATCGGCAGGAAGAGTTCAATCAGTTGCTGTAAGACTTATTTATGAAAAAGAAATTGAAATTGAAAATTTCGAGCCAGATAGATTTTTTAAAATACATATAAATGGAAAAATTAATAATCAAGCTATTGAAACAACTCTAACAGAATATGAAGGTGACAAAATTGATAAAATGTTTTTTAAGGATGAGAATAAAGCTAAATCTGCTGTTTCAGCAATTAAAAATAATACTTACACAATTAATGCAGTAGATGAAAGGAATGTATCAAGAAAACCTAAATCACCTTTTAATACTTCTGCTCTCCAGCAAACTGCTAATAGTCAAATAAATTTTAGCGCAAGTCAGACGATGACAGTAGCTCAAGGGTTGTATATGGGCATTGATATAGGTTCTGAAACTATTGCTCTTATTACTTACATGAGAACAGATAGCATTTCCCTATCAAATGACTCAATTAACTTAATTAGAGACAAAATTATAACTGAATATGGTGAAAATTATTTACCTAAAGATCCAATTATATATAAAACTAAGAAAAAAAATGCTCAAGAAGCACATGAAGCTATAAGACCTACAGATATAAATATTCATCCTAATTCAATTAAAGAAAGTTTAACGGAAGAGCAATTCAAGCTTTATGATTTAATTTGGAGAAGAACAATTTCTTCACAAATGGTTAATGCCGAAACTAAACTTTCTACAATAAGAATTAATAGCAAGGATAATAATGTTCATCTAAAAGCTACTATTGGAAAACTTACTTTTGAAGGTTTTAAGAAAGCATATAACCTTCAAGAAGAGGATGAAGAAAAATTTGCACTCTTAGACTCAGTTAAAATTGGAGATCCTTTTGGAATAGACTCTATAGAATCTATTGAGTCTTTTACCTCGCCTCCTTCAAGGTATACTGATGCAAGTTTAGTTAAAAAGCTAGAGGAATTAGACATTGGAAGACCTTCAACTTATGCCTCAATCATTCAAACCATAGTTAGCAGAGGATATGTTTTAAAGAATGGAAAAGCTTTCTTGCTAAATGATAGAGGGAGAGTAGTTAACGTTTTCTTGTGTAACTACTTTAGAAAGTTTCTTGAATATAAATTTACAGCTGATTTAGAAAGTCAATTAGATGATGTGGCAGCTAGTAAAGCCGAATGGAAAAATATAGTTTTAGATTTTTGGAAAGATTTTGAATTTTTTATTAATGAAGTGATGGGAAAACCTAATAGAGAAGTTATTGATGTTATTAACGATGAATTATCACCAGTGATATTTAAAAAAATTGGAGGGGAAATAGATATTAAATGTTCTTCTTGGGCTAATACTAAAGAATGCGATGGTGACTTAGGAATTAAAGTTGGAAAAATGGGAGGTTTTATTGGTTGTTCCAATTACCCAGATTGCAAATACACTGTATCTATTGGTGCATTCATTAAAGAAATCAATCCAAAAAATCGTGAAGGGGAAGACATTGTCGTTTTTCCAAGAATTTTAGGGAAAGAAGCTGATAGTGGCAAGGATATATCAGTTCATCTTGGTCCTTATGGTTATTATTTACAACTGGGAACTGATCAAGATGAAGAAAAACCTAAAAGAGTTACGCTAACAAAAAATTATGATGCAATTAATATTGGCATGAATATTGCAAGTCAATTAATTAAACTACCTAAAAAACTTGGCTTATATCCAAATAGTGAAGATGAAATAATTGCAAATATTGGTGCTTACGGGCCTTATGTAAAATATAAAGATATTTTTGCTTCATTAGGTAAAAAATATGATGTTTTAGAAATTGGTATAGAACAAGCTATTGAATTAATTAACATAAAGAAAAACAAACCAACAAATAAAGTTAGAGAAATAGGTGTTTTAAAAAAACGAAGACAAAAAGCTAATCTATATAAAGGGAAATCAGGTAAGTATTATTTTAAAATCGGTATAATGAATTATAAAATTCCACCAGAAATTGATGGTGAAAACATTACAATAAAAGATGTAGAAGGAATTCTTAAGTCTTCTCGTTAATTTTTTTCAGACCCAGTTCTTTAAGATTTTTTTCATCAACTTTTACTGGGGCATTCATCATTAAATCTTGAGCTTTTTGATTAAAAGGAAATGCTATTACTTCTCTAATATTTTCATTATCAGTCAAAAGCATCAAAATTCTATCTAATCCTGGGGCACAACCACCATGAGGCGGAACTCCAAAATGAAAAGCTTCATATAGCGCACTAAACTTAGATTTAATTATTTCTTCTTCATAACCAGCAATTTGAAAAGCTTTCTTCATGATTTCTGGATCATGATTTCTAATGGCTCCTGAAGAAAGCTCGATACCATTACAGACAATATCATACTGATATGCCAGCACATCAAGAGGATCTTTTTCTTTCAGTGATTTCATTCCTCCTTGCGGCATCGAAAAAGGATTATGACTAAAGTCAATCTTATCTGTTAAAGTATTTAATTCATACATTGGATAATCAATAACCCAACAAAATTTATATTCATCTTTATTCAATAAATTTAAATCTACTCCTAATTTTTGAATAACTTTAGATGAAAAATCATAGGATTCCATTGGTTGATCACAAACAACCAAAAGTCCATCCTCTGCATTAAACTCACAATCAGATATCATTGACTTAATAATTTCTCTATCAAAGTTTTTTGCTAAAGGTCCTTTGGGTTCTTTGTTTTCAAAAGTAATATATCCTAGTCCCTTTTTACCCTCATCTATAGCCCATTTATTTAAATTATCAAAAAAACTTCTAGGTTTATCTTTAGAACCAATTGCTTGAATACAATTTACAATAGCTCCCCTAGCTATTAAGTCTTGAAAGATCTTTAGTCCAGATTTTTCAAAATATTTAGTAACATTTTTAAGCCTTAAGGGATTTCTTAAATCTGGTTTATCACAACCAAAATCTGCTAAGCAATCTTTATAAGCAAAAGTCGGAAATGGAAGGGGGTTTATTTTTTTATTAGGAAATTTAAATTTATCAAATATTTTAAATAATAAATTGCTAATAACTTCTAAAACTTCTTTTTGGGTTACAAAACTCATTTCCATATCTATTTGGTAAAACTCTCCGGGCGATCTATCCGCCCTACTATCTTCATCTCTAAAACATGGGGCAATTTGAAAATATTTATCAATACCTGAAGCCATAAATAATTGCTTAAATTGTTGAGGAGCTTGAGGTAGGGCATAAAAACTTCCTTTATTGATTCTTGAAGGGACCAAATAGTCTCTTGCACCTTCTGGAGATGGGGCTGTTAAAATTGGAGTTGATAATTCAGTGAAGCCTTCGGATTTCATGTAACTTCTTACAAAATCTATAACTTCAGATCTAAGTATTATGTTTTTTGAGACCTTGGGCCTTCTTAAATCAAGGTACCTATATTTTAATCTAATCTCTTCTCCGTAATCATTTTCGGAATTAACTTCTAAAGGAAGTTGCTTTAAGCACTTACTTAAATAGTCGAATTTTATAATTTTTAACTCAACCTCACCAGTGTCAAGATTCTTGTTGATAGTATCTTCAGTTCTATTAGAAACTGTACCCTCAATAGATATTACATCTTCATTTTTTAATTTAGATAAATCATCAAATATATTTGATTCATTATCAATTACACATTGCAAAAGAGAACTTGAATCTCTTAAATCGATAAAAAGTAAATTACCATGATCTCTAATTCTATTTACCCACCCACAAACATTAATTTTCTTATCTGTAAGAGATTTATTAATTTCATTCAAATAGTAATTTCTATATAGCATTATAAAATTCTTTAATAAGTCTCAAATTAATATTATGGTTATTATCATAAAGCAAACGATTTATATCGTTTGAACATTCATATACAGACTCATAAGTTCTATCAATTACATAAGGTAATTCTTTAATAATGGAATCATTAATTTTGATTGATTTACTGTCTAAATGTTTTTTTAGTAAAATTTTCATTAATTCTACTTCAGGCTCTTCTATAGTCATTTTTGTAAATAATGAAAGTCTAGAGTCTAGATCTTTTAGTCCCGTAGATATTTTTGAATTATTTTGTTCAGAAAAAATGTAAAGACAACAGTTATGCGCTATTATATTTTGAATAAAATGAAAAAGTAATTCTGGATCTATTTCAATTAAATTTTTATCAATGAAATAGATTGATTGATTGGGATTAAAGAGCAAATCTTCATTATTAAATATCAATTTAGCTTTGTGGATGGAGGAAAATTTTTTTGCTAGAGTAGTTTTTCCAGATTTTTTCGATCCAATAATTATTACTAATTTTTCATAAATTTTTTCTAAAACAGAAACTATATTTTTATTTTCCGAAGAATATATAATTATATTATCGTCAGAATTAGTTAAATCAAAAAATTTTTGTTTCATAATAAGCTTAATAAAAAATTAATTTGTTCATTAGAGTAGTAATGTTCAATTTCTAACTCTATATGGCCTTTTTCAAAGGATTTAATTTTAGGATAAGTATCTAAAAATATAGCAAGTTTATCATAATCTAAATATGATAATAAATATTTTCTTTTAAAATTTTTTTTTATAGGCAAAAAATTACTCCAAATATTTTGCAAATTTATTTCTTGATCTAAATTTAATTTTTTTATTCTAAAAGAAGCATTTTTGTTTTTTATATAGATATATCGATGCTTACTATTAGATACTTCAAAAAAAATTGGACAATTATTATTATGTTTAGCTCTTAATTCAAAAAAATTATCTAATAATGAACAATTTAACAAACTTAAATTAAAATTATTTCCTTCAGAGTTAAATTTTTCTTCTAATAGCTTGAGATTAACTTCAAAATGATATTCTTTAACAGTATTGTCAAAGAAAAAATTTGTAAAATAATCTTCAATATCATTTATTTTAAAACTTGAATCAGTTAAATTATTAATTATTTTATTTGCAAAGTATTCTTGAGTTAATTGATGATTAGTATTTTTTATGGAAACTTCATAAAAAGCTGATAAGTTTTTATTTAATAAAAAACTGAAAATTAGTGTAAAAATAAAAAAATATTTCATTGAGCAAACTATATAAAAAATCTGGGGTTGATGTAGTAAAATCTGATAAATTAATACAAAATGCAATAAAATTTATAAAAACCAGTCATAATAAGAATGTTTTAGGCAATAAACTAGGATTCAGTGCGGAATATAAAATTTCTAAGGATATAACTTTATGCGCAGCTACAGACGGTGTTGGCACTAAATCCATTTTAGCTGCGGATTTAAAAATATATGAAGGAATTGGTCAAGATTTAGTCGCTATGTGCTCAAATGATATACTTTGCAATAATGGAAAACCTCTTTTTTTTCTAGATTATTATTCTTGTGGCTCAATTAAAAATAATCAATATTTGAAAATTTTAAAAAGTATAACAAAAGCTTGTAAAAAGATTAATTGTGCTTTAATTGGAGGTGAAAGTGCTGAAATGCCTTCTCTTTACAAAGGTGATCACTTTGATCTAGCTGGATTTTTAGTTGGAATTAAAAAAAAAGCTAAAAAAAGTAAGGTTAAAAGAGGTGACATTATAATTGGTATAAAATCTAATGGTTTTCATTCAAATGGATATTCTTTAATAAGAAAAATTATTAAGGACAATAACATTAATACTAAAAAAGAAAAAATTGGAAACAAAAAGTTATCCGATTTTTTAATGAAACCTACTGAACTCTACCATAATCATTTAAGTCTAAAAGATATAGATAAGATTAAAAGCATGGCTCATATAACTGGTGGTGGACTAATATCTAATTTTAAAAGAACATTAAAAGGTAATGTAAAGTTTCAAATAAACATTAATAATCTTCCAAAAGAATATGATTTTATAAAAAAGTATACATCTATGACAAATAGTGAGATTTCAGAGGTATTTAATTGTGGTTATGGATTTACAATAGTTGTAGAAAAAAAAAATGTAAACATTTTTTCAAAAAGAAAGAATTTTAAAGTTATTGGATCAATTACCTAAAATAAGCTTTCTTATATCTGGGTATGGAACTAATCTGAAGGTAATTTTAGAAAAGATATTAAAAGATAAACAAAAAAAATTCTTTATATTAGGAATTATAAGTAACAATAATATTGATAATAATATTAAAGAAAAATCACTAAAAATTAATAAAAAAATTAAAATTTATGAAAATGTTAAAAAATTAAATAATCTACATTTAAAAAATTCGAATTTAATATTCTCACTAGGGTATATGAAGCTAATACCTCCTAATATTATAAAAAACTTCTTTATAATTAATCTTCACCCTTCTTTATTACCTTTATATAAGGGACTAATGACACATAGAAGGATGCTTATTAACAATGAATTAAAGTGTGGCTTTAGTATACATAAAGTTAATAATAAATTGGATGAAGGTGAGGTTTTATTTCAAAAATCTTTTAAAATTAAAACAAAAAATGAAATACAACTAATTAAAAATCATAAAAATTTTGAACATAAAAACGTTTATGATGCTTTAAAAAAAATAATTTTTAAATTATAAAAGCTCAGAAACACTAAAAAAAAAAGCTATTTCAGTTTCAGCATTCTCTTTTGAGTCACTTCCGTGAACAGAATTAGCTTCTATATTTTCTGCATATAATTTTCTTATTGTATTATCTTCAGCTTCTTTAGGATTTGTAGCTCCCATTATTTCTCTATATTTAGATACAGCATTGTCACCTTCTAATACTTGAACTTGAACAGGTCCTGAAGTCATAAACTCAACAAGACTCGAAAAAAAAGGCCTTTCCTTATGAACTTTATAAAAACCTTCAGCTTGTTCTTTATTTAACTTTAAACTTTTACTTGCTATTATTTTTAAATCATTTTTCTCAATAATCTGATTTATAGGATCTACTAAATTTCTTTTTGTAGCGTCTGGTTTAATAATAGAAAATGTACGTTCCATTTTTATTTATCCTTATTTTTTTCGAAATAGTTGTATACAAAATCTGCCATCAAAAGCAACCCAAAACCTGTGGCTCCAGACTGATTAAAAGTATCTCCGTTATTTTTCCATGTTGTTCCCGCAATATCTAAATGTGCCCATTTTGTTTTAGAAGGAATAAATCTTTGTAAAAATTGGGCAGCGGTTGTAGCTCCTGCATATCTTCCGCTAGATATATTTTTTAGATCAACAAACTTGGAACTCATCATTTTATCAAAATCTGAATCCATTGGCATTCTCCAAACTTTTTCCTCTGTATTCAATCCACTTTTATATAATTGCTTAGCTAAATCATCATCATTTGAAAATAAACCTGCATAATTTTCTCCAAGAGCAACTAGTATAGCTCCTGTTAAAGTTGCAAAATCAATTATGATTTTAGGTTTATATAATTCTGATCCGTAAGCTATTATATCTGCCAAGACTAATCTGCCTTCAGCATCAGTATTAAGAACTTCAACATTAGTACCTTTGTAAGATTTGATGATGTCACCAGGTTTATAAGCAGTGCCACTAGGCATATTTTCAACAAGACCTATAATACCTGCGTAAGTAAAATTATATTTAGTTGTGCTTAATAAATTCATTAATCCTGTAACAACAGCAGAACCTCCCATGTCCATTTTCATTTCTTCCATACCATTTGATGGTTTTAAAGATATTCCACCTGTATCGAAAGTTACTCCTTTTCCTACAAATAAAATATCAACTTCTTTGGTCTTCGAATTGTTTGGACCAAAAGTAATAACTCGAGGTTCTTTTTCACTGCCTTGATTAACAGCCAATAAGCAATTAAGTCCTATTTTAGATATTTGTTTTTTATCAAGTATTTTTATGGGGATTTTCTTTGATATATTTTCTTTTACATATTCAGCATAGCTCTCAGGATAAAGAATATTTGACGGCTCTGATACTAAATTTTTGATCATTAATATAGATTGATTCAAATTACTTGCATATTTAGATAATCTTCCTTGCAGCTTAAAATTTGAAGATTTTGATTTTGAAAGATATTTTTTAAAAATAAAATCTTTTCTAATAAAGCCAAAATTTATCATATCAAGCATATTTTTTGATTTGGCATTTACTGAAACTTTTGCAAAGCTTATTTTTTGGGTGAAATCGAAAATAAAGGCACCAATATAATTTAAATTAAGAGGACCTAGAAGTTCTTTAGAGAAAATTTCAATTATAATACCAGTATTTTTTGTTTTTATTAAATATTCAAAAATAAGCTTACCATTAACCTTATATTGATTTAATTTGGATTTTTTAGGTTTTTCAATGCTAATTTTTACAAAAAGAATTATATTAGATCTTGATTTTGAAATATTTTTAAAAATGCTTATCATTTATGAAACTTAAATTATATCTAACTGCTAATTATGTAAAGTATATTGTCTTTATACTAATATCTTTTGTTATGGTTATATGGCTTGCGCAAATCGTAAGGTACTTGGATTTTAATCAAAGTCTTGGGATTCAAATCAAAGAAGTAATCAAAATTACTTCTTTTTTATTGCCTAATGCAGTAAATACTATAATTCCAATAATTATATTAATTTCTACTTTTTTTTTTAATAAACACATAAATAGCACAAATGAAGTAACAATTTTTAGCCTTTATTTATCTAAAAATAGTTTAACAAATATTTTATTAATAATTTATATATTTATTATTGGAGGATATTTAATTAATTCTGAATTAATTTCAGTTAATTCATATAATAAATATAAAAAAGAAGAAATAAAATTTAGAAATGATTTTAAAATTAAAGATCTAAATAATGAAATTACTATTCCAGGAAAAATTTTACTAATATACAAAAACAAGGATAATGAAAATCTTAATAATGTTACTTCTTTTTTAATAGAGGAAAATATTGTTATTAAATCAGAGTCTGTTAGTTATTCAAAATCAACAAAAGAATTAATTTTTACTTTTGTTAAAGGTAAAAGAATTTCAGCTTCCTTAAAAGAAAAAAGTATTACTGACTTTGACAGACTTCAATATAAAATAATAAATACAAATAATGATGAAGTATCTTTAGGAAAAGAAAACTATAATTATTTTCAATTAATTAATCATGAGAATATACAGTTTAATAAGGAAGCGCACAGAAAAATCATAAATTTATTTTTTTTAATATTAATAATTATGGTTTCAAACAGACTAATTTTAATAAATGAAAAATCTAATAATTTAATAAAAAATTATTTATTTAATTTGGTTGTAATATTGTGTTCTTTTACTTTATTGTCTTTAGTTACAAAATTATTTATTTCAGAAAATCTTAAAATACAAATATTTTATATTTTATCTTGCTTAACAATATTAACAACTTACCTAATACTAAGAAAAAAATATGCATTTATATAAATTTATTTTTATTAAAATATTTTATTCGATTATTCTAAGTGTTTTAATGTTATTTTCAGTATTATACATATTTTCTTTAATTGAACTACTATCAGACAAGTATAATTTATTAGATACTATAGTTGTTGGTATTATAAATACTTTTGAATTATTAGCTACTATTCCAAATATAATATTTGTTTCTAGCATAATAATATTTTCTATAAACATTAAAAAAACTAATGAATTAATGATAATCAGACATTACTTAAGTATAACTAAATTCAGTATTATTTTTTTGATATTTGTAATTCTATTTTCAAATTTGGATATTAATAAAAATAATTATAAAAACTTATTATCAGATTTAAAAAAAAATTATCTAAAAAGCAATATTAAGGAAGAAATAAAGGGAAAAATATTTTTTGAAGTTGAAGATGAAAATATAACAATTTCTAAATTTACTAATATAGATATTGAAAAAAATAAAGTAGATAACATTAGCATTTATAATTTTAAAAAAGATCTTTTCAGTAATGCCTTATTTTCAAATAATAATGTATTAAAAAAAAATCAAATTATTATTAAAGATCCAGAATTAATTACATCAAGCGATATTAAAAAATTAAATAAAAATATTTATATAAAACTAGATAAGTTCGGGGAGGATTTTTATAATACAAACTTAAGCTTTCACAAAATTACAGATAATAAAAAACAAAATGACTCAATTAGCTTATTATCTAAATTAGCAATATTTTTATCCTTATTTGTATATGTAAGTATTTTTATATCCAGAAAAAATATACAAAAATCATCTAACAATATAATATTAATTGGATTATGTTTTTTAATATTCATTTATAATTTTTTTACTGCACAAATGTATCTAGATAAACACAATTTTATTTTTCATTTTTTAGTAGTATTAACTTTGGGTTTTTATTTATATAAAAATATTATCAATGACTAAAAAATTAATAATAATATTAATTATACTTACTTCATATAGTTTTGCAGATGAAAAAATTGATAAAGACATATACATAAATTCTGAAAATATTTTTTATAATAAAAAATTATCATTAATTGAATTAGGAAAAGACTCTTATGTTAATTATCAATCCGGTTCAATTAATACCGATAGCGGGGTTATCAACACAGAAAAAAAAACTATTTTAATCAATGATGAATTTTATTTAAATTATTATGGGGACATAATGAAAGGTTATTATTTAGAGGGAGATTTAAATTTTTCTTCAGGATTTGCCAAAGATGTAAATTATATTTATCAAAAAAACCTTAAAATAAAATCTAAACAATTAATAAAAAATAAAAAAATGATTACTTTTAAAGATAATTTTGTAACTCCATGTGACTTAAAAGGAATCTTTAATTGTCCTACCTGGTCTTTGAAAGTTAAAAAAACCAAATATGATATTGAGGATGATTATTTTGAACATTTTAGTAGTTATTTACAAATAGCAGATAGAAAAGTTTTATTTATTCCATATTTAGCGCACTATGGCTCTCAAGCTCCAAGAAAAAAAGGCCTTCTAGAACCAAGTTTTCAAATAACTAACATAAATTTTGGAAGAAATATAACAACACCCTATTATATTCCAATAAAAGAAAATACTGATTTAAAAATTACACCTACTTTTTATTATTATAAACAAAGTGCATTTAAATATTTTAAAAATGAAATTGAGTTAAACCACTTACTAAGTGAAGGAAATATCCAAACAAAGATTAATAATTTTTACGACAGGAGAAATGAAGGTGTTGTTAATAAAGGATACACACTTACTTCGAATGGAAATTTAAATATAAATAAAAATACAAAAGCAAATATGGATATAACATACACATCAAATGTTTCTAATTATAAATACGATAATGATGAAAAAGCATCTTCTATATACTCTAATATTAATCTCAATAATTATAATTTATTTAAAAAGAATGATTTACTAATTTCAAATCTTTCTGCTTCAAGTACATTAAATAGTAATACTTCTGATTCAAGTAGCCCCTATCAAATACCTTCATTTAAATATTTTAATTATTTTAACTTTAAAAATAATATTATATTAAATAATGAGCTAAATATCGATTTTATATCAAGAAATATTTCTAAAGATTATTTACCTAATAGAATTTTTAGAACAAGTTTATTAAACAAATTTCAGAAAAATTTTTTTATAAATAAAAATTATAGACTTATAAATAAATTAGTATTTCATAATAGCAGTCTTTTAGTAGATGAAGGAAATTACAATACAAATATTGTATCTGGTAACGAGAATAACTTTTCAACATTCATATCTAGTGAATTAAATAAAATTATAAATATATCAGAAAAAAATAAGTTAAAACCAAGGATAAAATTAATTTTATCAAATAAATCTAAAGACAATTCTTTGAATGTAAATGATAACAGTCAATCTTTATCATTTGATTATAATAATATTTTTGAGGAAAATAGATATTTTGGCTCTGATAACAAAGAAGATGGTTCAAGGATAGCTATGGGAATTGAGCAAAACTACAAGATTAGCAAGGTAAGTAAATTTAAATTAAATTATGGAAGGACTTACGACTTTCAGAAAGATGTAAATTTTGTAAATGATATTAAACAGACTTCAAATCTAAGTGATCATTTAATTAAAATTGCTTATGATATAAATCCTGAAAATTCAATTAATTATAATTCAAGGTTGGATAAAGATGATTACAACTTAAAAGAAGATAGTATTAGATATCAGTATTCAGATTTAAAAAATACTTTTACTTTAGATAAAAATTTAACTAATAAAGAAGCTTTTAAATCATCATTAAGCGATCATTTCCTAGAAATGAAATATAGTAGAAAATTAACTAATAATAGTACTTTGAGCTATAATAATGAAATAGATTTAGAAAATAGTTTTCAATTTTATAAACAAAGTTATCAAATAGATTTTTTTGACGATTGCTCTATCCTAAGTTTAGTGTACACAAAAAATGACTATACTGATGGAACTCAATTAATGCCTAATTCTGAGATTAGTGTATTTTATAGTCTTAAATTTGATAGTGGTTTTACCGATAGCAAATACGCTAACAGTATATTTGAATAAAAATGTATAAAAAATTAATCATAATTTTAATAATTTTTTTTACAAATACAAATATTCACGGTAATGAAATTATTTTTAATAAAAATGATGTAATTATTACTAAAGAAAATCTTAAAAACTATAAATTACTATATAAAGATTATTCAAATAAAGAAATTTCCGATGGTTCTGCAATTAAAAATATTTATATGATGTTTAAAATTATTGATTTGCAAATTGAAAGAAATCCTAAATTTAATTTAATTACTGAAGACTTAATAAAAAAGGATTTAAAGCAATTTAAAAATAAATATACAGAAATTATTTTAAAATATTTTTTAAAATATGAAATTCTTAAAAATGACTTTTTAGCAAATTATATAAAAAATTATCAACTTTCAAAATATGATGGAATTATAAATGAAAAAATTAATTTTTATGAAGACAAAGAATGTACAAAATACGTACATAAAATATCTTTTCATAAAATCAATGAAAATGAAAAACAATTAATCTTAGTCAATAATTCGAAAGTTCCTATTAAAGTAAATGAAAATAAATATATCTGTCTGAAAGATGAAAATATATATGAGATAAATTCTCTAATAAATAATATCATTTCAAAAGATGGGTATGATGAGTTTTTAAAATATGTATATAAAAACGTTAAATAATATAAAACTTGTATTTGTAGGAGATATAAATTCAATTAATTTAGAAATTATATCAAAGTCCCACAGTTATTTAGCTAATAAGAAAATAAAATATGTCTTATTGGGAAATATTAATGAAATAACAAACTATTTTAAAAAAATTAATTTCCATCAAGATTTTATAGAAGTTTTTAGTTTAGACGATTTAAAGTATATAAAAAATTCTAAAATTTGCATATTTGACTTAGATACTGATTTAACAAATAAATCTAAAAACATTATAAACCAATTAAAAATAAGTAACAATTTATCAAAAGTTTTTTCAAGTAATTTAGTAACAATGCCAATAAATAAATCAATTATAAAAAAAAAATATGATTTTAATGGAGTTACAGAATTTTTAGAGAATATTAACAATAAAAAAACATATATGCTTATGAGAGGTGAAAATTTTTCAATTATACCTATTACTACTCATATTAAATTTAAAGATGTATTAAAATATTTTAACAAAAATAAGTTCTATAACGATTTAAATGAAATTATATCTATATTAAATCAAAATAAATTAAAACTTAAATATAATGAAATTATTATTTTAGGAATTAACCCTCACGCTGGTGAAAAAGGAACTCTAGGAAATGAGGAAATAGTTATACAAAAAATAATTAAAAAAATTCAATATAAAACTAAACTAAAAATTACAGGACCCTTACCAGCAGATAGTGCATTTAAAAAAATAAATAAAAAACAATTATTTATTTCATTTTATCATGATCAAGCACTAATACCTTTTAAAATTTTAAATAAATTTTCAATTAATAATACTATTGGACTTTCTTTTAATAGATTCTCACCATCTCACGGAACTGCAGAAAATATAATCTTTAAAAATAAAGCTGATAATACTTCATATTTAGAATGCATGTTAAGTTAAAAAAAAAATTTGGACAAAATTTTTTAGTTGATAAAAATATCCTTAAAAAAATAAATAAACTAATTCCAAGAAAAACTAACTCTATAATTGAAATTGGACCTGGCATAGGTCATTTAACGGACTTAATAATAAAAAATAAATTAAGCAAAATTTCTCTAATTGAAATTGATAGTAGTTTTATAGAAATACTTAAGAGTAAATATAAAGAATTTCAAAATATTCTAATAATAAATAAAGATATAATGAAAATAGATTTACTAAAT
>PAHR01000017.1 GCA_002705265.1 Pelagibacteraceae bacterium | reverse complement strand
ATTTTTTCCAAGATATTTTTAAAGATTCTTTTAGTGAATTAACTCAAGATAAAAAATTAAAATACCCTCAATTAAAAAATGTTAATAAAAATAAATTAAATGATATAAAAGATCAGGAGATTACTTCAATTTTTGACAGAATTAATCTTGCAATTAAAAATGAAAAAAATTAGCTTTTTAATAATATTTCAGCTATTTATCTTTGGTGATATATATTCAGAAGAATACGAATATAAAGATTTTATAAAAGATCAGGTTCCTTTGATAAGTTCATTAAATCCAAATGCAGTTGACATTATTGAATTTTCTTCCTTTACATGCTCTCATTGTGCTGATTTCCATGAAAATGGATTACAAGATATAAAAAATTCAAAACTAGGAACTGATATTAACTATTATATAATAGATTTTCCCTTGGATTATTTTGCTTTTTATGCTTCAAGAATTGCTAATTGTATTGGTTCATCAAGATATCCTTTTACAGAAGTAGTTTACAATCAACAAAAAAATTGGTTAAAACTTTATGATAGCTCAAACCCAGACTCTCAATTTGAAATAGAAGATACTTTATTAGGATACGCAGAACAAATGGGAAATAATAGACAAGATATCCTTCAATGTATTAATGAAGATAAAAATAAAAACATAATACTTACAAAACAAATTGAAGCGCAAGAAAATTTTAATATCGAATCTACTCCGACTTTTATAATTAATGGTGAAAAAATTAAAGGTAATAGACCTAGCGTAGAGTTTTTAAAGATTATAGAAAAGAAGTTAAAATAAAATAAATTGTTAAATTTACAAAAATTATCAATTAGGGGCTTTAAATCATTTGTTGAACCAACTGAAGTAGAAATTAAAAATGGCTTAACTGGCATAGTTGGTCCAAATGGTTGTGGAAAATCAAATATAGTTGAAGCAATTAGATTTAGCTTAGGCGAAGTTTCAGCAAAAAAACTTAGAGGAAAAGAAATTGATGATTTAATATTTAATGGAACAGATAACAGACCTTCATGGAATTTAGCAGAAGTTAGTCTTCATCTAGATTTAGAAGGTTCTGATTTTGAAAAAAAATTTGAAAGTAAAGAATTAGAAATAAATAGGAAAATATTTAGAGGGGAAGGTTCTAATTCTTACATTAATGGAAAAGAAGTTAGATTAAAAGATATCCAACTATTGTTTGCCGACGCATCAACTTCAGCCAGATCAACTTCTATAGTAAGTCAGGGAAGAATTGGAGCTATAACTCAAGCAAAACCTGAGGACAGAAGAATGGTTCTTGAAGAAGCAGCCGGTATTTTAGGTCTGCAAACAAGAAGACATGACACAGAATTAAAAATAAAAGCTGCTCAAAATAACTTACTAAGAATAGAAGATATAATTAAAACTTATGAGGAACAATTAACTATACTTAAAAAACAATCAAAAGAAGCGGAAAGATTTAAAAGTATTTCTTCTCTTATAAAGAATGCGGAAGCTTCTGTATTTTATGTAAAAAGAGAAGAAATAAAAAAACTTATTCTTGATCTAGAAAATGAAAGAAAGGATATAGAATTTAAAGTAAATGACCAAAAAAATGAAGTTCTAAAAAACAATAAATCTTATGAAGAGCTTAAAATAACAATCCCTCCTATGAGAGAGAAGTCATACTCATTAAATTCTGAGCTAGAAAGATTAAATATGTCAATAGAAAATTTAAAACAAGAGGAATTAAGGTTTGAAGAACACAAAAGTAATTTAGAATATCGTGTTACTCAATTACAAAAGGATTTAGAAGTTGAGTTAGAGCAGCAAAATGAAACACAAATAAAAATTCAAGTTATATCCAAAGAATTTAATGAACTGAGTAATAAAGAATTTAAAGAAGGTGTTGACCTAAAATCTCAAGACAAATCGGATAAAAGTCTACTAAATCAAATAGCTTTTAAAAAAGACTATGAAAAAGTAGTGGCTGCAATTTTTGGAAAAGAATTACTTGCCGCCTTAGATAATGATGGGGTTTTTTACTGGTCAAAGAAAAATACTGAAATAAAAAATAGTGAGTTTAATTTTCCTTGTATTGTTTCTGACACAGTAATTCAAGCACCTGAACAGACTTCAATTAAATTAAATTACATAGCCATTGTAGAAAACAAAGAGTTAGGAATAAAGTTTTCAAACAAGTTAGCTCCAGGCCAAGCAATCGTTGACTTGGAAGGTAATTTTTGGAGATGGGATGGGCTTTTTATATCTCATGACTATGAACAAAATGTTTCATCCATTATTTCAGAATTAAAAGAAAAAAGATTAGGGGATCTAAATAAACAAATGACTGAATGGAAAAGTATCCTAGATGTCACTAATCAAAAAATTAAAGATTTAAATGAAAGAATCGAAACTACAAAAAAAGAACTAGAACTTTCCGGTTCAAGTCCAGAAAATATTGAAGAAAAAAGACAATTTATTTTGAATAAAGTTCAAGAATTAAGTTCAGAAAAAAATCATTTTGATATAAAACTTCAAAAAGAAGAAGAGTTACTTGAAAAACTATCTAAGGATTTAAGAAATACTGAACAAAGCTTTTCTATTATCAAAGAAGAATTAATAAGAAAAGAATCTGAAATACAAAATCAAAAAAATTTATTAGATCAATTAGCTGCTAACTGCAAAGAAAAAATTAATGTTAATTTACATAATTTAGAAAATGAGTTACCAGATTTTAAAAAAGATAATAATTTAGAAACTTCTGAAAATAGAGTTCACAGACTATATGCAGAAAGAGAAAGAATTGGTGCGGTTAATTTATTAGCAGAAGAAGAATATTCAAATTTAAGATCTAAAGTTGATGAAACTATCAAAGATAAAAATGATATAGAAGAATCTATAGAAAAATTAACTTCAGCTATAAATAAAATTAATAAAGAAGGTCTAGATAGACTTAAAAATGCTTTTAAAATTGTTAATGAAAACTTTGAAAGACTTTTCACAAAGTTGTTTGGTGGAGGAAAAGCGTATCTAAAACTTATACAAGATAACGAAGATCCTCTAAATTCAGGATTGGAGATTTATGCAAGTCCTCCGGGGAAAAAAATGAAAAATATAACTGGATTATCTGGTGGAGAACAAGCATTAACGGCTATATCTCTTTTGTTTGCAGTATTTACTGCAAATCCATCTCCTTTTTGTATATTAGATGAAGTAGACGCTCCACTTGATGATAATAATGTTGATAGATTTTGTAGTATGGTTGAGGAAATATCTGAAAAGGTTCAAACAAAGTTTATAGTTATAACTCATAACAGAATGACTATGTCGAGAGTAGACAGACTATTTGGTGTTACTATGCCCGAGGAAGGGGTTTCACAGCTTGTTTCTGTAGAGTTAGAAGAGGCAATAAAGTATGCCGATTGACTCAAAAAAATTAAAAGGATTGAGTTTTGCTTACAGAATCTCTAGTGAGCTTTTGGGTGCGTTAGTTGTAGGGGTTTTATTGGGTTTATTTCTTGATAAAATTTTTGATACAAAACCATTTATGTTAATCTTATTGATAATACTAGGTTTTTTGGCAGGATTATTAAATATTTACAGGCTTATAAGTCGCATAGAAAAAAAGGAATAAAATTGTTTATATAGCGCATGTCTAAAGGTGACAGTCCGCTAAAACAATTTGAAATTAAACCACTAATAGATATTGAGTTTTTTGGTCAGAATATTTCTTTTACTAATTCAGCCCTCTGGATGGTTATTACTACTTTGCTGGTCTTGGGGTTTTTTTCATTACCTTTTTTTAAATCAAAAAAAACTAACTCAATTGAAGACCTTTATCCTTCAAGATTTCAAGTGGCAGCAGAACTAGGTTTTAACTTTATAAGTAATTTAATCGAAGACACGGTTGGCAAAGAAGGAAGAAGATTTTTTCCATTAGTGTTTTCTTTATTTATGTTTATTTTATTTGGAAATCTTTTGGGGATGATCCCTTATAGTTTTACTTTCACGAGCCATGTTATTGTAACTTTTGCTTTAGCACTTGGTGTATTTTTATTTGTTACAATTTTAGGTTTTGTTAAACATGGAGCTAAATTTTTTGGTTTTTTTGTAATTCCAGGATTGCCTATATACATGCTTCCATTACTTGTACCTATTGAAATAATTTCATATCTTTCTAGACCAATAAGTTTATCAGTTCGATTATTTGCTAACATGTTAGCTGGTCATACCCTTTTAAAAGTGTTTGCTGGCTTTGTGTCAGCATTAGGTTTTTTAGGTATCTTGCCACTAGTATTTATTGTGGCTTTAACTGGTTTAGAAATTTTAATAGCTTTTTTACAAGCATATGTTTTTGCTATATTAACATGCTTGTATATTAACGATGCGTTACACTTACACTAGAGTTACATAAGGAGGTAAATATGGAACTAGTAGAAGGACTAAAATACTTAGGAGCTGGCTTAGCAGTTATCGGCGTTATTGGTGCTGGTATAGGAATCGGAAATGTTTTTGCAGCTTTTATTACTGCTGTCGGTAGAAATCCAGCAGCAAGAAACGAAGTATTCACTATGACTATGCTTGGATTTGCTTTAGTTGAAGCTATTGCTCTTTTTGCACTGGTTATTGCTTTAGTAATTTTGTTTGCATAATAAATGCCGCAAATAGAACAAACTGAATTTTTTTTATCTCAGCTTTTTTGGCTGATGGTGTTGTTTGTAGTATTATTTTTAGTACTTACATACTATACAATCCCTAAAATTAGAGCTTTTTTGAACAAGAGAGATAATTTCGTTAAAGATCATCTTTCTAAGCAAGACGCGCTTATCAAAAAAGCTGAGTTACTTATTCAGGAATATGACGAAAAAATCAATAAAGCAAAAGAAGAAGCTAATCAAATAATCGAGCAAGCAAGAAATACAGCCCAAAAAGAAAGTGAAGTTATTTTGAAAACTACTGAAAATAAAATACAACAACAAATTAAAGAAACTGAAGATAAGATCATGAAAGAAAAAACAATAGCTTTTAATAATCTTGAAAAAGAATTAAGAGAAAGTGCTACATTATTTGTATCAAAAATAACTGACCAACCTTCTGAAAGTATAAAATTATAATGTTTCACCATTTACTTGAAGATCCTAAGTTTTGGATATTGGTTTGCTTTATAGTGTTTGTAATCTTAATGATTAAGCCATTCAGAAAAATTATGTTAGGTGGTCTTGATAATAAAATTGAGGAAATAAAAAATAACATTAATCTATCGCTTAAAAGCTTCAGGTCTGCAGAAAAACAACTAGAAGAATCTATGGATAAAACGAAAGATTTAGATTTGAAAATAAAAGACATCATTGTTAATGCTAAATCTCAATCTGAAATGCTTTCTAAATCTATTATTGAGAAAACTAATGCTTTAATTAAATCAAAAGAAAAAAATTCCTTGGAGAGGATAAGGCAAATAGAAATTTCAGCTGTGCAAGAAATTAAATCTCAAGCTTCTTTGAAACTTAATAAAATATTGATCGATTATTTTGAAAAAATGCCCTTAGAAAATAAAAAAGTTATTCTTAATAAAAAAGTTTCTTCTTTGGATTCTTTTATTTAAAATTATTTAATTTATCGCAGTAAAAATTCTTAATCCTTTTTTATAAATTTCGTATTTTATTTTCATACTTGCAAAATGTTGGATTTCCATTTTATTTAAATATGGCGTATTGACCGTTGACTTCCAATTTTTTTGGTTTGTGAAATTTATTTTTTTTTCATATGAAGACAATTTTAATGTTTCTTCTCTGTTTGTTATAAAAACCAAAGCATTAAAACTTTCATCAAAAAGATCATATTCAGGAATATCAGAAATCTTATAGTTCATTATAATATCAATAAAAACATCATCTGGAGAACTAATTTTTTGATAACAATTTAAATTTATATCATTTACTAAGGTCAGTATTGAATTATTATCATATAGAATTGTAGTTGCTTCAGAGATCAGAAAATATTTTGGACAGTCTATATTAATACTAATTTCTTTCTCTTTTTTAATAGAGCAACTAAATAAAAATTGTGACAAAATAGTAATTAAAATGATAATTTTGATCATTATGTTTAACTTAATTATTAATTAATAAATGGAAAAATCAATCAATATTAATGTACATGTAGCTGAGTACAGGGGGTTTTGTGCTGGGGTAGAAAGAGCTATTGAAATGGTAGAAAAGAGTCTTAAAAAATATGGTTCTCCAGTTTACGTAAGACATGAAATAGTTCATAACAAATATGTAGTTCAATCTCTTAAAGCAAAGGGTGTAATTTTTGTTGAAACTTTATTAGACATACCAAAAAACACAAAAGCTCCAGTAATTTTTTCAGCTCATGGTGTTAGTAAAGAAGTTATATCGGCTGCAAAAGATTTAAATTTATTTCACCTAGATGCAACTTGCCCCCTAGTAAGTAAGATACATAGAGAATTAGAAATTTTAGAAAAAGAAGGTTATAAAATAGTGATGATTGGTCATAGATATCATCCGGAAGTTATTGGAACTATTGGGCAAGCAAAAGATAAATCTAATGTAATACTGATCGAAGATAAATCTGATGTCGAAAAGCTACAATTAAAAAAAAATCAAAAAATTGCATACGTAACTCAAACTACCTTATCTATTTATGATACTAAGGAAATTGTAAAAACAATTAAGGAAAAATACCCAAATATTGTGGAGCCTAAAAAATCTGATATTTGTTATGCTACATCTAACAGACAACTTTCTGTTCAAGAGTTGTCAAAAAAAGTAGACTGTTTTTATATTATTGGTGCTTATAATTCATCAAACTCAGTAAGACTAGTAGAAACAGCAAAAATGTTTGGATGTAAAAATGCAGAGTTAGTTCAAAATATAGATGACTTTGATTTTAAAAAAGTTTCAAAATATAAAGAAATTGGACTAACTGCTAGTGCTTCTGCTCCGGAAGAGTTAATTAAAAAATTTATTAACCAACTTAAGTTGCATTTCAATATTAAACTAAATGATCAAAAGATTCCTGAAAATATTAAGTTTAAAGTACCAAATTATTTAAACTAATGGCAGTTTTTACAGAAATATCCATTAATGACGCTGAAAGATTATTTAGTAAATTAGGGAAAATTAATCATATAACAGGAATAGAGGAAGGTGTTGAAAACACAAACTACATAATTGAATTTGTAAATAGACAAAAATTTATTTTTACAATATTTGAAAAAAGAACAAAAAATGATGATTTACCTTACTTTAATAGCGTAATGTCTAAATTCTATAATGATGGGGTTCCATGTCCAACTTGTGTAAATATTGATGGAAAAGAAATTTTTAAAATTAAAGGAAAATATTCCTGCCTATATAAATTTTTGGAAGGTAGGCCAACACAAGATTTAAATAATCAAAAACTTAAATCTTTATCTGATATATTAACAAAACTTCACAAAATAGGTAAATCTTCAAATTTATATAGAGAAAATAATATGCTAATTCCTTCATGGATTTATATTTTAAATAAATTTAAAAACCATAGTAATTACCAATATAAAGAAGAACTTAAATATGTATCAAAATTGATTAATGATTTACAAGACTTGTTTCCAAAAAATCTAACAAAGTCCATAATTCATGCTGATATATTTCCCGATAATGTTTTTTATAATAATAATGAAGTATCTGGAATTATTGATTTTTTCTTTACATGCAATGATACTAAAATTTATGATTTGGCAATTTTAATAAATTCTTGGTTTGTTATTGGTGAATTTAATGAAGATAATTGTATAAATTTTTTAAAATTCTACTTAGAAAAAAATAAATTAACTAATGAAGAAAAAAATTATTTTAACTTTTATCTAAAAGTAAGTGCAATAAGATTTTTTTTAACAAGATTGCATGATATGCATTTTAATTTAAATGGACAAGTCAAACACAAAGATCCTTTAGAATTTTTTAATATAATTAAATTTCATTATAATAATAATTTACAGGATTTAATTTGATTACGATTTACACTGATGGATCTTGTATAGGTAATCCTGGAAATGGTGGATGGGCTTTTATTATTCTTAATTCAAAAAATGAAAAGATTATCAAATATGGTTATGAAAAAAATACT
This sequence comes from Pelagibacteraceae bacterium, assembly GCA_002705265.1. Classification (GTDB taxonomy): domain Bacteria; phylum Pseudomonadota; class Alphaproteobacteria; order HIMB59; family HIMB59; genus HIMB59. Next base: position 3,792 of record PAHR01000017.1, on the reverse strand, counting down.
ACAAATAATCGAATGGAATTAATTGCAACAATAAATGCCATAAAATTACTAAAAGAAGAAAGTAAGTGTAATATAATAACTGACAGCAATTATGTAAAAGAAGGAATAAATTCTTGGATTAAAAATTGGAAAAAAAATAACTGGCTCACTGCTAATAAAAAAGATGTAAAAAATAAGGATTTATGGATTAAATTAGATAAGTATATCAATAATAAACAAATAAATTGGATTTGGGTAAAGGGCCATAGCAGCGATGAAATAAATAATATGGTTGATGAAATAGCTCGAAAAGCTGCAAAAGAATTAATTGAATCTCTTTAAAATTTTATTGTGGGAATCTAAATTTTTTATTGGACCAATTGCAGATATTGTAAGAGGAGATTGTATAATGTTTAGTCTAGCTTTTTCCAAATCTTCTAAAGTGATTGCATTTATTTTTTTCATTCTTTCTTCATCATCTATTATTCTATTATATAATAATTTTTGTGTAGCATTTGACCTAGCTCTAACAGAGGTACTCTCCTTACCCATGAGTAGCGATGATTTAAATTGAGCTTTAGCTCTTTTTAATTCATCAGGTGTAAAGCTACTTGTGTGAATATTCAATTGATCACATAAAACTGGAATTAATTCTTTTATCTCTTCAGAACCTGTTCCAGCATAAATTCCAAAAACGCCGGAATCAGTAAAAGAGGAAGAATAACTTGAAATAGAATATACAAGTCCTCTTTTTTCTCTTATTTCTTGAAAAAGTCTTGATGACATTCCTGAGCCAAGAACAGTAGAATATAAAGCAGTTGCATAATATAAATCAGAAAAATAATCAACTCCTTTAAATCCTAATATTAGATTAACCTGTTCTAGTTCTTTATTTTGTCTAAAATCTCCTCCTTCATAATTTGACTTTGGTGAATAATTACTTGTTCCTTTTGGTAGAAAATTAAATTTTTCTTCAACTAATCCTATTACTTCTTTTTCATTGAAATTACCTGAAACAGAAAAAACCATTTTTTCAGGATTGTAAAAGTCATTCATAAAGCCACTGACCTCTTCTCTTTGAATATTTTTAATAATTTCTGTTTTTCCAAGTATTGATCTACCCATAGGTTGATTTGGATAAGCTGTCTCTTGCCATTTATCAAAAACTAGATCATCGGGTGTATCTAAATACATTCCTATTTCTTGAAGAATAACACCCCTTTCTCGATCTAATTCTTTTTTATCAAATGAAGAAAATTGAAGAATATCACTAATAATATCAACTGAAGTTTTTATATCTTCTTTAAGTACTTTCATGTAGTAAGCAGTAATTTCCCTTGAGGTATAAGCATTTACATGGCCTCCTATCATTTCAACTTCTTGCGCTATTTCAAGAGCCGTTCTATTTTTAGTACCTTTAAAGGCCATATGCTCTAATAAATGAGCAACTCCATTATTATTATCATTTTCATTTCTTGCTCCAACTTTGATCCACATACCTACTGATATAGTTTCTACAGTATCAACAAAGTCTGTAATCAAGGTAATTCCATTAGATAGTTTTTTTGTATTAGGCATGTTCAATAATATATTTTTTTAAAACACTATAGTCATTACTTAAAATGTCATATCTTTCAGGGTTTTTAAAATTAATTGATTTATCATAAATTAAATTATTTTCATTTATTGCCCTATTTACAGTGTCTTGAAATTTAACCGGGTGAGCACAAGCTAGTGAGCAAATATTACTTATTTGCATTTTCCTTGCTACAGAAACTCCTACAGCGGTATGAGGATCTAAAATAAGATTATTATTTTTATATGTATTTTTTATCTCATTTAAAACTTCAAAACTAGTAGTCATGCCAGATTTAAAAATATTTTTTATTTTTGAATATGCTTCTTTTTCTATATGCAAAGATTTTCGCGTATCCGAGAAATTAATAAATAATTCAGATGTATTGTCCGGTCCAAGAAAGTCATAAACTAACCTTTCAAAATTACTGGATATCATTATATCCATGCTGGGACTGTTAGTTTTTATCACTTTTTTTAAAGATAAGTCATTTGACTGAATAAAACGATCTAGAATATTATTTTCATTTGTCGCAATAACTAAATCTTTAATTAAAAAACCCATTTTTTTTAAAGCATAAGCAGCATATATATTTCCAAAGTTTCCTGTAGGCACAACAAAACTTGAAATATTATAATTGCTTATTGCCCATGCATAATAAATAGTTTGGGGCAGTATTCTGAACCAATTTATTGAATTAACAGCAGTAAGACTTTGTTTTTGCAATAACTCTTTATCATTAAATGCTTTTTTTACTATTGATTGGCAGTCATCAAAACTACCTTCTAGAGCAACATTAAATACATTATCTGAGCCAACAGTAGTCATTTGTTTTCTTTGAAACTCAGAAGTTCCGTTATGTGGATGCAGAATGCAAATCTTGATATTTTCTAGTCCCTGAAAGGCGTTTATTGCTGCTGATCCGGTATCCCCTGAAGTAGCTCCTAATACCATTAAATTTCTGTTATTTTTTTTTAAATAATATTCATAAATTTTAGCTAATAGAGACATAGCATAATCTTTGAATGCTAATGTAGGTCCGTGAAATAAATTAAGAAGTTTTAAATTATCTAATTCCGTAATAGATACAATTTTATCGTCAAAAGAATAATAAGCTTCATCGATAATTGTTTCAATTTCATCTTTGGAAAATAAATCTGATAAAAATTTTTCTAGTATAGAAAAAGCAATAAACTTATAACTTTTGTTTTCTAATTTTTTTATTTCTTCTTTAGAAAAGGTAGGGAATTTTTTAGGAATAAAAAGACCTCCATCTGGGGCTAATCCTAATTCTAAAACCTCATTAGTATTAAAGACTTTATTAATATTTCTTGTGCTTAAGTAATCCATTTTAATTTTTTCTTCTTAGAATTATTAACATTACAATACTAGATATCCCTAATAAATACCAAGTAATCATATATTCGAAATGCCTATTATTTAACAATGTTCTTGGATCAACAAAATATTTGTTAATTGCTGGTTCAGCAAGGACAAAATAATAATTTTTTTCAGAATTAAAATTATGATCAATATTGAAATACTTTAGTTGGAAATCAATTTTTTCGGGATAAAACCATTCATTTTTCAATAAATTATTATTAGGTACAAAAAAATTTTTTTTTATAAAATGCCTTATGTAAACTTTAAGTTTTTTTTTATTTTCTATGTGGTGTAGCAAGTTTCCATATATCTCTTCAGCATAATCAATTGATCTTACCCATCCAATATTTATTACAGAATTGTCTGTTGCATAATAATTTATTGGTAAAAAAACATGAAATCCCACTAAACCATTAAATGTCTTTGATTGCATAAATATAGGATTATAAGAAATATCGTAAACTCCTATTTCTAATAAAACACTTTCAAAATCACTATAAAATATCTCCTTACTAGCTTCAAATCCTCTGTACTCAACATATTTATCAGGGATTTCAAAAGTATTTTCAATATTATGAATTAAGTCATTCTTCCACTGAAGTCTATATAACTGCCATGTTCCTAAGCTGCTTGTAAGAATAATTATAAAAATAAAAAAAACTGATAATGTATTTTTTTTATTAATAGAAAGTATTATTTATCTACCCCACCAGTAAACACTGACATATAAAAAAAGCCATACTACGTCAACAAAATGCCAATACCATGCAGCTGCTTCAAATCCGAAGTGTCTTTTTGGTGTTAAATGACCTTTACTAGCTCTTCTTAAACAAACAAATAAAAATAATGTTCCT
>PAHR01000016.1 GCA_002705265.1 Pelagibacteraceae bacterium | reverse complement strand
TTTATCTTTGAATATTTCTTTCATTTAATTTTTTAATAATTCTCTTTCATCAATCTTTAAAGCGAGATCTGATAACATCTTCTCCCATGAACGAACTTTGAATCCTGTTTTAGAATTGAGTAACGTTCCATCTAAACTTCTATCACAATAAAATTCTGTATTTTTTTCAATATCAATTGTACAGTATCTAAGTTTTTCTGAAAGGATTGAAAGAAGCCTATATTTTGATATTTTTTCAGATGCCATATTATAAAGACCATATAATTTAGGAAAGTTTATTAATATATGCTCCAAATATCTACTTAATTCATTAATGGTCAAGCCAGAATAAATTGCATTATCATATCCGCTAATAGATTTTCCACTTTGATCTAAGAACCATTCTATCAAGCCATGTTTATTTTCTATTTCAAGGCCAATAGTCGAAGTTCTAATTGTTAGGCAGCCATCTTGAGAAATTTCTCCCATAGCTTTTGAAGATCCATATACATCAATTGCATTTGGAGTATCTTCTTCAGAATAAGAACCTTTTTTTCCATCAAAAACGCAATCCGTACTAAAGTTTATTAATTTAATATCTTTTTTTTGACAATTTTTTAAAAGTATATGAGGGACTTGTCCATTTAAATATATGTGATCATCATTGGAATATTCAACTGATTTTTGTTTAATTATCCCTGAACAATTTATGACAACATTTGGCATAAGATCATTAATAACTTCTTCAATTAGTTCTATTTTTTTTAAATCAATATTTTCAATAATATTAATGTGGTCCTTAATAGGATAATCTCTTGCAAATCTCTTTAAAGTTCCATGTACTTCATACTTATTTGAAAAATATTCAAAGATACCATTACCTATCATTCCGTTTCTACCGATAACTAATATTTTCATACACTTGAAAATCTCTTAATTCTTACGCATGTAATCACAATGATGAACCATATCAAGATAGACACCCTGTTAGCTGTAAATATAGGAGCTGCTAAAGAAGAAATTATTGTTAATAAAAAAAATAGTATGTAAAAATATTTATCTCGAAGGGATTTTAATTTATAAGCTGGAATCAATAAAATGAAAAGTAGAAAGGTATATGCTAATAATCCCATGAGTCCACCTAAAGATATTATTTCATAAAATGAAAGGTCTGAAGTTTCAATTGATCCATAACCAAATCCAAATAAAGGTTTAGTATTAAGGACTAATATGATGCCCTCAATGATTGCTGAGTCTGAACCAATCCTTCCGCTTGTAAAGATATTTAAGAAATTCCCAGAAAATCCTGTTAAGAGTCTATAAACATATTTTAATCCTTCATAATTACTAATTAACTCAATTAGCTGAGGGTTATTTAGGAGCATTATTGAGAATAAAGCAAAAATAGTAAAAAATAGAATTAGTGCTCTTTTAATGCCTATGAATAATAAAAATAATGGAGCTCCAATAACCATAAATACTTTTGAAAAGCTCATTATTCCGCCAATTAATATGAATATTAAAAAAATAATTTTCTTTAAATTCTGTTCCTTGACATTCTTATATAAATAACTCCAAATTAATAAACCTAAAGAATAGACAAATCCTACAATGAAAGTTTGATTGAAAACACCAGCAAATTTTCCCGCAGTCAAATTAAGTTCAGCTAAAGTTACATCTGAATATCCGCCAAAATCTCCAATAATCTTTGAGCCAGTAAATATTTGAATTAGTGCAGTATCCGGATTAAAAAAAATATATATAGACAAGATTGTATTAAAAGATAAAAGCCATAGAATTAATTCAAGTCCAAACTGTAATACCTCTTCAATCTCTTTTTTATTTGATGGTAACAATGAAAAAAAGATTAAAAAAATAATAGCTGGTTGAAGATAATTCTCAATTTGAGCAAGTAACAATGAATTAGCAATTACATATGTTGGCTTTATTGCACTAAAAAATGGAAATAAAAATAAAGCAAAAAGTAAAAATATAATAGATAAAGATAAGTTATCTCTTGGAAATTTTAAATTATTCGATAATAACAAAAATAAAAATAAACCATAAATTATCAGCTGATCTAGTCTGATACCCACAGATGGGAAAATATATGGTCCAAAGGCGCTCAAAATGACTGCATATAGTAAAGTTGATTTTTTTAATGCTAGATTCATTAAATTTACAATATATTTTTAATTGCCATCAAAATCATAATAATATCGTCTAAATAATTCATAATTTATCCTATTTTAGTTATGTATTTATTTCGCATCAAAAGAATTTTTCATATGTTTTAATAGTTCATTTATTGCGAATTCTGCAGTGGTCTTCCCTTGATAGAATGCTAGAACAGTAGAAAATGAGGGCAGCATTCTTACGGCTGCATAAGCAAATGTAGATATAAATGCAGCAAAGCTTGAGGGTGAGATAATAATTATATAAAGTGCTGCTATACCAAAACTAAACATGAAGCAAAACTCTATAACATATTTCAAGCCTTGTGAGATTGATCCTATAACTAGCCAGGAACTCTTTTTTACATCCAACACTTCGTTAATTGTTTTAGCGCCTTGTTCTTCTGCAAAGCCATTAGCTGACAATTTAATTATGTCCTCGTATGAGTTAATGAGAATTTCACCATTTTTTCTAAGCAATTTCTTAGTAATAAACTGATACACGCTTAAGAAAACTGTAATTGAAAATACAAAAAATAACAGTGGAATCGGATATTTTAAAAATAAACCAAAGCATATAACAATTATTGATCCAACATCTGTTATTGCTCTTATCATAGGTATTAAATATGTATCTAAATAATATCGACCATGAGTTATTAATAAATTTGCTGAATTTTCACTCGAATAATTTTTATTGTATAAATATATTTTATTGGATTTACTATAAATGTTATTTTCTAGATTTCTCAATATACCTACAAGTATTCTTATTTGTAGATAATTTATTAACCACCCAATTACTGGTCTAAATATTATTAAAATTAGCAAAATAATTGAAAATCTTGGAATATTAAATAAATTACCATCATCAATAATGAAGCTTAAGTCATCTAGTATCTTTGGTATGCTAATGGTTAATATAAAATCAAGACTTAAAATAATAAATGATAAAAAAATTGCAAAACAAAAACTTAACCATTGATTCTTTATCAAAGATAATCCTTCGAAGATTCCTAAAGTATTATTTTTTTCTTTCATTTATATTTTTACTTTTAAGAGTTTCATTTTTAAATACTTTTTTTAAAAAAACTACTCAAAATCCAATGGTCCTATAGCCATATATGAGTTTTTATCTAGAAAGAAGCCAACCAATCTGTCTAAAGTTTCATTCTTGCCTTGCTTTATTTGCAAATAGTTGTAAATGCAACACCACCTTCCTTTGTAATATGGTGCATTAAATTTTCTATTAAATCTAATATGGTAGGAAAAAATCTCTAGCAATCTTCTTTCTTCCTCATTAATTAGCTGTTTTGAATTAAGATTTAAGAGATAATTTTCAAGTTCTGTAAAATTAAGAAAATCTATAGTAAAACCTTTATTTGCGTAATAAGCATCAGCAATTACAACTGGCTTAATGCCTCTTAATGCTATTTCTAAGCCCATGGTGCCATTCCATAAAAGATTAGCATCAGCAATCCTCGCTAAAGAGTAGCTTGAGATATTGCTTTTAGGCTCAATTATCTTTACGTTTTTAGGTATTTTTTTAAATCTGTCTTTTAAAGTATCAGATATTGTAAATTTTGATTGCAAAATATTCGCAATTTTTAATTCTCCTGGATGGGTTCTAATGATTAATTGAATTTCCTGGTTTAAATTAGCAAATTTAATCATATCCTCCAACCATGAAGTTAAATCTTTAGATACAGCTTTGATGCCCATGTGCACGGAATCCCAATATACATTTGGGAAACAAGCAATTATTTTTTTAGTAGGGTCTAGTTCTAATAAGGATATAATTTCACTTTCGTCGTCAATCCTATTTTCATCCCATAAATCTTCTTCCAAGCTAATACTTTGTTGCTGAAGATCGAATGAATGATAGAGTCTTGCTTTTTCTTCTTCCGTAAGACTAATTAACTTCAATTCATTCCATACCGCGTCAATATTTTGCTCCAAAGAGCATTTATTTTTATCAACTAATACACCATTGCCTTGTCTGAAATGCTCATATGTGTAAAAAGAGCCGCCTAAATTCTTATGTAATTCAATAGGTATACCAGTTTGGATAAATTTTCCATTGGCTGAAATCATGTCATATCCAGAATATTTCAAAAATATTTTTGAAAATGAACTTTCAATTAGATATGCGGATTCAAATGCTTTCCTGTAAATCTTTTCAAACTGGCCATGAGGCCTAATATCACCTTTAAAATAATGAGCGTGGTTTCTTTTGGCATAATCACCTAGATTAATATTATTTTTTGAAAAATTCATTAACGAATCTATGTTTTTAGATGCTAGCTCTTTTGCTTTACTTTTATCATCATTATTTAAAAAAGAGCTAGTTAATATGTAGTCAATGCCATAAGCATTACAGTATCTTTTTGTTCTGTTTGAACAAGCTTTATAAGATCTTACTCTGGGCAAATCAACAATTTCTCTCTCAGAATAAGGCAATCCATCACATATTATAACTATTACTTTATACCCCAATGACTTCAACTGCGCAGCGCACATTAACTCTAATTCAGAAAATGCCCACATGTATTGCGTATTAAACAAAAATTTTCTTCCCTTAGTATTAGGTTCGATATAATTATTTGTGTGCAAGAGGCGTGTTATCCATATAAAGAACAATCTTAGCCTTTCTAATATGTGAACCTCTAAAAAGTATTTCATTATTAGGTTCTACATCTACTTATATAAATCAATATACTCACCAACCCTAGCATTCATTGATAAATTCTTAATTATAAAATCTCTTGCTATGTGGGTCAGATCTTTTGCATCTTCATAATTTTCAATAATTTCTATAATAGTATCTGCAAGCATTTTATTGTTATCAAAATCTACCAAATATCCAGCTTTTAATCTTTTAACATCTTCTCCTGTACCAGTATCAGAAGTTACTATAATCGGAGTTTTGCATAGGACGCCCTCCAAAGGAGCCCAGGCACCCTGTTCAAATCTTGATAATTGGACAACTATATCTGCATCTACTAAAGCAGAATTCTTGTGTTCTCCTCCAAGAAATCCTGTAAAGAGCACATTTTTAGTTATGTCCAAATCTTCAACGATTTTTTTACATTCATCCATATGCCCATCGTCAGGTCCTACTAATATTAAATATAAATCAGGTCTAAGCTTGAGAGCATCTGCAAAACCTCTAATTAAAAAATCATTGCCTTTAATGTAATGAATTCTTCCTAGGAACATAACAACCTTTAAATCATTATCAATTTTATATTTTTCCCTAAAAACTCCTCTTTTTGGTAATGATAAAAATTCATCGGTATCAAATGGTGGAGATAAAACAACAATATTTTTATCATTAAGCTCCGGCATTATTTCAAGATATTCCTGTTTGCCAACTTCTGTCTCTGCAACAAGAACTTTTGCATCTTTTAAAATTTTCTTTCCAATAACAAAGTCAAAAAATTTCTTTAAAAATCTTTTATTTTCGTGATAAGGGACTGCTCCATGAGCATCCATAACATAAGGTATAGAATATATTTTGCAAAAAAAATATAGAATTACATTTTGAAATGTTCTAAAAACATGCATATGAACAACATCAATATCTTTAGAGACTTTTATTAACTTCCATATCATTGAAGGCATAATTGAGAAACCTAATTTATCAAAGAAGGATTTGCATACCATAAAATCAACACCTTGCAATTGATCTGCTAATTCATGATCAAATTTATAATCACCTGATAATATAATTGGAGAAAAGCCAGCTTTTTTTTGTGCTTTTGCAATCTTGAACATCAAGTCTGAGGTTCCGCCTGCATGTTTAATTGAAAAGAATATAAACGCATGAAGAATTTTCATATTTATTTATCCATAATCTTTTTAACATTTATTATTAAATCTTCTTCACCAAGATTATAAAAATCTCTAAGATATTCTTGACTACCTACTACCGATGAATAAATATCTTTAAGTCCCATTCGCTTGAATGATTTTGGATAAATTCTATTATCAAGGCAAATTTCACTGATAGCAGAACCTAAGCCTCCTATCAAATTGTTTTCTTCTAAAGTAACAACTCCAGAATATTTTTCAAAAACTTTGGCAACTGCATTAACATCTATAGTCTTAAGACTATGTACGCTATAAATACTTAATGATATATTTTGTTTTGAAAGTATCTTGGCTGCGTTCATTGCTACTTTAGTTACGCCGCCTGAACAAAATACAGCAATATCATTTCCTTCTCTTATTTGTCTTATTTTTCCATATGCGAAACTATTTTCTAAATCATTCTCATAAATGTGAGAAGCCCTTTCTAGCCTTAAGTAACTTGGTTTGTTTGAATTTGCTACATATTTAGTCGCTTCTTTTGTTTCAAAATCATCACCTGGTGCTATTACTTCAATATTTGGTAAAGACCTCATAATACTTAAATCCTCTGTCGCATGATGAGACATTCCTAATGCTCCATAACCAAACCCACCACCAATACTAACAACGTTAACATTGGCATTGTGGTAGCATGCATCATTCCTGATTTGTTCAAGACACCTTAAAGTAGTGAAATTTGCAATTGAATATGTAAAGACTTTGTATCCAGATAAAGCTAATCCCACGGCAATACCAGTCATATTTTGTTCAGCTACTCCTACGTTTAGAAATTGTGAAGGAAATTTTTCAGAAAAATTATCTAGAACTCCAAATCCTAGATCGCCTGTTATTAAAAATATGTCTTTATCATTTTCTGCTATTTTTGATAACGATTCTATGAAAGCATCTCTCATAATATCATTCCTCTAGCTCTTTAAGACCTTTAATGAGCTCATCTTCATTTGCGCTCCTATAATGCCAAACAACTTTATTCTCCATAAAACTTATTCCTTTCCCTTTGATAGTATTTGCAATAATAAATTTAGGTTTAGAAGTATTTGCTTTGATAGCTTTTTTTATCTCATCATGATTGTGACCGTCAATATCAAAAACATTCCAACCAAAAGACTGGATCTTATCCGTCAATGGCTCTAAATTTAGTGTTTCTTTGACAGTCGTAAGGCTCTGAAGTTTGTTGTAATCAACAATGCAAGTCAAATTATTCAAATTATGGTGTGGTGCAAATAAAATTGCCTCCCAATTTGAGCCTTCATCAAGCTCACCATCGCTTAATAAAGCATAAGAGTTAAAGTTTAATGATTTTCTTTTTGCAGCTAATGCAAATCCTGTTGCTACAGAGAGTCCATGTCCAAGTGATCCTGTTGAAAATTCGACACCTGGTACTCCTTTATGTGAAACGTGCCCGCTCAGAATTGAACCATCTTGATAATGTGTATCTAATATTTCTTTTGAAAAAAAGTCTAGCTCAGCTAGAACAGCATAAACTGCAGCACCTGCGTGGCCTTTGCTTAAAATAAATCGATCTCTTTTAGGATTTGATGGATCTTTTGGATCAACATTCATATTGGTATAAAGAACAGCCAAAATATCCGCGATTGAAAGAGCAGAGCCCACATGAGAACTTTTACCCTTACTAGTCATTTTAAGTACATGACTTCTGATGTTTTTTGCTAAGTTAATAGTATCCAATTATTCACTCTAATTATTATAAAATCTCTTTATAGTTCTTATAACATATTCAACTTGATCATTTGTTAGCAAATGGTTCATTGGTATCATTAAGATTTTTGAAAATATATTATCTGTAACGTTTAAGTCCTGATTAAAACCTAATTCTCTGCATTGATGAATTGCAACCCCACTCCATTGCTGAAGACTTCCAATACCGTTATCAGATAAAAATGTCTTTAATTCATCTCTATTTTCAGCCTGTATCTCATAATTTTGAAAGATATCATAGTGTGGATTTTCTGAAGGTCTAGGAGGCAACAAGAGATTACTAATAGCTGAAAGGCTATCATTATACATACTTGCTATTTCTCTTCTTCTTGAAATCCACTTATCGTAGTTTCCCATCTTATGAAGCATTATTGCTGCTTGAATATTATCAAGTCTAGAGTTTCTTCCCCACATAACAATTTTATTTTCTTCATTTCTTCCGTGATCCCTAATTAACTTTGCTTTTTTATAAACCTCTTTATCTTGAATAAGCAGTGCACCGCCATCACCAAAACATCCCATAGTTTTTGCAGGATAAAAACTAATACATCCTGCTATTCCGAATGTTCCAGCAGTTTTATCTTTATATTTAGCTCCAAGAGCTTGAGCAGAATCTTCATATACCTGTAAATCATATTCATTTGCAATGCTAAATATTGCGTCCATGTCACAAACTCTACCATTAAGTTGTGTTGGGATAATTGCGCTTGTTTTATCTGTAATAGCTGATTCAATTTTTTCTACATCAATCATATGGTCGTTGCCACAATCAATTGGGACTGGTTTTCCTCCAGCTACTACTATTGCAGATGCAGTAGCTATCATAGTATGAGATGAAATTATTACCTCACTATCTTTCTTCAACCCACCAGCAATTAAACCTATTTCAAGTGCATCTGTTGCGTTTCCCATTCCCAAGGCATAATTTGAACCAGTATATTCACAGAGTTTTTTCTCAAAGTCTTCGAGTTCTTTTTGTAAAATGAATGCACCTCTGCTAGAAACATCATTAAAAATATCTTTATAAGCTTTTTCATCTTCTAAATATAAATCTGAATATGGAAAAAATGGAACTTGCATAAGTTATTACTCAATTTTGATGATTATTTTAGTCTTCATTAGTGTTGATGTAAATTAAGAGTTATTTAAAGATATGCAATAAATAACCCTGTGAATACTATCTTTACATTCCTTAATTTGAATAATCTCTTCTTGACTTCTTGGAAAGTCTTCTAAATGTTTTGGTATTTTTGTTAGCGAGCCTTTTGAATACTCCCTGAGTCTATTCCAAAAACTATTTAATCCAAGGATGCCTACAAAAAATAATTTACAGTAAGCTACTATTTTTGCTCTTAAACCTAGCTTAATAATAGATTTATGAGGAAATACTCCCTCAAATTTTGGGTTAAAATCATGCTTTCTTAATAATTCATCCCATTGTTGGATATTTAGATATTTTTTTGATCCTGGTGCAGCATTAAATCCAGGAACATCTGCGTTACTAGTACAAAAAAATAAAATCCCTCCAGGTCGTAGAACTCTTTTTACTTCAGACAAAAATTTATTTTCATCAAGGTAATAAACCATTGCGAGCGCAATAATAAGATCAAAAGAATTATCTTTAAATTGCATATTTTCTGCGTCATCGACAAAGAGAGATAAATCTAAATCATTGCATTCCCTAGAAATTCTTGAAATATTTTTTTCAGATATGTCTATACCAGTATAACTTTTTGATAAATTAATAATTTCTTTCTTTGCTATAGATGATCCAGCGCCAATTTCTAAAACATCTTTTGAGTTACATAGCTCTAAAACTCTCCTATATCTATGAGAAATAAAATGCAAATCATCAAATGGAATACTATCTCCTGGCCATTCTGTATATTCATACATTATCCTCTTAAAGGAATCCTTTTTCATTATTCTTATATATTTTTAGCTATCAATATGCATCAGCAATTTCTTATATTCGGAAAATTGGCCCATATCATACCAGCCGTCCTCTATAACAAAACTGGTTACAACTTTATTATTAAAAATAAGTTTCTCAATTAATTCGTCCATTCCAAACTCAACTCCATCAGGAATAAAATCTAATGCTTTTTTATTAATAATGTATATGCCAGTCATAATTGTATGAGTCTGTTTAGGTTTTTCTTGGATTCCAGTAACATCAGATTCTTCATCTAATTTAAGGACTCCGTATGGTACCTTTGTTGATTTTTTTAATCCCAATATAGATAAATATGCTTCTTTTTTTATATGGTGCTTAAAAAATTTATGATAATTTATATCGGTCACAACATCGCAATTTGTAACAACAAAATTATCAGTTAGTTTCTTTGAAAACTCCTTAATTCCTCCGATTGTCCCTAAAAATTTTGATTCTTCTAAAAATTCTAATTTATATGAGTGTTCTAATTCATTGAAATAACTCCTAATTAATTCTTTTTTATAATTAATGATTAATTTGAAGTTATTAAATCCTTGATTTACAAAGGAATCAAAAATCTTTTCAACAATCGTAGAATATCCTATTGGTATAAGTGGTTTTGGGATAATATTTGTCAAAGGAGCCAACCTACTACCCTTTCCACCGGCCATGACAACTATTGATGAATTAATATTTTCATAACTTTTATTATTTAAATCAGCTCTCATTGCTAAAGAAATAATTTGATTCTTTTTATTTAATACTGGGATATGGTTAATCTTGTTTCTTTTGAAGATATCATTCAATTCATTTTCATCTTCAGTCATAGCAATAGTCGAATCTTTTTTTATTATTGCCCCTATTGATGTTTCTAAATTTCCATCCTTAAGAAGGTGTCTTCTTATGTCACCATCAGTAATAATTCCAGCAAATGTACTGTCTTTATTAATTACTAATAGTGCTTGAATGCCACCACTATTAAGATTATCTAGCGATTCTCTTATGCTAATATCGCTAGTGACAGTAATCTTTTTTAGGTTTTTTTTAATATACATGATGAAATTCTATATTTTCTTAAGTAAAAATTCAGCAAACTTAAAATCAAAATTTGTATCAATATCCACTGATCTTTCGTGCGACATCTCATAAGATAATGTTTTTCTAAAATAATAAGTTCTTTCTTTACTCACTAAACTATGCTTTAAAACATAGATACCACCATTTGGAATGAAACTATATTTATATTCTTGTCTATTCTTGGAGCTTATATCATTTTCTGTCTTTTGTATTAAATTTGTATCGCTTGCTACATCAAAAATCCATTCTTTTGGAAAGTCTAATTTTGTTGTCGATACAACAGAGTCTGCTTCATTCTCATGAAAAAGATTAATTGCATTATCTATATCTTGTGCAGAAACAAACGGAACAGTTGGTAACAAGACAACATATTCATCCGCATGATAAATATTTTCCTCTTTTAATTTATTTATTGTGTATATATAGGTATCGATTGCAGGAGAACTGTCTTCTGCAAGATTATTGGGTCTCATAAACGGTATTTCAATACCTGTCTCAGAACATATATCAGCTATTTCTTTATCATCGGTAGACAAAATAACTTTGGTGACATTTTTTGCTTTAAGGGCAGCTTCAATTGTCCAAAATATTAATGGCTTATTTCCAAGCATTTTAATATTTTTTCCTGGCAAGCCCTTTGACCCCCCTCTAGCTGGAATGATTGCTAACATCTTATCCTCTTTAAATTACTTATAGTCATCTGATGGTATATAGTCTGTAACATATTTAAGCATTAATTTCTTAATTTGCTCAGTATCATTATTAAAAATCGCATCTTGCAGAAATTTAATCATTTCTTGCACTTGCTCCCAATTTAAAAATTCTTCATTTGCCTTTAAAACTTTAGGATTATTTGTAGGGTCCAAATCTTTACCAAGAATCAACTCCTCTTTTAATTTTTCTCCAGACCTTAATCCAATATATTCTATTGCAATAGAATATTCATCATTAATATTTTTAGCTACGGAGTAACCAGACAATCTAATCATTCTCTTTGCCAAATCGTTAATTTTTACTGACTCACCCATATCTAATACAAAAACTTCCCCGCCTTCAGCCTGGGTTCCTGCTTGAATCACTAACTGTGATGCTTCGCTAATAGTCATAAAGAATCTAGTAACATCTTCATGGGTAACAGTAACAGGGCCCCCTTCCTCAATTTGTTTCTTAAATAAAGGAATAACAGACCCTGATGACCCCAATACATTTCCAAATCTAACCATAGTATATTTGAGATTTGAATCTGCATGATCAACTATGCCTTGAATAACCAGCTCAGCCAGTCTTTTAGAAGCCCCCATAAAATTTGTTGGTCTTACAGCTTTATCAGTAGAAATATGTATCAGAGATTTAATTTTATTTTTTGATGCAATGGTTGCAAGGTTATATGTTCCAATCACATTATTTTTGGTACCTTGAATTATATTTTGTTCTACTAAAGAAACATGCTTATATGCTGCTGCATGATAGATTGAATCTATTTCATGATTCTGAAATATTCTTTTTAAAAATTCTTCATCTAAGATTGAACCAAGTTTTGGTACTAAATCTACTTTTAAACTGCCATGATTTAGATATTCTTTCAATTCGTTATGAATGTTATACAAATTTAATTCTGAATGATCCAATAAAATTATTTCTTTAGGGTTTAATTTAAAAATCTGTCTACATAACTCTGATCCAATTGATCCACCAGCTCCTGTTATTAATATGTTTTTTCCATTGATATTCTCTTGAATTTTTTTTAAATCTAATTCAATTGGATCTCTGTCTAGAAGCTCTTCTGGTCTTAAGTTTTCTATTTTTTGCACATTTGTCATGCCAGTTGCAATTTCATTTAATGGAGGCAAAGATCTAACTGAAATTGAATTTTCTTCTAATATTCTTAAAACCTCTCTTCTTCTGCTAATTTTCATACTTGGCACAGCAAGTAATACCGATACTTTTTCTCTTTTAGTTTCAATATTTTCTAAATATCCTAATCCACCTAATACAGGATAATTATTGACATAAATGCCATGCAAATTATAGTCATCATCAACATATCCTAAAATTCTAACTTCATTGTTTGTTAATAACGCTGAAACAACCGAACGTCCTGCACTTCCAGCTCCATAAATTATAAACTCTCTCTTTATTGAGCTTATTCCAATAGAATTAATTGCCCACCTTGCAATTTGTCTTGAGCCAATAATAAAAAAGCTTAAGACGAGCCAAAAAATAATAGTCTCTCTTAGATATATTTCATTTTTAGCTACATAATCAATAAAAACTCCACCTCCTTTGTAAAAACTAAATGCAACGACAGAGTATTTAATTAAAGATAATATTAAAGTTGCATAGATTATATTAAGCATAGCTTTGTAACCCATATATCTCACTTGAGATTTGTATAGTCCAATAAAGATAAAGACTGGTAATGAAAATAAGGCAACTGTTGTTGAATGACTAATGTAAAAAACAAAATAGTCGAAGTTATTAACTAAATATATAGCAATCAAAAACGATGCATAGATAATTAGAAAATCATTTAAGATCATTAATATTGTTTTATTAAATCTATTAAGATTTGATAGCTTTTTAATTATCACTATTTACGTTATCCCATATAAAGTATTTATTATTTTTTCTGCAGCACTCTCTGGTGAAAACCTCTGTTCAAGCAATCTTATGCTTTTTAACTTATTTTCTTCTCTGTCATAAGAAATTGCTGCCAATTCTAACATTTTCGAAGCAACTTCATTATGATTATTATCAGCAGAATATTTACCTAATTCGTTCTCGTAAATTATTTTTTCAAGATCATTTCCTTTGTTAATGCTCGCAAATACTGGCAATCCTGCATAAAGATAAGAAAGAAACTTTCCAGGAATATTATGAGTTTCTAACTTTAAATCTAATAAAATCAAGCCATAATGACATTGAGTATACAGTTCAGGTAGTTGCTCATGAGGAACTTCATCTATAAACAAAATATTGTCAAGTTCATTCTCTTCTATATAGTTTTTTAAGTATATGACTTCACTTCCACTCCCAATTATAAGGAATCCGATTTCTTTATTATCTTGAAGCGTTTTGACAGATTCCAGGAAAAGTGGAAAGTTTTGAGCTAAACCAATATTGCCAGAATAAATAAAAATTTTTCTATTTCTTAAGATCGTATTTGATATATTAATATTAGTGTTTTGAGAGCTTGGTTTAGCTCTCCAATTATCTAGAACATGAACCTTTTTTTTAATCTTTTTTTTATATGACTCAAAATAATCAAAGTCACCCTCGCTTTGAATCCCTATATTGTCTGCAAACTTATATTGAAGATTCTCAAAAAATCTAAATAAAACATAAACAGGGCTCCACTTTGAGATAAGGCCCATATCAACAGACCATTTTGGGAAAATATCTCTTAAAATTAAATAACTTTTACATTTAGAATTCTTTGATAAATGATTTGCAAAAATACTTATAAATATTGAGGGGCTGTACCAAATAATTCCTTCAAAAGTATTTTTCTTGAATGAAGAAAACTTTAATCTTCTTATCATTACAAAAGGGAGTAATATCTCATTAATTGCTCTCTTTAATAAATTTATATTTTTAATTTGAGGAGTTCTTATTGATATAACTTTTATACCTTTAATTTCAGAAAAATCTAAATCTTTTTTTAAATCAGAATTTGGAACGAAAACTGTAACTTTTACACCAAGAGATTCTAATGCTGTCGATAAATCAAGGATTTGAATCGCTGCAGAAGTTTTTGCTGGATAAAAAGTATCAACAACTATTGCAATGTTTCTTTGTTTATTAAAAGAAGTCATTAATACATTTTTTATGTATCAGCAGAATCTTGGATTTTGGTAAAATTGGATCTTGATAAATGAAAAAATAAAACTGAAATAATGGAAAAGATAAGTCCAAAGAAAGTCCCAATAATACATATAAAAAGCCTATTGGGCCCTATTTTAATTTCTGGTACAACTGGTGGATCGATTGTTTTTAATAAAAACTCTTCTCTTATGTTGCTTAACATTTGAGATTGAAGTTGAGACTCTATTATATTATTTATTGATAACTTTACTGAGGAAACATTTGTGATTAATTGTTTTGCAGTTAAATATTCTATTGCATCTGATGTTTCCTGCATTTCCATTGCTCTTGTGAGCTCATTTACTTCATTTATGACTAGATTTAGAAAGTATTGAGCAAAGACTGGTGATTGGTGATCAATTGCTATGTATATGTAGCCTGTTTTCTTATCTTGGAAGATTTCTAAAATTGATAAAAAATATTCATGAGCCTCGATATATGAAGGTATTTGCTTTTGATTAGCTTTTATTTTTCTAACCCATTTTTTTGTATCTTCATTATAAATATTTTCATCAAATTTAATTGTGTTGGTGCTTATATCATATGAATTGATAGCCATTAATGAGGTTAGAATCATTTCTGATTCAATTGAAATTAAATGTTTTAAAAATACCTTTGATTTTATAACTTCAATTGCGTAGAGACCCCTATCTCCAGATGAAGCAGGCAATTGAACACCAGCAAGGGAAGCCAAACCTCCGATTCCTGATGACATTGAAGGAAAAGAATTTTGTGTTTGATTGTCTTGCTGGGGTTCTAATAATGCGCTTGATCTATAAATATCAGGTGATGATTTGGCTATAAAAATAGATATTAAACCAGAAACAATAAGGCCACAAAGAATAATTTTCTTATAACTTAATAAGATTCTTAAGATTTCGCCTAGATCAATAAAATCTTCATTAGCTTGATGATTCATTCTATTATCTCCCAATTAAGTTAATAATCTTTAATTTTTCTAATTAGTGTATTATAGACCTATAATTCCAAATTTTGCTCCGTTACGCAGACATTTTAATAGTATCATGATGGAAAAAAATATTTTAGATAGTTATTTTTTTAGATACTTGCTATCTTCGGTATTTGCATATTCATATACCATAATTTCAGTAATCGTTTTAAGTAAAATAAGCTTTTTAAAAATAGAGGTTGTGTTCTTTTTGTCTCAATTTTCTAAAGCATTAATACTTTTCTTAATTCAAAAGCATTTTACATTTAGGAATAATGACAATAAAACTCTAGAACAACTAAAGCACTATACGATTACGCTTATTTTATTTAAATTACTTGAATACTGTGGAGTGCTGTTAATAAATTTAGTATCAATAAATTATTTAATTAATATAACAATAGTTCTGTTTATTGCATCGATTTTAAAATATTTTGTATTCAAAAGAATATTCGTTAACTCATCTTC
>PAHR01000015.1 GCA_002705265.1 Pelagibacteraceae bacterium | reverse complement strand
GTACTCATAAAAAAATCGATTTCTTTATTATCAACCATGGTCATAACCTTATTCACTGAATCTTGAACGGCCTTAAACTCTTTTCTCCTATGGATGAGTGTGATTGACTTAGCAATATCCTTGAAACCCAATACATAATCTAGAGCTGAATCACCTCCACCAGCAATAAGAATATTTTTATCTTTGTAGTCTTGTCGTTTCTTAACTGAATAAAATATATTTTTATTTTCGAAGGTTTCATTATTTGTGATTGGTAATTTTCTAGGAACAAAACATCCTGATCCAGCTGCTACAATAATAGATTTACATTTAATAGAAGTATTCGCATTAGTTTTTACAATAATAGAGTCTTCTTCTAAAATAATTTCAGAGGTTAATTGGTTTAAATGATAAGAAGGATTAAAGGGTTCAGCTTGTTTCATTAAATCATCAATTAGCTCTTGGCCAGTTAAAGCAGGTCGACTTGGAATATCATACAAATTCTTATCAGGATAAAGCTCTGCGCATTGGCCGCCTATCTTGTCTAAATTATCTATTAAATGAGACTTAACATCTAAAAGACCTAATTCAAAAACCGCAAATATTCCACATGGACCAGCTCCAATTATTACAACATCTGTTTCATGGTGGCTACCTGGGGGTTGTATATCTGTCATATTTTTTAATTTTTTAAAACTTTAGGGTATTAAGACTAATTTACCAATAAAATTTTTTTCCATAAAAGTTTTTTGGGCTAATTTGATATCCTCTAATGGAAAAGTTTTTGAAACCAAAGGCTTAATTTCATTACGCTCAATATATCCAATTAAATCTCTAAAAATCCTTACATCATTGAATGTTGAACCATAAAATGTCAGATCTTTTAAATATAATGTTCTTAGGTCTAGCTCTACAATTGGACCTGCAATTGCACCACTGGTTACATACCTTCCTTTTGGTTTCAGAACTTCTAAAATTTGAGGCCATTGTTCTCCACCAACTAAATCTACAACTAAATCTATTGAATTTTGTCCCAATACTTCTAATAGACTTTCTGATCTATCAATCGTTTCATCTGCCCCCAATATTTTTATTTGATTAGCTTTTTCTTTAGAACATTGGGCAATTATTTTTGCTCCTCTAAGTTTTGATAATTGTATTACTGCAGAGCCAACTCCTCCTGATGCTCCTGTTATTAAAATTTTTTCATTGGATAGTTTAGCTTTTTGAAGCATACCCTCAGCAGTGGAATAAGAACAAGGAATAGAAGCAAGTTCCTCATCTTTCCAATTAGAATTAATTGTAAAAGTTTCTGAGCTTCTAGCGCAACAATATTCAGCAAAGCCGCCGTTAATTTCACTGCCCATTGTTTTCATACCAAATTGATTATTTTGCATGGTTCTGACAATTACTCTTTGTCCAATTCTTAATTTATCAATTTTTGAACCTGTGCCTTCAATAACTCCGCAAACATCAGCGCCTTGAATTAAAGGAAAACTTAAACCTTTCCCAGACCAAGATCCAATTTCGTCATTTAGATCTTCAAATCCCTTAGCACCCCCATCGTTTGTATTTTTTGTAATTTTTTTTGAATACCATCCAGTCCTGGTGTTAATATCAGTGTTATTTACCCCAGCTGCTTTTACTTTAATTAAAACCTCATCTTCTTTAGGAATTGGTTTAGGAATATCCTCTTTAAAAACGAGCTTATCTAATCCTCCATGCCCTGTAAGATATACGCCTTTCATTTTATGCTTAGTCCTTTACTAGAATAGATATTTTCTGCTCTTTTTCTTAGTAAGTATTTTTGAATTTTTCCTGTTGAAGTCTTAGGGATTTCTTCAAATATGAAAATTTTTGGAACTTTAAAAGAAGCTAATCTTTTTTTGCACCACTCTAGGGCTTCTTTGTTAGTTAAAGTTAAATTTGATTTTAATTCAATAAATGCGCAAGGGCTTTCCCCCCATTTATCATCAACTATAGCTACTACAGCTGCAGAATTAACTGAAGGGTTTTTTAATAAAATTTCTTCAATTTCAATTGAAGATATATTTTCTCCTCCTGAAATAATTATATCTTTAGAACGATCTTTTAATTGAATATACCCATCTTCATGGATCACAGCCAAATCCCCTGAATGAAACCATCCATTTTCAAAAGCTTCGTCATTAGCTTTTTTATTTTTTAGATATCCTTTCATTACAATATTTCCCCTAAACATAACTTCACCTATTGTTTTTCCGTCTTTTGGAACATGTTTCATTGTTTCAGGGTCTAGAACAGAAAGGTTTTCTAGAGGAAGATACCTAACTCCTTGGCGAGCTTTAAGGGCTGCCTGAGAAGAGTTATTTAGATCGTTCCAGTCCGAATTCCATTCGTTCACGACAGCAGGTCCATAAGTTTCTGTCAGACCATAAAGATGGGTTACGTTGAATCCGGCATTTTTCATATCAATCAAAACAGATTCAGGTGGTGGTGCAGCTGCAGTAAAAAAGTTAACCTGTTTTTCTAATTTAATATTTTTCATGTTTTCTTTGGATAAAATTACTGACATTACAATTGGAGCTCCACATAGATGAGTAACCTTATGTTCTTCTATATACTTCCATATTGGCTCAACTCTAACTTGCCTTAAACAAACATGTGTTCCAATAATTGCGGACATTGTCCAAGGAAAACACCACCCATTGCAGTGGAACATTGGAAGAGTCCACAAATAAACAGAGTGCTTTTCCATTGATGCTATCAAAGCATTACCTTGTGCTAGTAAATACGCCCCTCGGTGATGAGAGACAACACCCTTAGGATTACCTGTGGTTCCTGAAGTGTATCCAACTGAAATAGCATCCCATTCATCCTCTGGCTTTAACCATTGAAAGTTATTATCACCTGTTTCTATAAATTTTTCATAATCTACTGCTTCTTTGATTGGGTTATTATTTTCATCAATATGATCGCTATAATCACATTGGTTATCTGTATATTCAATTAGTTCAGGGGAAACTTTTGCAATAGATAGAGCCTGATTTGCTACAGACCTTAGTTCTTTGTCATAGATTAGTATTTTAGAATCTGAATGATCTAACTGATATGCAATAACAGTAGCATTCAACCTAGTATTAATAGCATGTAAAACAGCTCCACACATAGGCACACCATAGTGTACTTCAAGCATCGCCGGTGTATTTAATAATAATACTGAAACTGTATCACCTCTTAGAATTTTTCTTTTTGAAAGGGCTGATGCAATATTTTTTGAACGGTTAAAAAAATCTTTATATTTATATTTAAGTGAGCCATGAATTATTGCCGTATGATTTGGAAATACATCTGCTGCTCTCTCTAAAAAAGTGATCGGTGTTAAAGGTTGATAATTAGCATTATTTCGATCTAAATCAGTATTATAGGGATTGGTCATAAGTCCTTATTTATCTTGCCAACTAGGGTTTCTTTTTTCTATAAAAGCGTCTATGCCTTCTTCGGCATCATGCTTAAGCATGTTTTCAACCATAACCTTTGATGCAAAGTCATATGCTTCTAAAAGATTCATTTCGAGTTGCTTATAGAAAGCTTCTTTACCAGTCTTTAAAGTCATAGCCGATTTTTTTGATATCTTTATAGCTTTCTCTAAAACATATGCTTTCAAATCTTTATCTTTTATCGATTCATTGATTAGTCCTATTTGAGCTGCTTTAATAGATGTAATAAAATCTCCTGTTAAAAGCATTTCCATTGAATGTTTATTGGATATGTTTCTTGATAAAGCAACCATTGGCGTTGAGCAGAAGAGACCAATATTTACTCCTGGAGTAGCAAAACTTGCAGAGCTTGATGCATAAGCTAGATCACAGCTAGCAACTAATTGACAACCAGCTGCAGTTGCAACTCCATTAACTTCCGCAATCACCGGTTTGGGATTATTAACTATAGACCGCATAAGTTTAGAGCACTTTAACATTACTTGTGTAAAATAAGTTTGACCCCTGTCTTTACTTTGACGTCCTTGACGTAATTCTTTTAAATCATGACCAGCAGAAAAAGTTGGGCCATTTGCAGAGATAATAACTACTCTTACTTTACTATCATTTCTTGACTCATCCAAGGCAAGTTGAATGCTATTCATCATATTTTCAGATAATGTGTTATGGTTTTTTGGATTATCTAAAACAATTCTGAGAATTCCCTCAGAATTAATTGAGGTTTTTATAATTTTATTATTATTTGAGGTGTTCATACAATTTTAACTTATTGTAACTTCAACATCTTCAGAGAGCGCATTAGCAATAAAACAATATCTGTGAGCTCTATCTTGAACTTCTTCCATTTCATCATCACCTACAGTAAATCCTTCAGAAAACTCCACCTTTGGATTTAATTGAATTTTTGTCACTGACATAAGACCTTTTGAATTTTTACCAAGTGTTGCAATTGCCTTATCTTGATAACCAGATACTGGCCATTTCATTTTTGCCGCTAAAGCTAAAAAGGTCATCATGTGACAACTGCTTAAAGAAGCGGCTAAAGTCTGTTCAGGATTAGTGTTTGCTTCACTTCCTTTCCAATCAGGAGCTGCATCAGCAAGAATTTTTAAGTCAGGTGTAAATATTATTTCATGTTGATTAGAATATTTTCCAGGAGACATCTCACCACTATTAAGCTTCCAAATAAGATCAATTGAAATTTCTGACATAATAAAATCTTAAGGGATTAAATTTTGTTTGATATCCAATCTTTTATATCGGCTTCACCGCTTACTCCGATTTTTGAGTCTAAAACCTTACCTTCTTTAAATAGAATCATAGTCGGTATGCTTCTTATTCCAAAATTTGACGGTGTTTCAGGGTTTTCATCTATATTAATTTTTTTTATTTCAACTTTATCACCTAACTCACTAGACAATTTTTCAAGAATAGGAGATAGGGTTATACATGGGCCACACCATTCAGCCCAAAAATCTACAAGCACAGGTTTAGGACTATCAATTACTTCTGATTTAAAATCAGAGTCTGTTATTTGTTTAATAGACATGTAAGTAATATAGGGATTAACTTTATGCTTTCAAATACAATTCCTTAGTCCCAAAATGCAAAACGTTTTTTTCACATAAATGCCCATATATTGTCTGTTTTTCAGATGCTTTTTTCCATTGTTGCTGAATAGGAAACACATCGGGATAATCTTTAAGACAGTTCTGTCTAATAATGTGGCAACCCTGAAATTGAACATTATATTTTGAGGAAGGTATAGTGATTTGATTAAGCGAATTTTGATTGAGATCTAATGGACTTTGACCTATTGCTGTAAAAAGGAGATTTGTAATATTTGATCTTGAATTAAATTCATTAATACCGGCTTTTAAATCATCAGTCAAATCTAAGCTCCAATAATTATCAGAATTTAAAACCAAAAGATCCTTACCTTTAGATAATATTTTTTTTATTCCACCTCCTGTATTTAAAATTTTATTTGTTTCATCAGAGATTTTCACAGATGGATAATTATCTCTTATATATTCTGATAATTGCTCTGGAAAATAATGGACATTGGTAAAAATATTTTCACACTCTAATGTAAAAGCTAAATCTAAAGCGTAGCTAATGAGCGGTTTGTCGTTGTATAAAAGCAAGGGTTTAGGGGTGCGTTGGGTCAGGTCTCCCATTCTTTTTCCAAAACCCGCAGCTAGAACTAAAACATTCATATCTAAGTTGTCTTTTTATAGACAATCCCGAGGAGGTCTCTTAACTCGTAAAGTTTCAAATGGTCTAAATGTAAGCTGATTTGATGCCATGTTTGTTTTCTATAAGACTTTAAATATTTTGTTTTTCCTAATCTATGCAAAAGGACCCAAGCCCCCAATACTCTTAAGTTTCTTGCGAGACTAACCAAATGAATTGAGTTCAAAACATTATTTCTATTTTTTTTAGGATGTTTTTTTAAAAAATTATTTAAAACTTTATCAACAGTATTTTTTTTATAAATCCTTCTTGAATCAAATACTAATGAAGCAATATCTAAATAAGGGTGATCATAAATCAAGTCCTGATGGTCAATCACCCAAACTTTTTTTTCATGATATATAAGATTATCTAAAAAATAATCTCCGTGAGCTAAAATAGGATTAAATGATGATAAGTTCTTCAAATTTTTTTTTAATACTTTTTGGATTAGTTTTATAATGAGCTCATATTGATTAATTTTATTTTTGTAATTATCTACATAAGTATTTATTCCCCAAAATGCACTCGTTATTAAAGCTTTTTTTGATTTAACACGAATACTTTTAATTCTAACTCTAGTTTTTTTAATTTTCCATAAATAATTTGATGCTTGAAGAAGTATGGAATCGATATTTTTAGATTGAAGATATTTAACGGCATTATTATTTGGTAAATATTGCATGATCACAATCACATTACTTGGTAATGTATAAATTATTTTTGGTACTTTTATGCCAATTTTAATTAAAGCATTTGTGGCATTAATATATCTTTTAAAGTCTGAGGGTTGATTTTTAAAAGACAAAAGTAAGTATTTATTGTCTGCAGATGCACACAATTTAAATTCCTTATTTGATGCGTCTGAACTAAAATTTTGTATAGATTTGATTTTTATATTTTTGTTAAGAAAATATTCTTTGATTTTTTTTAAATCGATTTTATAACTTTTTGCCATTTTGGATTTTCAGTATGAATGCTATAAATTCTAGCATCATTTTTAAATGATATATCTATAAATAAAGCTTTATCTTTGTAAATTTCCTTAATTGATTTTGTTGGCCACTCCATAATAACACAAAAGTCTCTGAGATAATCCTCTAGGTCACTTTTATCGTCAGTATTTGTATTATAAAGATCAAAATGTAAAATTTCTAAATCTTTTAGTACATAGGTGTTAATTTTTTGATAGGAAGGACTTCCTTGGAATCTAAATTGCACTTTTTTATTTTTAGCAATTTGACTTAAAAGCTCTCTCACAAAAGTTGTCTTACCAGAGCCAACCTGTCCTTCTAAAAAAATAATATTTTCTTTGGTTAAACTATTGCTAATTGGGTTTGTGAGTAATTCAAGATTTTGCTCAGAATTTAAAAGTTTAGAAATTTTCAATTAAGATAATGATTTTAAATCATCGACCAAATCAAGCTGCTCCCAAGTAAAAAACTTTTTATTAGAATCAAAAGACCTTCCAAAATGACCATAGGCAGCTGTTGTTTCATAGATTGGTCTATTCAAATCAAGTTTTTCCCTGATACCCTTAGGTGTTAGATTCATTAGTTCTGGAATAACCTTCTCAATCTTTTCTTCATCAACATTATTCGTTCCATTTGTATTTACATAAATAGATAAGGGTTTGGCAACTCCAATAGCATAGGAAAGTTGTATAGTGCACTGAGTGCATAGATTTGCTGCTACAACATTTTTTGCAAGATACCTTGCTGCATAAGCAGCTGACCTATCAACTTTTGTTGGATCTTTTCCTGAAAATGCCCCACCTCCATGAGGTGCTGCGCCACCGTATGTATCAACAATAATTTTGCGTCCGGTTAAACCTGTATCTCCATCAGGGCCTCCAATTACAAAATTTCCTGTTGGATTCACATAAAATTCTTCATCTTTTAAATCATTAAGTAGAAAAGCAGGAATAGAATCCTTAAGAACAGGGGTGACAATTTCTTTAATGTCTTTAGGCGATAATCCTTCTTGGTGTTGAGTTGATATAACAACTGAAGTTACAGCATTAGGAACTCCGTCAACATACTTAAGGGTTACTTGGCTTTTTGAATCTGGCTCTAAGCCCTTAAGAATTCCATCTTTTCTTCCTTTAGCCATTAGCTCCAATATTTTATGGGAATAATGAATAGGTGCGGGCATTAATTTTTCTGTCTCCTTACACGCATAGCCAAACATAATCCCTTGATCTCCTGCACCTTCGTCTTTGTTGGAACTTGAGTCGACTCCCATTGCTATATCAGCTGACTGTTCATGAAGAAAATATGATATATTAGCATTTTTCCAATGAAAGCCCTCTTGCTCATACCCAATATCTTTAATGCAATCCCTTACTTTTTGAATGATTTCATCTTTATCTTTTTCAACTGGGCCTCTAACCTCACCAGATAAAATAACTCGATTTGTTGTTGTTAAAGTTTCACAAGCTACTCTTGCAAATGGATCTTTTGAGATAAAGTGATCAACAACCATATCTGAAATTCTATCAGATACTTTGTCTGGATGTCCTTCAGACACTGATTCAGATGTAAATACATAATCTCTCTTCATAGTATTTAATACCTATATGTATCTTTTTTGTATGGCCCTATCTGATCAATCCCTAAATAGTCACTTTGTTTTTTTGATAACTCAGTCAACTTAGCACCTACTTTTTCTAAATGAAACATAGCAACCATTTCATCCAATTTCTTAGGTAGCACATAAACTTTATTTTCGTATTTGTCATGATTGTCCCAAAGCTCTATTTGAGCTAGAACCTGATTAGAAAATGAAGCGCTCATGACAAAACTAGGGTGGCCAGTAGCATTTCCTAAATTCACCAACCTGCCTTTTGATAAAATAATTAATTTCTTTCCATCAGGAAAAGTTACCTGATCAACTTGCGGTTTAATTTCTTCCCATTTATAATTTGCAAGTGAGTCGATTTGTATTTCATTATCAAAGTGACCGATATTACAAACAATAGCTCTGTCTTTCATATCTCTCATATGATCTTGTGTAATTATGTCTGTATTTCCTGTAGCCGTTACAAAAATATCTGCATACTTTGCTGCATCGTCCATGGTAACAACTTCATAACCCTCCATTGCAGCCTGAAGTGCACAAATAGGGTCAATCTCTGTAATTTGGACTCTAGCTCCAGCCCCTCGAAGACTAGCTGCACTTCCTTTTCCAACATCCCCAAATCCACAAACTACTGCAACTTTTCCAGCCATCATTACATCTGTACCTCTTCTAATTCCGTCAACTAAACTTTCCTTACATCCATACAAATTATCAAATTTACTTTTTGTAACTGAGTCATTTACATTAATAGCAGGAACTTTCAGTATTCCCTCCTCAGCCATTTGTTCTAAACGATGGACCCCTGTTGTCGTCTCTTCAGATAAACCTTTTACATTTTTTAATAACTCTGGATATTTTTCATGCATCCTAAGCGTTAAGTCACCACCATCATCTAATATCATATTTGGCACCCAATCTTCCGCTTCAATAGTTTGATCTATGCACCACCAAAATTCTTCTTCACTCATGCCCTTCCAGGCAAATACTGGAGTACCACTTTCAGCAATAGCAGCCGCTGCATGATCTTGAGTTGAGTAAATATTACATGAGCTCCATCTGCATTTTGCGCCTAAGGCAACTAAAGTCTCTATTAGTACAGCTGTTTGAATGGTCATATGGAGACAGCCCATAATATTGGCTCCTTTTAAAGGTTGGTTTTCGGCATATTTTTTTCTAATTGCCATTAATCCTGGCATTTCTGTTTCAGCAATTTCGATTTCTTGCCTTCCAAAAACGTGTTGGGAAGTATCTTTTACTTTGTAATCATTCATTTAAGAAACATATATAGATAGAATTTATACTGCAAGAACTTTTCTAGAAGTTCATTAAATTAAGTTTGAGGAGTTATTTTTAGATTTATGGCAATCTTAGTTTCTGATACAAATTAAGAAAATTGATGGTAAAGGGTAGATCAAAATGAGCTTAGTAGAAAGATTAAATGAGGGTCCTGTAATCTGCGCAGAAGGATATTTATTTGCAATGGAGCGAAGAGGTTATTTACAAGCAGGAGCATATGTACCTGAAGTTGTATTAGAACATCCTGAGGTTGTATCACAACTTCATAGGGAGTTTATTAGATGTGGAAGTGATGTGGTAGAGGCATTTACTTATTACGGACATCGCGAGAAACTCAGACTAATAGGTAAGGAAGATTTATTAGAGTCGCTTCAAACAAATGCACTTAAAATTGCCAAAGATGCTGCAAGTGAATTTCCTGAGTTAAAACTTATGGTTGCGGGTAACGTTGCAAATACAAACATATATGAACCAAACAATAAGAAGTCTCATATTGATTGTCACAAAATGTTTGAAGAACAAATTGGATGGGCAAAAGATGCTGGTGTAGATTTTGTAATTGCAGAAACAATACAATGGATTGGAGAAGCTAAAATTGCTTTGAAGTGCATTAAAGAAGCGGGTTTGACTGCGGTCGTTAATTTAGCAATACCTAAAGGCGATACGACTAGAGAAGGTCATACTCCTGGAGATGCTTGTAAAATGCTAGAGGATAATGGAGCGGATGTCGTTGGTTTAAATTGCTACAGAGGTCCTGCAATGACAAAAAAACTTCTTCCGGAAATTAGAGATAAGGTTTCTTGTCATGTTGCAGCACTACCGGTTCCATATAGAACTACAGAGGAATATCCAACACATATGTATATTAAGGATGATAGATGTGATTGCATCGATGGTAATGTTTCTCATATTGCTTTAGATGGACTTACTTGTACTAGGTATGAAATGGGAAATTTTGCTAAAGAGTGTGCTGAAATGAATGTCAATTTTATTGGTATTTGTTGTGGAGCTGAACCCCACCATGTAAGAGAGATGGCTGTCAGCTTAGGGAGGAAACCTATTGCTTATAAGTATTATCCTGATATGACAAAGCACTTTGCATATGGCACAGACAAAAGTTTAAAAGATATTAATAAGGCTGAGATACACCTTAAGTAACTAAGTTCTTTTAATTCTAGGCCCTAATTGCTGTATCACTTCAGCTGCTTTATTATTTCCATTTTTTAAAGCTTCTTTAATATTCGAGCTGTTATCTAAATATACCTCTAAAAAACCTGCTGCAAAATTATCCCCAGCCCCAGTAGTATCTACAACATTTTTAACCTTTAATGCGGACTCATGAATAACTTTATCTAAGTTAAAATAGTAAGCTCCTTCTCCTCCACATGTCATTACAAATTTCTTTTTTAAATGACCAAAATATTTTGCTATATCGTTCATATTTTCTGACTGGGTAAATTCTTTAGCTTCTTCAAAATTACAAAAAATTAAATCAACATTTTTTGTTATATATTCTTGAAGCTCAGTTCGATTTCTAACAACACAAAAAGGGTCAGACAAAGAAAAAGATAATTCAAAATTTAATTTTTTTGATAGTTGACCAACTTTTTCTAAAGCTTTTTTTGTAAGATTATGATCCCAAAGATAAGCTTCTATATAAACATGGTTGATATTGTTAAAAGTTTTTTCTTTTATGTCCTCTGGGCTAAGTTGAGAACCTATTCCAATATAAGTTGCCATGGTTCTTTCTCCATCTTCAGTAACAAGAATATTGCAACATCCTGTTGGAAGAGAATTTTTTTCCTTAACTCCTAAAAAAGAAATATTAGCTTCTTCCATATCTTTTACAAAAGCTTTTCCATAATCATCATCATTTAGTTTTCCAAAAAATAAAGCTTCATGCTTAGAGTTATTTAATTCATGAATAGTATTGCAAACCGACCCACCTGATGTGATAAGAGGGTTTTTAAAATAACTTCTAATTTGTGAAATTTGATTTTCTTCTATTAAGGACATAGACCCCTTATTGAGACTCAATTTAGAAATTATGGGATCTTGAACTTTTGAAATAATGTCAACTAAAGCGGTTCCAATTCCTAAAATTTTTTGCATTTATTTAAATTTACTAATAAGTGCTTAAATTTGTATATATAAGATGGTCACATATAAAGACAATTTATGCGAATCTTTCAAACCCCAATATCCTTAATTTTATTTACTTTTAATAAAATACATTTTCAAATCCTTATAATTTGTTAGTCATTCTGTGAATAGACCTTTTATATAATGTGAATTAATTTTCAATTAATTGATTGAATTTACTGGGATTTAGGAATTAAAATTGTTTTGTTATTGACTATTAAAAACTACTTATAGTATATTCATTAGGCAACTGACACTAGATCTAGTGTTATTTGCAATGATTTAATAAACTTTAGAGGTTGCACCGTGGAAACAAATAATAATTTACAAGAAAATGAAGAAGTCTCAAAAATTAATAATGAAATTGATAGTGAAAAAACCAATAAGGTCAACCTTTTTAGCTTAAGCGTTGTAAGAAGAGAAGGAACAATAACTCCTTTTAAATCATCTAAAATTACCAATGCAATAAGAAAGGCTTTTTTAGCCCAAACTGATATTAGAAATAATGAAGAAATTGATAAAACAGTTAATAAATTAACTGAAACAGTTACTTCCGCTTTGACCAGAAGAATAGCCGATGGAGACATGATCCATATCGAGGATATTCAAGATCAAGTTGAATTAGCTCTAATGAGAGAAGAACACCACAAAGTAGCAAGAGCGTATGTACTTTATAGAGAACAAAGAGCTTCTCAAAGATACAAAACTGATCAATTAAAAGAACAGGCTGGTGGAAGAGTTTCTTCCATGATGGTTTTAAAACGAGATGGTGAGCAAGAACCGGTTTCTCTTGATAAAATAACAAATAGAATTTCTATTCTTTCTAATGGTTTAGAAATTGATCCAATTACTATAGCCCAAAAAGCAATTCAAGGTTTGTATAACGATATTACAACTACTGAAATAGACAATTACCTATCAGAAACCGCGGCTGCACTTACAGTTGAGCATCCTGACTATTCATATCTAGCAGGCAGAATTAAAGCAAATGCACTTCATAAAGAAACACCTGGATTTGTTATAGCAAGCAAAAATTTATTTCAAGATGGTCTTCTCAATGAAGAGTATTATAAAAAGGTTCAACAAAATGCTGAATCAATTGAGGCAATTATAGATTATGATCGCGACTATCATTTTGATTATTTTGCATTAACAACTCTAATGCGTGCTTATTTATTACAATTTAATAACAAGACTATTGAAAGGCCACAAGACTTATGGATGAGAGTTGCTTTATCAGTTTCATGCAATGAATTTAATTATGATGCTGTAAAAAAAACTTATGATCTTCTATCAAATGGATTTTATACACATGCTACCCCAACATTATTTAATAGTGGTTTGAAAATGCAGCAACTTTCTTCTTGTTTTTTAATTGGAATGGAAGAAGACTCTATAGAGGGTATTTTCAACACTATAAAAGATTGTGCCCTTATATCTAAAACAGCAGGGGGTATTGGGCTACATGCTCATAATATAAGAGCTGGCGGAAGTAGAATAAAATCAACAAATGGCAAATCAAATGGACTTATACCTTTCTTAAAAATATTTAATGAAACAGCCAAATCTGTTGATCAAGGAGGTGGAAAAAGAAAAGGATCTTTTGCAATATATCTTGAGCCATGGCATGCGGATATAGAAGCATTTCTAGAACTAAGAAAAAACACTGGCTCAGAAGAGTTTAGAGCCAGAGATCTTTTTTACGCTCTATGGATACCTGATCTTTTTATGCAAAGAGTTGAAGAAGATAAAGATTGGACCTTGATGAGTGAACATGAATGCCCTGGTCTTTCTGATACCTATGGTGATGAATTTGTTAATTTATATACTCAATATGAAAATGATTTACCCCATCTGACAAAAATAAAAGCACGCACTTTGATGTCAAAAATTATAGAAGCTCAAATTGAAACAGGACAACCTTATATGTTGTATAAGGATTCCATAAATAATAAGTCAAATCAAAAAAATATAGGTGTAATTAAATCATCAAATCTTTGTGCTGAAATCGTAGAATATTCTGAAAAAGGAGAAACTGCTGTTTGCAATCTTGCCTCCATAGCTCTTCCAAAATTTGTCAATCAAGAAAAAAATTCTTTTGATTATGAAAAACTTTATCAAACTTCTAAACTTGCAACTAGAAACCTAGATCAGGTTATAGATATTAATTTCTACCCTACTCAAAAAACTAATAAATCTAACAAGCTTCATAGACCTATAGGTCTTGGCATACAAGGACTTTCAGATGTATTTTTTATGATGGGTATAGCTCATGATGGGGAAGAGGCAAAAAAAATTAATAAGAATATTTTTGAAACAATTTATTTTGGTTCAATAGAATCTTCCATGGAGCTTTCTAAAGAAAAAGGTCCTTACTCAACCTTTAAAGGATCTCCATTATCTGAAGGAAAATTTCAATTTGATTTATGGGGCATCACTCCTTCTTCTATGTGGGACTGGGAGAATTTAAGAAAAGAAATAAAATCTCACGGGGTACGTAATTCTTTGACAACTGCTTGCATGCCTACTGCTTCTACTGGTATTATTTTAGGCAATACTGAAACCTTCCAGGTTCAAACTTCAAATATATATAAAAGACAAACCCTTTCGGGTGAATTTCTCTTAGTAAACAGACATCTTGTTAAAGAATTATCAACAAGAGGGCTTTGGAGTAAAGAAATGAGAGATAATATTGTTTTAGAAAATGGCTCTGTTCAAGATATTCCAAACTTTCCAGAAGACCTAAAAAAAATCTATAAGACAGTTTGGGAAACTTCCCAAAAAACTGTTATTGATATGGCAGCTGATAGAGCACCTTTCATTGATCAAACACAATCAATGAACCTATGGCTATCCAATCCAACTTTCGGAAAAGTAAATTCTATGCATATGTATGCTTGGAAAAAAGGACTTAAAACTGGCATGTACTATCTTAGAAGTAGATCAGCGGTTGATGCTGTCAAAGTAACAGTTTCTTCAGAAAAGCAAGCAAAAGACAGTTTTCTAAAAGAAACAAAAGAAAAAAATGAAGATTCTGAGGAATGTTTAACATGCAGTGCTTAAGGGAAGTTGTATAAATCATGATATCTAAAGGATGTAAATCAATTTTTCCAATTAAGCACCAAGAAATATGGGATAGATACAAACAACATATTCAATCATTTTGGACTACGGAAGAAGTTTCACTTCAAGATGATCTTAGAGATTTACAAACACTAAAGGACGGGGAAAAACATTTTATTAAGCAGGTTCTCGCTTATTTTGCTAATTCAGAGGCCATGATTAATGAAAATCTTGCGAGTAGGTTTTATAATGAGATTTTAATTCCCGAAGCACGATGTTTTATTACCATGCAAATGGCAAATGAATCAATACATGCTGAAATGTATGGTCTCCAAATAGAAGCTTATGTAAGCGATAGGGAAGAAAAAGAAAAATTATTTTCTGCCATAGAAAATGTACCTTGTATCAACCATAAAGCTCAGTGGGTAGCTAAATGGCTTAATGGTAAACAAAATCTTTTAACAAGATTAATTGCATTTGGTCTTGTCGAAGGATTATTTTTTGCGGGATCTTTTTGTGCCATATACTATTTTAGGAAAAGGGGTCTTTTACCAGGATTGGCTTTATCAAATGATTGGATTGCAAGAGATGAAGGGATGCACTTTAGTTTTTCTGCATTGATGTATAAAATATTAAGAGACAAATACAACAACTCTAGTCTAACTGATTCCGATATTAAGGACTTGAGTTTAATTACAGCGAATGTACCTCAATCAGAATTTGAAGAAATTGTAAGAGAAGCCGTTGATTTTGAAAAAGAGTTTGTAAAAGATGCATTACCTGTTGATTTGATTGGTATGAATAAAGAAATGATGTGTCAATATATTGAAGCTGTGGCAGACAGAATTGCTGACTTGTTTGAATTTGAAAGAGTGTTTAATACTGAAAATCCATTTGACTTTATGAGGGCTCTTGATGTTCAAGGTGTTACAAACTTCTTCGAAAAACGTGTATCGGAATATCAAAGACCAACTGATAGATCTTTATCTTTTGATGAAAATTTTTAAATGAAAGTAGAAATATATTCAAAAGAAAATTGTATAAACTGCAATAAGGCAAAAGCTGTGCTTAAAGAACTTAATCCAAGGGTTTTGATGCTAGATCAAGACTTTGATAGAAATAAATTCTTTGAAAAATTTCCGGATGCGAAATCTTTTCCTCAAATTGTTATAGATAATAAGCATATAGGGGGTCATAAAGAAGCTGAAAAATGGGTTGCGTTTAATAACCCCAATGAAGAATTTTAGTAAATAAATTATTTAAATTAAAATTTAATTTCAATATAGCTAATTTTCCAAATAAGTTTATTCAGATTAAGCATAACTATAACATTTATATTTTTATGAATAAAATCTAACTTAAATGTATTGTGTGATAGAAGAAAAAAATAGTTAGTATCCTTAAATAATTCATTTACATTTGGACCTACTAATTTAAATTTATTTTTTTTTGGATTTAAATTATTTTCTTTTGTTTTATGTTCCTTTTCTAGTTTTTGAGATTCATCTAACTTAAAGTTTTCAATATATTGCTTAAATAAACTTGGATTTTTATATAAATTAATAAGAAATTTTTCATCTGATAAATAAAATGATAATTCTTGAATATTATTTTTAATAAATTTATCAAAATTGTTTTTATCTAAATTATAAAAAAAGTTTAACGTCAAATCTGCTTTAATTTTTTTATAAATAATTTTATTTAACTGTTCTTCAAAATTATAAGCTAGTTCTTTTTTGTCTAAAAAATTTCTTAATTTAATTGAATCTTCTTCCTTAAATGATAAATAAATATTTGAAAATGAATAAACTAATGTCAAAAAATAAAATATAAAAAAAGAAAAAAAAATTAATGATAAGTATTTAATTAATATTTTCAATCAATGTGCCTCTCCCCAATTTTTTCCTTTTCCAAAATCAACTTTGATTGGTGTCTCAAATTTAATAAATTCTTTATGGCAGCTTTCCATAATATTCTTAATTTTATCAACAATATTTTCTTCTTTTATATGAATTTCAAATAAAAGCTCATCATGAACCTGTGAAATCATTTTTGACATTAAGTTTTCGTCTTTAATAAAATTATGAATTTTAATCATAGCTATTTTAATTAAGTCAGAAGCAGATCCTTGAATCGGTGCATTTATTGCAAGTCTTTCAGCATAAGATCTAAGCATAAAATTTTTTGAATTTATATTCTTAATAAACGATTTTCTTCCGAACAAGTTTTCTACATAGCCATTTTTTTTGCTTGTTTCAATTGATTCATTCATAAATTTTTCAATATTTGGAAATTTTTTGAAATAATTTTCTATAAAATATTTTGCTTCTTGATTAGAAACTTTAAGTTGTTTAGCTAAGCCAAAAGCACTTATTCCATATATAATTCCAAAGTTTATAATTTTGGCCATTCTTCTATCATCTTTATTAATTTTTTTCTTACTAAACACAAGTTGAGCTGTACTCTCATGAATATCAATATCATTGTTGAAAGCTTCTAATAAATTAGGGTCTTTGCATGCCTCGCATAAAATTCTTAACTCAATTTGTGAGTAATCTAAGCTATATAACTTAAAATTTTCTTTAGCTATAAAGGCAGTTCTAATTTTTTTACCAACTTCAGATCTAATGGGAATATTTTGTAAATTAGGTTCCGAGGAACTAAGTCTTCCGGTTATTGTTGAGGCAATATTAAATGTACTATGAATTCTATCGTCTTTATCTGCATGATCTGCTAGAGAGGATGTATATGTAGAGTGGAGCTTTGAATATTGCCTCCATTGTAGAATATGCGTTGCAATTTCAACGCCTTCACTTTCTAGTTGTTCTAGCACTGCTACATTTGTTTGGAAATCTCCTGCCTTTGTTTTTTTTTTCACATTAATGTCTAAATTTTTAAAAACCTCAGTGAGTTGCTTTGGGGAACCAACATTAAATTCTGAGCCAGAGATTGAAAATATTTTTTTTTCAATTTTTTGAATTTCTTTTCCTATTTCAGTTTCTAGCTTTGATAGCAAGGGCCTATCAATCATAAAACCTGTTTTTTCCATATCTTGTAAAACTAAACTTAGTTTTTTATCAACTTCGTAGTAAATCCAATTATTCTTATCTTGGGCTACTAAAGGATATAATTTGTTGAATATCTGTAAAGTCGCAAAGGAATCAAAAGCTGCGTAATTTGTTGCCAATTTTAAAGGGACCTCGGAAAAATCCTTATAATTTCTCTTAGACTCATTTTTGATAACATCTTTAAATTTTTCTTTAGCCTCACCAAAATAATAAAAATATAAGTCCTCTAAATTATGTTTGGTAATTCCATTATTAATAAAATAGGACATAAGAAGTGTATCTTGGAAGCTTCTAGTGTTCACTCCGTATCTTTGAAGTATGACACAATCATATTTTGCATTATGAAAAATCTTTAAAATACTTTCATCTTCACACAAATCATTGAGAGACTTTAAAATTTTTATCCGATCTTTTTTATTAATTTCATTCTCAGGCGATTTGAAAGGTAAATAAACAGATTCGTCATTATTTGCGATTGAAATACCAATAATATTAGCTTGCTCTACGTTCAAACTATCTGTTTCTAAATCGCATGATAGCAATGATTGGTTTTTTTGGTTTTGTAAGAATTCTAAAATGTCTTTGACTTCAATAATTGACCGAAAGTCTCTTTCTACTGGTGTGTCATTGGGTTTAGTTTCATGAAGTTCGTTTCTAATAAGTGATTTAAATTCATATTTCTTAAAAAAATCATTTAGCTTTACTGAATCGTCAAAAGATTTAATTTTATTAATTTCTATGGGCAGCTCTAAGTCGTCTTTTAATATGACAAGTTCATGGCTAATTTTTGCAAGATTTTCATGCTCACTAATCAGATTTTTAATTCTTAGGTTTTGTATCTGATCTTTATTTTTCAATAGATCCTCGAAACTTCCAAATTCATTGATTAATTTAGCTGCAGTTTTAGGGCCTATTCCTGGGACGCCTGGTATGTTATCTGAGGTATCACCAATTAAGGATTGGACATCTGTGATCTTATCTGGCTTAACCCCAAACTTTTCAAAGACTTTGTCATCATCTATCTCAATATTTTTCATTGGATCAATAATCTTGATTGTTCCTGTTAAGAGCTGAAAAAGATCTTTATCTGAACTATAGACTATAGTTTCGATATTATTTTCATTTCCATACTTTGCATAAGAGGCAATCACGTCATCTGCTTCGAAATCTTTTTTTTCTATAACATCTAATCCAAATGCATCTATTGCTTCTCTAATTATTTTAAATTGAGGGATTAGGTCCTCAGGAGCTTCTCCTCTATTTGCTTTGTATTCAGGGTAGATTTTGTTTCTAAATGTATTTCTTCCAGCGTCTAAAACAATAATAATTTTATTGCCATCATATTGCTCAATTAACTTAAGCATCATATTACAAAATCCGTATACTGCATTAGTAGGAATTCCAAGACTATTAGTCATCGGTGGTAAGGCATAGTAAGCCCTAAAAATATATGCTGATCCATCGACTAAAATTAGTTTGTTTTTCACAAACTTATTATAGTCTATTCTTTAGGTGCATGCTTGTTAAGAATTCGTTGGAGAGTTCTTCTATGCATTTTTAGTCTTCTTGCTGTTTCGGAAACATTTCTATTGCATTGTGTAAAAACTCTTTGAATATGCTCCCATCTTATTCTATCAGCTGACATAGGATTTTCTGGTGGAGGTGGCAGAGCACTTGAAGCAGATAAAAGAGACTTTTCAATATCATCAACATTTGCTGGTTTTGGAACATAATCGTCTGCTCCTAATTTTACTGATGAAACAGCTGTAGCTATATTTCCATAACTTGTTAGCATTACTGTTCTACAACTTGGGTTCTGCTCTTTAATAACTTTTATAACATCCAAACCTGATCCATCACCTAGCCTTAAATCGACTATTGCATATTGAAAAGAAAATTTAGAAAGTATTTCAAGAGCTTCTTTTTTAGAAGATGCTGAAGTAACATTAAAATCTTTTCTTGTAAAAGATGTCGTTAATCTCTCACGAAAAGACTTATCATCTTCAATAATAAATAATGTTTTATCTTTTATATTTATTTCGTCTATTTGTTCCATCTTAATACAACCTCAGCTCCATTATTATTATATATTTCTACGTTACCCTTTAGATTTTCGATCATTTGTTTTGTAATAAAAAGACCTAAACCCATATTTAATGTATTGTTTGCCCTAGTAGAATAGAATGGTTTGCCAAAATTTGCTATAAACTTTTTATCAAAACCTGGGCCATCATCTTTGATTTTAATCAGATAATTATTCATAGAAACTTCAGTAATTATATCAATCCTAGATGATGCAAAGCTTATTGCATTTTGAATAATATTATTCATGGCAATATTTAATTCAGGGGTCTGCGATAAAATAATTGTTTTAGAACCCTCATCAGTTCTAAAATCTAGCTCTATTCCATTGTAATTATTTACGAATTGTTCAGTAAGTGATTGTGCATAGGCGTCAAGAGAGATGTTTGTAACCTCAGCTCCTGGTTTTTTGGATTGAGGGTTTGTAGAAAGATCTTTTAGAATTTTTTTACATCTTTCAAGTTGCTCTTTCAATATAGTAATATCTTTTGAATGATATTTATTTAAATTTTTATCTTTTTCAAAATCATTTATAATCAAATTGATTGTATTAAGCGGCGTGCCAAGTTCATGAACAGCAGCCGCAGCTAAACCACCTATTTTTAGAAGTTCTTTTTCATTTTGGAGCTGATTACTAGCAAGCTGATATGCGGCCTGAGTTTTTTTAAAATTTAATGAAAAATAAAAAAGATAAAAAACCATAAAAATACTACTTATAAAAAGAGATGTCATTATTCCCAAACTATAATTGTCATTAAGTATTGGTCTTATATCTTCTGGCAGCTCAATATAAAAATTGAAAATTACTGCAAAACATACTAAAGCTAAGCTAACAATCATTAAAATTTTTTCTATTGATAAATATGTTGCTGAGATAGCTAAAGGTGCCAATATAATAAAAATAAATGGATTGGTATAACCACCATTTATAGAAATTAAAATTGATATTTGTAAAATATCAAAAAATAGAAAATAAAATATTTGATTTTCACTTAGAACTTTATTTCCTTGTTTTAATAAATAGTAAGTTAATGCGTTACTGATTAATAAAGATCCGGCAACTAAACTTGAGGCAATTATAACTGTATTGTCAACTGTAACTAAATTATAAGTTACTCCTAAAGCTAGAGCTTGACCTAAAAAAGCAATGAATCTTATTCTTGTAAAGTCAGAGGAGTTTATAAATAAAAAATTATTATTATTTAGCAAATTATATGTCTAAATTAGCTACTTTTACAGAATTTTGCTCAATAAAATTTCTTCTATCAGTTACATCATCTCCCATTAGTTGATCAAGAACTCTTGTTGTATTGACAACATCTTCTAACTTTACCTGGAGCAATCTGCGGTTATTTCTATCCAAGGTTGTTTCCCAAAGTTGATCTGGATTCATTTCACCTAATCCCTTATATCTGCTAATACTTTGACCTTTTTTACTCATCTCAAATAAAATATTAAAAAATTCTACTAAACCATAGCAATGCTTTATCTCTTTGGAATTTATTTTCGTAATTCCAAATGTAATTTCAGTTGATTTGTGAAATCCAAAATCTTTTAAAGGTTTAATGTTATCTTTCAAAATAAAGCTTCTTATATTAATTAGTTTTTCAATAGGAAGTTTAATTATTTTTTTATAACCCTCTTTCTCTTGAAGAAAAATTAAATTATTACTAATAATATTTTGAAATGTATATTTCATGGCTTTTGCTTTCATAATAGAATTCAAGTTTGACAAGAAATTTTTAAATGTATTTGTGTTAATATCTTTTGGATTAAAATCTTCTAGAAAAATAGAAGTGTTTATTATCTGATCAAAAAACTGATGTTCTAAATAAGTTAAATCTAAATTTTGGTATGCTGAATTTACTTTTGATGCAAGTTCAACAAAGCTATTAAGCTCCTCTTCTTTTAAGGAAACTTTTTTATTTTTTTTATATAAATTAAACTCTATTTCATCACGATTATTCTTTAGAAGAAACTTTGTTAATTCCCTATCATCAAGTAAGTAATTTTCTGAATTTCCTTTTTTAACTCTGTATAATGGTGGTTGGGCAATATAAAGTCTACCTGAAGTAATTATTTCTTTCATAAATTTGTGAAAAAAAGTTAATAGAAGTGTTCTTATATGACTACCATCTACGTCGGCATCAGTCATAATTATAATTTTATGATAACGCATATTATCTAATGAAAAATCAGAGCCATGACTAGCTCCTATCGCTGTTATTAAGTTTGAAACTTCATTATTTTCTAGTACCTTATTTTCTCTTGCTTTAATAACATTTAAAATTTTTCCTCTAAGTGGAAGTATTGCTTGGGTTACTCTGTCCCTTCCTTGTTTTGCAGATCCTCCAGCAGAATCTCCCTCAACTATAAATAGTTCTGAATTAGCAGGGTCTTTTTCTTGGCAGTCAGCGAGTTTGCCAGGTAGTGAGGATCCTTCTAAAACATTTTTCCTTCTAGTTAACTCTCTTGCCTTTCTTGCGGCATCCCTTGCAGAAGCTGCCTCAATAATTTTTGAAACAATTTTTTTTGCTTCACCAGGTGTTTGCTCTAGCCAACCACTCAATTGTTCTGAAATTATTTTTTCTACAATGGGCCTTACTTCTGAAGAAACAAGCTTATCTTTTGTTTGAGAAGAAAATTTTGGATCAGGTACTTTTACAGACAAAACACAAGTCATACCCTCCCTAGCATCATCTCCTGTAAGAACTACACTATTTTTTTTTGATGTTGCTACGGTATTTGAATAACCAATCAAAGATCTTGTTAAGGCCGACCTGAATCCTTGTAAATGAGTACCTCCATCCCCTTGTGGAATATTATTTGTAAAAGAAAGCATTGATTCTGAATATCCATCATTCCACTGTAAAGCCGCCTCGACTTTTACACCTTCACTCTGACCTGAAAAAGATATTATTTTGTTTAAGGTGCTTTTACGCGTATTTAAAAATTGTACATAGGCACTTAAACCTCCTTGATAGTAAAATTCAACGGGTTGTGCTTTGTTTTGTCTCATATCAGACAACAGAACTCTTACATTTGAATTTAAAAAAGCCAATTGCCTTACTCTGTGTTCTAGTGTTTTTAATACAAAATCTGTGTTACTAAAAATTTTTTTTGACGGCCAAAATTGCACAGAAGTTCCAGTTTTTTCAGTTTTTTTCATAACTCCGATTGGCTTTAATTTTTTTGATGTAACTCCATCTCTAAATTCCATTGAATAAACTTTTCCATCTCTTTTTATTGTTAACAGTAATTTTTCAGACAATGCGTTAACTACTGAAACACCTACTCCATGCAGTCCTCCAGATATTTTGTAACTATTATCATCAAATTTTCCCCCTGCATGAAGTTGAGTCATTATAACTTCAGCGGCAGGAATTTTTTCTCCTTTATGTTTATCAACTGGAATACCTCTACCATTATCAGTAATTATTGCTGATCCATCTTTATTAATAGTTAGTTGAATAGAGTCACAAAAACCTCCAAGAGCTTCATCAATTGAATTATCTAGGACTTCATAAACCATATGATGTAATCCGGTTCCATCATCAGTATCCCCAATATACATTCCAGGTCTTTTACGAACTGCCTCTAATCCTTTTAAAACTTTAATTGAAGATGCTGAGTAATTATTTGTCATTTAATGCTTAATATTTTTAAGTTATCTAATTGTTCCTTGATGTTGAAGTTATCGGTTGATGAGAAAAAAGATTGGAAGTTGTTTTTTGCACAATAATGAATAACTTTTTGTAAGTTTAATATATCAAAATTATCAAAAATTTCATCTATTAAAAAAATTGTAATTTTGTTTTTTTGAGATTTTAAAAATTTAGCAGAGTCTAAAAGAAAGCTTAAAATTAGCATTTTTGACTGAGCAGATGACAGCTGATTAATTTTTTTGCCTTGGTGCATAAGTTGAAAAACATTTTTTAAGGGATCGTATTTACTTATAAGTGAATATTCACCTTTTGATTCGTTTTCATTTTTCATTTCTTGATCAAACTTTGATATGAAATCAAAGATGGATATATTTTCAAAATCAAAAAATATATCATATTCAAAAAATAGATTTTTGCTTTTATTTCTACAATCTTTATAAAAATTCATAAAATCATATTTTATTTTAAGTATGTTTTCACATATATTTCGTTGTTGAATATCTATTTGGCTAAGCCAAGATTTATCTTTAGAAGTTAATAGAATTTTTTTCTTTTCTCTTCTTAGTCTTAAAAATTGATTTAATAATTTAAATAAATTTGGCTCAAAATAACAAATTATTCTATTGCAAATACCTCTATGATATTGCTTATCTTTAATAAAATAAATTTTATCTTGTTCAGAAAACCAAAATAATTGAAATTTATTTAATAATTCTTGTTGGGTTATTTTCTTATCATTTAAAAAGTAAGCTTTGGATAATTTTAAATCTTTATCTTCAATATTGATTGAAATATTTTCATTCATTCCTTCATATTGAAAAAAAAATTTTATATTTGCTCCTTTTTTGTTTGAAGATGAATTGACAATATTATCAAGTTTGTCTTTTTTAAAACCGTTTCCTGGTGATAAAAAAGATATTGCTTCTAGAATACTCGTTTTTCCTACAGCATTTTTACCTTTTAAAAGCGTGTGTTGATTTGAAAATTCTAGAGATAATTCATTAAAATTTCTAAAATTATTTAATTTGATTTTAGTAAGTTTTGGTAGGCTCAACTAAACTCGCATAGGCATTAATATGTATATACTAGTATTATCTTTTGGATCTTTCACAATTACAGGAGATGATTGGTTGAGTAATTCCAAAATTATATTTTCACTTTCTAGAACATCTCTTAAATCTAACAAATATTTTGAATTAAAAAGAATTTCTAGTTTTTGTGAGGTATAATTAGCTTGAACTTCTTC
Organism: Pelagibacteraceae bacterium; assembly: GCA_002705265.1. Lineage (GTDB taxonomy): Bacteria > Pseudomonadota > Alphaproteobacteria > HIMB59 > HIMB59 > HIMB59. The sequence goes on along the minus strand of PAHR01000015.1, from coordinate 11,739 downwards.
ATCGCCTTTATTACTTTCCGTACTAGTTGCCATAATTTTTACACAATTATTTTCAAAAACTAGTTTAACAGTAGGTGTTTTATCTTGGTTTACCGTTGAAACCCTATCCACTGCATTAAAAAATGGATCTGTTTCAATTTCTAATAATTTATCATTTTCAACTGGTATAACTTTTTCATAATCAGGAAATTTTCCATCAATAAGCTTACTTATAATAATAAAACTATCAGTTTCAAAACTCACTTGTGTTTCGCTAGAAACAATTTTAACAGTTCCCTCAAAATCACCTAAAATTTTATCTAATTGTAATATAAATTTTCTAGGCATTATTATGCCCTGAATGTCAACTGATGATGAAATTTCAAGTTCATTTTTAGCTAACCTATGGCCATCCGTTGATACAGTTTTTAAAATATTTTTATCATCGGATTTTACTGTATGAAAATAAACACCATTTAAGTAATACCGAGTTTCCTCTGCTGATATAGCAAATTTTGTTTTATTGAAAATTCTTTTTATTTGATCAACTGTTAATTCAAATGAATTTGCTTGGTTGAGAGGAACAAATTTTGGAAATTCATCAGCAGACAATGCATTTAGCTCAAAAACTGAATTTTCAGAATTAATTATTAATCTAGTTCCATCGCTCTTAAATTTAATAATCGTATTTTTTTTTGTTTTCCTAATAATATCAGTTAAAATTCTTGAATTAACAGTTGCCTCACCATTTTTTACTGACTCACAAGATACAAATTCTCTAATAGATATATCCATATCTGTTGATCTTACCTCCACATTATTATTTTCACATTTTATGTATAGGTTTGATAAAATTGTTATTGTAGATCTACTATCAACTATTGAACTAACATGGTTAAGAACTCTTAATAAGGCTTCCCTACTTAATTTAAATTCCATGATCTAAGAAGTTTGCAATATTCTAGTTAAAAGTTCAATATCTTCTGCAAGACTAGGGTCATTTACCATTATTTCTTCAATAGTTTTAATTGCATGAATTACTGTTGTATGGTCTCTTCCACCAAATTTTCTTCCTATTTCTGGCAATGATCTAGTTGTTATAGATTTTGCTAAATACATAGCTACCTGTCTTGGTCTAGCAATCGATCTTGACCTTCTAGGGGAATGCATATCGGAAAGTCTAATATTATAATGTTCGGTAACTTTTTTTTGTATTTCATCAATTGTTATTTTCCTAGAATTAGTTCTTAAAAGATCTTTTAGAACATCTTTTACCATGTCCATACTGATATCTGATTGTTGAAGAGAACCATGAACAGCTAAACGATTGAGTGCTCCTTCCATTTCTCTAACGTTGTTAGTAATTTTATTTGCTAAAAACTCCAGTACTTCAGAGGAAAGTTTTAGATTTTTTTGCTCTGATTTAGATTGGAGAATTCCCAGTCTTAATTCATATGTTAATGGGTGAATATCGGCAACTAAGCCCCAACCTAATCTAGATTTTAATCTATCCTCGAGGCCTTCAAGGTCTGCTGGGGATTTATCAGCAGATATAATTATTTGTCTTTTTTTATCAACCAAGGTATTAAAAGTATGGAAAAACTCTTCTTGAGTGTTGTCTTTACCAATAATGAATTGAACATCATCAATCATAAGAACATCCACTGATCTAAATTGCTCTTTAAAACTCATAATATTTTTAAATCTAAGGGCTTTTATAAACTGATACATAAATTTTTCTGCTGTCAAATAAACAACATTTTTTTTTGGGCTTCTTTTTTTTATTGACCATGCGACTGCATGCATTAAATGAGTTTTACCTAAACCAACACCACCATATAAAAATAAAGGATTAAAACTTACAACCTCAGACTCGGCTACTCTTTGTGCAGCAGCATATGCAAGTTCGTTTGGTTTGCCCACAATAAAATTATCAAAAGTAAATTTTGGATCTAACGGAGCAGATATATCATCATAATATGTATCTTCTTCCTCTTCTTTGTCTTGATAAATAGCTTCTGTTCCAGGAATAATTCTTTCATTCTTTTCCTTTACTATTATTGAAAGTTTTTTTATTTGAGAACCTTGATCAGTACAAACTCTCTTTATAACCGAAGCATAATTATTAATAATCCAATCCCTTAAAAATCTTGTGGGTACTGATAGAGATAATATTCCATTATCGTATGACTCGAAAGATACTGGTTTTATCCAATTTTGAAAGGTGTTTTTATCAAGCGATTTCTTTAACTCACTTAAAGTTTTTTGCCAAGATAATTTGACTTCATTAAAATGAAAATCCTCGTCCACTATTTTTAAAGTCCTTCCTCTACTAAAGTGCAGGTATTAAATCATGAAAATAGTCATAGAAGAAGAAAAGAATTTGGAAAAAGGTTAGAAAAAAATACTTGCAGTCAAGTTTTTATTTTGAAATCGATGATATATTTTTTTGAATCTTTGATATTGTTCTAGATGCTTTATTTAAATTAATAATTTTCTTTTTTGTGGCTTTATGTAGTAAGGACATAACGCCTTTAAGTTTTTTCATTGATTCTTCTTGATTTTTATCATTTATAAGTTTTTCAATTGCTTTAATTTCAGTATTAACGTTAGATTTAAAGCTCTTATTAATTACTTTTTTTTTATCTGACTGTCTAAGTCTTTTTTTGGATGATTTATGTTGTGGCATTATTATAATTTATTAACAGGTTATTGTTTTAATTACGTTAGTAACTTATACTTTTTTTTATCTTTGTAAAGCAGGTGCGTAAAAGCTTGACCTGCCATTTTGGACAATTTTTTTGACTGAATAAAGTTTCTTTTTATATAAAATTTCATCTTTTTGGTAAACATTAAACATATTTTGGAAACTTCCAAGTATTCCATCTGGGGACTTATAATCACTTATAGATGATCCTCCATTTTTAATTGCTTTTTTTAAAACTTGTTTTATCGATTTAACTATAATTTCAAACTCTTTATATTTAATTAAATTTAATCTTCTTGTTGGAGAGACTTTAGATAGGAAAAGAATTTCATTAGCATATATATTACCAATGCCAACGAAATATTGCTGATCTAGTAACATTTTTTTAATAGTCATATTTTTAATTGAAATTTTTTTAAATAATTTTTTCTTTGGAATTTTATCTTGAAATATATCATAACCATATTTTTTGAAAAAATTAGAAAATTCTTTTTTACTCTTAAGTAAAAAAGACATTCCGAACCTTCTCGGATCATTTAACACTATTGTAAAGTTTTTAAACTTCAAAACCAAATGGTCATGTTTTTCAATTATATAATTTCCTTGCAAAAATTTTAATCTACCACTCATTCCTAAATGAATAATTAGATAATTATCTTTTGTTAAGTCAAAAACAATATATTTTGCTTTTCTTCTAACATTTTTAATTTTGCTTTTTTTTAAAATTTCTAGATCCTTTAAATCTAAGTTTTTTCTAAGATTTTTAGATGATTTGAGTGCATCTAAAATTTTTTTTTCTTTAACTTTTGAGCTTAAATATCTTATTGTAGTTTCAACTTCAGGAAGTTCAGGCATGATAAAACAAGATAAGTTAATAGAATATAATATCAAAGAAATTTTTGAAAAAGTGGCTAACGAAAAATATGATTTGATGAATGATATAATGAGCTTTGGTATTCATAGATTATGGAAGAAATATTATTCTGAATTGCTAGAAAAATTTCATAAACCTTCTGAAAACATACTAGATGTAGCAAGCGGAACGGGTGATATTTTTTTTTTACTTAATAGAAAAAAAAATTTATTTGCTTTGGATCCCATAAGTGAAATGCACTTAAAATCTAAAGATAAAAACCAAAAAAAAAATATTAATTACAAAATTGGATATGCTGAAAAAATGCCTTATAAGAAAAATTTTTTTCAAATTATATCCTGTACTTATGGTGTTAGAAATTTTCAAAATAAATTAAAATCTTTTAAAGAAATTAACAGGTGTTTAAAAAAAGATGGTTATTTTTTATTTATGGAATTTGGCAATCCTAATAAAAAAATTTTTTCTTCATCATTTAATTTTTATTTAGAAAATTTTCTGCCATTTTTAGGAAGTTTAATAGCTAAAGACAGAAGGAGTTATCAGTATCTTGCAGATAGTATTCAGAAATTTCCCAATGAAAAGAGTATTATAAAGCTAGCAAAATCAGCAAATTTATATCATGAAAAAACTATTCATTTTCTTTCGGGCGCTAACAGCATATATATATTTAAAAAATTATGAAAATTTTATTAATAATTACAGGTAGTGTTGGTTGTTATAAATCTCTAGATTTAATAAGAATATTTGAGAAACAAAATATTGATTATGAAATTATAGCTACTAATAGTACTTTTGAATTCATATCAAAACTGCTTATTGAAGGTATTTCTAAAAAACGTATTTATTCTGAATTGTTTGACTTGGACATGGAAAAAGATATTGGCCATATTAAGCTTGCAAGAGACAACACACACTTATTAGTTTACCCTGCAACTGCAAACATCATATCTAAATTCTCTCAAGGGATATGTGATGATTTAGCATCAACCTGCCTTATAGCAGCAAATAAAAAAATTCATTTTGCTCCAGCAATGAACAAAGAAATGTGGGCTAACCCTGTTATCCAAAGAAATGTTAAAATTTGTAAAGATTTTGGTCATGAGTTTATAGGTCCTGATTCCGGCTCACTAGCATGCGGTGAGTATGGAAGTGGAAGATTGGTTGAGCCGATTGAAATTCTGGGTCAACTTAAATAATTGAAATCAGCACTTATAACTATTGGTTCTACAAGAGAATTCATAGATCCCGTCCGCTATATCTCCAATGAATCATCAGGGGCCCAAGGTACTGCTATAATAAAAGAGCTAGTAAAAAATAAAATTAAAACAACTTGTATTTGTGGCCACATATCAGTCAAAAAAATAAGATCTTCTTATGTAAGATATATAGATATTACGACAGCAAAAGAAATGCTCATTCATGCAAGAAAAAATTCTGAAGTTGATATAGCAATTTTTAACGCTGCTGTTTCAGATTACAGAGTTAAAAGTATTAAAAAAAATAAAATAAAAAAAAATAATTATTTAAATTTAGAACTTGTTAAGAATCCGGATATTCTACTATCAATTTCAAAAATGAAAAAAAGACCAAAATTAATTGTGGGGTTTGCTTTTGAAACAAATAGGCATAAGTTTTATGCAAAAAAAAAATTAATTGATAAAAATTGTGATTTTCTCATTTTAAATTATCCTAAAAAAAATACCAAAATATTTGGTGACAAAAAAAATAATGGATATCTGATAGATAGAAATTTAAATTGGTTTAATTTAGGAACTATGAATAAAAATAATTTTGCCAAGAAAATTATTAAACTTATTATACTAAATAATAATAAACTATGAATTTACATAAAAGCAATTTGAGCAAAAATCAAATAATCGAAGAATTTGGAAGACAAATTTTAGTGCCGGGAATTTCTGAAACTGGTCAAAAGAATCTTGGTTTAAAGCATTTGTTACTTATAGGACTAGGCGCCTTGGGAACAATCTCATCTCAATATTTAGTTAGAGCAGGTATCGGAAAAATTACGCTGATTGATTATGACAAAGTTTCATTATCTAATCTGCATCGACAAATAAATTATAATAAAAGTCATATAGAAGAGCTTAAATCTGAAGTTTCAAAAAAAGTTCTTTCTAACATTAATAGCGTGACTGATATTTTTCAGTATCCAATAGCATTTGAAGATTATATTAAAAAAAATGATGTTAATAATTTAGACTATATCTTAGACTGTTCAGACAATTACCAAACAAAAACAAATAGCTCTCTTTTTGCAAAAAATAAATGCATTTCTTACAGTTCAATATCGATAAATTCCAGCGAGGGAATCTTTTTTTCACAAGATTATAAGAATTTAAAAGATACAAATTGTTTTAAGTGTTTGTTTCCTAAAATGTATGAACAAAATAACAGATGCTTGAATAGCGCTATGATTGGCCCAACAGCAGGTTTTGTTTCTAGTCTTGCATGTAATAAAATTATTCTTGGATTAGCAAAAAAAATATTAAAAATTTCAAGTGAAATTTTATTAATTGATCTTTTGACATCAGATATAAACAAATTAGAATTGAAGCAATCTAAATGTAATCACACTTATGATGAGTAATTTTAAAAATCAATCCAGCTTTTCTTATGAAGAATTAATAGAATGCGGTAAATCGAATATTTTTGGTCCTGGCAATGCTCAATTACCTGCGCCACCTATGTTAATGTTTGATCGCATTACAGAGGTAAATACAAATGGTGGCTCTTTTAGTAAAGGTGAAATTGTTGCTGAACTAGACATTAAATCAGACTTATGGTTTTTTGAATGTCATTTTCTTGATGATCCAATTATGCCAGGTTGCTTAGGATTAGATGCTTTATGGCAGATGTTAGGATTTTACCTAGGTTGGCTTGGATATCCTGGAAAAGGAAGAGCTCTTGGAGTTGGTGAAATTAAATTTGTTGAAGAAGTAAAACCTGATAAAAAATTAATTAGCTATAGGGTTAATATAAAGAGAGCAATGAATAAAAAAGGTCTTTCTATTGGATACGGAGATGGTCAAATTATTCATAATGAAAAAGTTATATATCATGCAAATGATTTGAAGGTTGGTTTATTTAATGAGTGATAAAAGAGTTGTTATTTCTGGATATGGAATTGTTTCTTGCATAGGAAATAATAAGGAAGAAGTTTTAAAAAGTTTAAAAGAAGTTAAATCTGGAATTACTTATGAAAAAGAATATGAGGAACTTGGTATGAGAAGCCATGTTCATGGAAAGCCTTCCATTAATCTTGAGGAAGCTGTTGATAGAAAAGTCTTAAGATTTATGGGGACTGGAGCAGCATATAATTATGTAGCTATGCAAGAAGCTATAGAGCATGCGGGTTTAGGTCAAAGTTTAGTTTCTAATGTAAATACAGGTTTAGTAATGGGATCTGGCGGACCATCTACTTACCAACTTCAACAAGCTTTTGATATAGCAAGAGAAAAATCTCCAAAAAAAATTGGTCCTTATATGGTAACTAGGACAATGTCTAGTACCAACTCTGCAACACTTGCAACTCCTTTTGAAATTAAAGGTGTTAATTATTCAATTAGTTCTGCATGTTCAACAAGTTTACATTGTATAGGAAATGCTTTTGATCTAATTAGACATGGGCAACAAGAAATAGTTTTTGCTGGTGGAGGGGAAGAGACTCACTGGACTATGTCTATTCTATTTGATGCAATGGGGGCATTATCGAGCAAATATAATAATACACCTGAAGTCGCTTCAAGAGCATACGACGCAGATCGTGATGGTTTTGTAATTGCTGGGGGAGCTGGTGTTATAGTTGTTGAAAGTCTTGAAAGTGCTCAAAAAAGAGGTGCTAAAATATATGCTGAAATCAAAGGATTTGGAATGACTTCTGATGGTCATGATATGGTTCAACCATCAGGGGAAGGTGCAATTAGATGCATGAATATGGCGACTCGAGGCGAAAGTGTTGATTATATTAACTCACATGGAACTTCTACTCCTGTAGGAGATATGATTGAACTTCAGTCCATTAAAAAGTTGTATGGTGACAATATTCCCCCTATAAGCTCTACTAAATCTTTAACTGGTCACTCTCTAGGAGCAACAGGAGCACAAGAAGCAATTTACTCTCTTATTATGATGGAAAATAATTTTTTAGTTGAATCTGCTAATATTTCAAAATTAGATCCTGAAGCAGAGAACATGAACATAATTCTTAAAACAAAAAATGAAGTTCAAATCAATTCAATTTTATCTAATAGTTTTGGTTTTGGTGGAACAAACGCATCTATTTATCTTATAAAATTTCATGAATAAAATATTAGAAGGGAAAAAAGGATTAGTAATAGGCATCGCTAATGATCACTCAATAGCTTGGGGTATTACCGATAGTCTTTGCAAAGAGGGAGCGCAAGTTTATTTAACCTATCAAAATGATTCTATAAAAAAAAGAGTTGAGCCACTCTCTCAAAAAGTTGATTGTCTTGGAGTTTTTCCTTGTGACGTTTCATCTACCCAATCACTTGAACAATTAAAAAATTCAATTAATACAAAAATTGATTTTATTGTTCATGCTGTAGCCTATTCTGATAAAAACGAATTATCAGGAAAGTATTTAAATACATCTAAAGAAAATTTTCTTCAAACACTGCATATATCAACATATTCATTAACTGAAATTACAAAAATATTTATTCCTTTATTAAATGACAATGCATCTATTATGTCTCTCAGTTATTACGGAGCAAAAAAATATATGCAAAGCTATAATGTTATGGGAGTTGCGAAGGCGGCTCTTGAAACTTCAATAAAATACTTAGCAGTTGATATGGGAGATAGAGGTATAAGGGTGAATTGTATTTCAGCAGGTCCAATGAGAACATTAGCTGGAGCTGTTATTAATAAATCTAGACAGATTTATAATTATACTATTAATAATTCTCCTATAAAAAAAGCTTTGTCTTTAGACGATATTGGAAAATCAGCAGTGTATTTAGTCAGTGACCTCTCTAAGGGAGTTACTGGAGAAATTTTATATGTTGATAATGGTTATAATAAAATTGGAATGAGTCTAGAGGAAGTTTAATTCATTCAAAATAAATTGTAGCTTTAGTAACGCCTCTGCTTTTTATATCAAGTAGGGTAAGTTCAAAATCATTTTTTTGCAAAGTACCCCTGAAGTTTCCTTCTGCTTTTTTTCCGCCAACGAGTAACACCTTTATAGTAGTGTAAAATTTATTTCCCTTATCATGAAAAATTTGTTTTGTAACCTTCTCCACATCTGGATCGTTATCAACAAGCCATTTCTCAAAGTCTTTAGAAACATAAATTGAACCATTCTCCATATAAAGATCTACGCTATCAAAAGCAAATAACTTACATATTTGGCTACTACCCTGACATTTTTTGTGCTTATAAGTTTTAAAAATTTTGTCATTACTAATTAAATCTTCAACTATATTATTTTCTTTAGTCTGATCTCGGTTAATAATTATTTTTTCTAAAGCTTGATTATATGACTCTATATCTAATACACCTGTTTCGAATAATTCAAATAAACTAATAAAATCATTACTATTAATATCAACACCTATCTTTGTGATTGATTTTTTATAACTTGATAAATCTAGAACATTATTAAAGTATAGTTCGTTTAATTTTATTATTTGCTCATTGGAATTACCGTAAGATATACATAAAAAAAACGATAAAATAAAATAATTTAATTTCACTTAATATTTTTGGTTATTCTGTTACTTCTTTCATGCTTAATTTTACCTTACCAGATCTATCAACATCAAGAACCTTAACTTTAACTTCTTGGCCTTCTGATAATACATCAGATACATTAGCCACTCTCTCTTTTGATATTTGACTAACATGAAGTAGTCCATCTTTAGCACCAAGAAAATTTACAAATGCACCAAATTCAACAATTTTTACAACCTTGCCGTTATAGATTTTACCAATTTCTGGTTCGGCAATAATATCCATTACCATTTGCTTAGCCATATTAAGGGAGTCGGCATTATTTGAAGCTATTTTTACTTCACCTTCATCACTAACTTCAATTTTTGCTCCTGATACTTCAACCATATTTCTAATTACTTTTCCACCTGAGCCAATAACTTCTCTGATCTTATCTTTTGGAACTATAACAGTTTCGATCTGAGGTGCGTGCTTGGAAAATTTTGATCTTGTTTCAGAGATTGCTTCTTGCATTATTCCAAGAATATGTTTTCTACCTCCCGCAGCTTGATTTAAAGCAATCTGCATAATTTCTTTTGTGATACTTGTAATCTTAATATCCATTTGAAGTGAAGTAATACCATCTACTGTTCCTGCAACTTTAAAGTCCATATCACCAAGATGATCCTCATCGCCAAGAATGTCACTTAATACAACAAAATCATCACCTTCTTTAATTAGGCCCATAGCAATTCCGCCAATATGTTTTTTAATTGGAACGCCTGCTGCCATTAAGGATAAAGAGGTTCCACAAACAGAGGCCATAGAACTTGATCCATTTGATTCTGTAATTTCAGATACAACTCTTAGAGTATATGGGAAGTCTGTTTTTGATGGCAACATTGGATTAACCGCTCTCCATGCTAATTTACCATGGCCAATTTCTCTACGACTTGTGAATCCTGCTCTTCCAACTTCACCAACTGAATAAGGTGGAAAATTATAATGGAGCATAAAGTGCTGTTTGCTCATTGGATCTAGCGAGTCAATCATTTGTTCGTCATCACCTGTTCCAAGTGTCGCTACAACTAATGCCTGTGTTTCTCCTCTTGTAAATAAACTTGAGCCATGGGCTCTTGGAAGAATATCTAATTCACAAGTAATACTTCTTACCTCATCTAGTTTTCTTCCGTCAATTCTCTTTTTACTTTTGATAATATCTCCTCGGACAACATCTTTTTCAATATTCTTAATAATAGAAATAGCTGCTAATTTTTGATCATCTTCTATTTCTTCCAAGATTGAAGTTCTTATTGCTTCTAATTTTTGACTTCTTTCTTGCTTATCAGTTAAGCTATAAGCTCCTCTAATATCTTCTGATATTTTTGCAGAAATATCCTTTTGAAGTCCTTCATAAAATTCAGGAAGTTCAGGAACGGCAAATGGTTTGATTTCAGTTTTTGTTGCAAATTCTTTAACATTAGAAATAAACTCTTGGTAAAAAGCGTGACCTGTATTTACAGCTTCGAGCATTGTTTCTTCAGGTAATTCTTTTGCTTCTGACTCAACCATTAGAACTCCTTCATCAGTTCCTGCTACAACAAGATCTAGACTTGAGTTTTCTAATTCTTGAATTGAAGGGTTAATAACAATTTTATCTTCTATATAGCCAACTCTTGCCGCGCCTAAAACTCCTTGTACAGGAAGTCCTGAAATTGCTAAAGCTGCACTTGTTGCATACATTGCGATAATATCTGGATCAACAACTCCATCATAAGACAGAACTGTTAGCATAATCTGTGTCTCATTTTTAAAATTTTTATGAAATAGAGGCCTAACTGGTCTGTCAACTAATCTACAAATTAGAGTTTCTCTTTCGGTTGGTCTTGCTTCTCTTTTAAAAAATCCACCAGGAATTTTTCCTGAAGCATAATATTTTTCTTGATAGTTGACTGTTAGTGGAAAAAAATCAATATCTGGTTTTTGTGTCTTCGCAGCACATATGTTTGCCATTACAACAGTATCGCCACAGTAAACTAATACTGAGGCATCTGCTTGTTTTGCCACTCTATTTGTTTCAAGTGTAATTTCATGTTCGCCATGTTTAAATTTGTGTTCAATTTTAGTCATAATACTCTTTCCGCCTTCTTATAAGGTCTTACTTTTTTCTTAATTTTAACTTTTCTGCTACTTCTGTATATTTTGTATCGTTCTTCTTCTTTAAATAACCCATTAACCTATTTCTTTTACCAACCATCATTAGCAGACCTCTTCTTGAGTGGAAATCTTTCTTATGGACTTTGATATGTTCTGTTAGAAGATTAATTTTTTTTGTTAGAAAAAAAATTTGAGACTCTGGTGAACCAGTGTCATTATCAGATCTTGATATATCTTTTAGCTCTATATTCGACATCGTAACTCCTTCCAAAAATTTGACTACATTTACCCAGGATGTCGTCCAGAATAAATTGGAATAATTGCG